>DASVDU010000249.1:0-25080 GCA_036380915.1 Hyphomicrobiaceae bacterium | reverse complement strand
GCGAAGAAGGGGCCGACCGTCTGCGACGGCGTCTGTTTGAGGGCCACGGCGTCAGTCCTCCATCGGCGTCTCGTTGCGCCCGCGCAGGACGATGTCGAATTCGTAGCCGAGCGCGAAACCGGGCTTCGTCACGTCGATGGAAAAGCGGGAGACGAGCCGCTCGCGGGCGCCGGCGGGCACGCTCTGGTAGATGGGGTCGAGATCGAGCAGCGGATCGCCGGGAAAATACATCTGCGTGACGAGCCGCGTAGCAAAGCTTGGTCCGAACAGCGAGAAGTGGATGTGGTTCGGCCGCCAGGCGTTGTGGTGGTTGCCCCACGGGTAGGCGCCGGGCTTGATCGTCATGAAGGTGTAGCGGCCCTCTGCATCCGTGACGCAGCGGCCGCCGCCGAAAAAGTTCGGGTCGAGCGGTGCGTCGTGCTGGTCGACCTTGTGACTGTAGCGGCCAGCGGCATTGGCCTGCCAGACTTCTACCAGCGTGTGGGGCACCGGCCGGCCATCCTCGTCGAGGACGCGGCCGGTGACGATGATCCGCTCACCGAGGGGTTCGCCGGTGCGCCGGCCGTTGCGGGTGAGATCGTTGTCGAGCGGGCCAAGGCTGTCGTGGCCGTAGACGGGGCCGGTCAACTCGGAGAGGGACTGCTTGATGGGAATCAGCGGCTTCGTCGGGCCCCGGAGGGCTGTCGACTTGTAGCCTGGATCGATGTAGCCGGGCTGGCTCGACCAGTCGCGCGGTTTGTAGGTGAGCGTCACTGTCTCCTCCCGTTCGTATCGGGCGCCGTCGATCTGCCTCCGCGCCCCTCCGCGTCGGGTCAATTCTAATCCCGCAGGGCCGCTCCGCAATCAGCGAGTTTGGGTCGCGAGGATGTGCACGGCGAAGAAGCCGAACACGCCGGCGAAGGTCCAGTCGATGGCGCGCAGCACACCGCGTCGTCCCTTGAGGAACGCGAGCAGCCGTTCGGCGCCGAGGATCATCAGGGCGGCGAAGGGCAGAGAGAACAGGACGTAATACACTCCAAGGAAAACAAGCTTCGCCGCGGCATCGGGGTCGCCCGCCCGCACGAATTGGGGCAGGAAGGTCACGAAGAACAGGACGACCTTGGGGTTCGTCAGATTGACCCCGGCGCCGAGCAGCAGCGTCCTGACGAACGGCTCGCGAGCGGACCTTTGCGCCTTCAGGTTCAGAGCCGAGCCGGAGCGGACGGCATCGATGGCAAGCCACAGCAGGTAGGCCGCGCCGACCAGCTTGACGAGCGCGAAGGCGGTCGCCGAGGCGGCGAGCAGCGCAGAGAGGCCGATCGCCGCCAGCAATGTGTGGACGAGGCAACCCAGGTTCGCGCCAAGCATGGCTGCCGTCCCGGCTCGCCGCCCGCCCGAGACCGTCTTGGCGAGGAACAGGCTCATGTCCGGTCCGGGCGTCAGGAACAGGACAGCGCAGGCGGCAGTGTAAGCGAGGAGCGTGGGAATATCGGGCAGGAACGACATCCGATGTGCTCTATGCAACGGTTGCTGCCGGCCGCACGCCCGCAATTAACCCCGGCTTTAAAAAGTACCGTCTACCTTATGATCATTGCAGCGTAAAAGCGTTTGTGGCCGTTCATGCTGATCGACGGGATCGAGGCGAGCAAGTCAAATACCCTGCTGAGTCAGTATTCGGCAATGCTCAGTACGGCCGTCTTGAGGCAGCGGGCCTTGGGCGCTGAGCGCGCGGCGCGTATCGAGACGGAGCTCGCAAACCGGATCAAGTCCGAGTTCATCGCCAACATGAGCCATGAGCTGCGGACACCGCTCAATACGATCATCGGCTTTTCCAAGCTGCTTTCCGAGCATCTCCAGCGCCGGCTCAAGGACGAGGACATCGTCGATTACGCCAGCCTCATCCGTGATGCGGCCGGACATCTGCTGTCGATCATCAACGACATCCTCGACATCTCGAAGATCCAGAGCGGCAAGTACACGCTGGATGCTCAAGAACTGAGCCTGGGTGAGGTGCTGCAGGCCATGATACCGGGACTGCAGCTGGCCGCGCAGGAGGCCGGCGTGCAGCTTGAGTGCCGCATCGACCCCTCGCTGCAGCCGATCCGCGGCGATGCCGCCAAGATCCGGCGGATCATCTCCAATCTTCTCAGCAACGCGATCAAGTTCACACGGGAAGGCGGCCTCGTCACGGTCGAGGCTGTCCGTCTGCCCGATGGCGGAGCCCTGCTCATCGTCCGCGATACGGGCGTGGGAATGAGCGAGGACGAAATCCGCATTGCGCTCATGCCCTTCGGCCAGGTTGATGGGACCCGGTCGCGCTGGCGGGAAGGCACCGGGCTCGGATTGCCGATCGCCCGGGCGCTCGTGGAGCTGCACGGAGGCCGGCTGGAAATCCGCAGCGTGAAGTCGAAGGGCACCGAGGTAGCGGTCAGACTGCCGTCCAAGCACCAGGTTTCGATCGCCGAAGCGCGAGAGGCCGTGCTCGGCGGAAGAATGTAGCAGGGATCGAGGGGGCGCCATGCAGTCGAGTACAGCCGACCGGAACCGGGACATCTGGATGAAGGACCCGTCGATCGGACGCATCGTTTCGGTCAACGGCTCGAAGGCGGTTGTGCTGCTGGATTCGGCACAGGACCCGACCCGCCGCGGCCCCGAGCATCGCCCGGAAATGGGCACGCTGCTCGTTGTGGAACAGACGAACACATTGGTCCTCGCCATCGTCTCGGCACTGAGCGTGCCTGTGCCCGCGCAGCGGGAAGGGGATACCGAATTGTGGATTGCCGAGCTCGGCCTCGTCGGCGAGCTGTGGAAGGATGCGAGCGGCAACCCGGCTTCGTTCAACAGGGGCGTTACGATCTACCCGGCGCTGGGCGATCGCGTCCGCGTCGCCTCCCGCGTCGAGCTGGAGATGGCGTTCTGCGGAGACCGTGAAACTGCTGTCCGCGTCGGCTCGCTGCGCCAGGATCCCGGCATCGCGGCCATGGTCAAGGTCGATGACCTCCTGGGCAAGCACTTCGCCATCCTGGGCACGACGGGCACCGGCAAGTCCTGCTCGACGGCGCTGATCCTGCGTGCCATCCTGCGAAAGAACCCTGCCGCCCATATCGTTCTTCTCGATCCGCACAACGAGTACGCAACGGCCTTCACCGAGTGGGCCGAGGTGCTCTCGCCGCGAAACCTCCAGCTGCCGTTCTGGCTGCTGACGTTCGAGGAGGCGATCGAGGTCCTGATTGGCGACCCGGAGGGACGTAAGGCGGAGGTCGAAATCCTGCAGGAGCTCATCCCGATCGCCAAGGCGCGCTATGCCATGGGGCGCGCCAAGGAGATCCAGGCGCTGCGACGGGGCGTTTTGGATCCAGGCCGGTTTACAGTGGATACGCCCGTTCCCTACCGCATCTCCGATCTGACCGCGCTGATCGACGAGCGCATGGGCAAGCTCGAGAACAGGCGCGATCTCCATCCTTACCGCCAGATCAAGACGCGCATCGACACGATCAGCCAGGATGCGCGGTATGCCTTCATGTTCGGTTCCCTCACCGTTTATGACGGCATGGCGCAGATCCTGGGACAGATCTTCCGTGTCCCTGTCAACAACAAGCCGATTACCATTCTCGAGCTGACCGGCGTGCCGACGGAAGTCGTTAACGTTGTCGTGTCGGTGCTCTGCCGGATGACATTCGATTTCGCACTGTGGAGCGAGGGGCAGGTTCCGGTGACGCTCGTGTGCGAGGAGGCGCACCGCTACGTTCCGGCCAATCCCAACGTCGGCTTCGAGCCCTGCAAGCGGGCCATCGCAAAGATTGCCAAGGAAGGACGCAAGTACGGCGCTTCGCTGTGCATCGTCACACAGCGCCCGGCGGAGATTGACCCGACGATCCTGTCCCAGTGCAACACCGTTTTCGCTCTGCGGATGTCCAACGATCGCGACCAGCAGATCGTCACATCGGCGGTGTCCGACACAGGCTCTGGCCTGTTGGAGTTCCTGCCGGCGCTCGGTCAGCGGGAGGCGATTGCGTTTGGCGACGGCGTCAGCCTGCCCGTGCGTATCAAGTTCGACGAGCTGCCACGCTCGGCCCTGCCGCGCAGCTCCACGGCGCGGTTCAGCGAGAAATGGCAGAAGTCCGTGGGCGACGAAGGTTTCCTCGACATGATCGTCGAGCGTTGGCGGTCGTGCGGCGCCAGTGCGGACCACGTCAGTGCAAGCGGTGAGGAAGCCCACGAACTGGAACCGGCCGCCGTGCTGGAAGAGCACCCGGCGCCGGGCTCGCCGGCCGCGAACGGACACGTCGGCCGGACGCGCGAAATTCCCGATCCGGCGATGCCAAGGGCAGACTTGACGCAGACCGGGAGCGCCGGGCCGGCTCCGCTCGGAAGCCTGCGCCGGGATTCGTCGCGGCCCGAGGCGATGGCGGCGCGCACGCATCAGCACCAGATCCGCACTGGCGCAACCAGTCCGGCCACGGATGCCTCACAGCAGGCCGCCGATGCGCTCCGCTCGCTGCGTGAACGGCTCATGCGCTCCAATTCAGCCCGCTGATCGGCTGAGACGAGGCTCGTGCAGGGTTTGCGAGGCAGAACAGGTCGGACCGTCGCGTTATCCCTATCCCACAACTTACACGTGGATGGCGCTGGTTCTGCTAGCATCCGGCCGCTAGACTTGGTCCTACGGGCGCGGTGGATCCGCTGGCGCTGGAGGACTGGGCATGAGCGGACTTTATCCCGTTATTTTGTCTGGAGGCTCGGGAACGCGTTTGTGGCCGCTCTCCCGGGCCATGTACCCGAAGCAATTCATTCGCTTCAACGCTGGGGATACCAGTCTGCTCGGCGCCACCTTGAAACGCCTGCGGCCCGAAGCCGGGTTTAGGCCGCCGACTATTTTGTGCAACGCGGACCACCGTTTTCTTGTCAAGGAGAACCTGGACGCATGCAATGCCGGTGAGGGAAGCATCATTCTGGAGCCGGTGGCGCGCAACACGGCCCCGGCGATCGCCGTCGGTGCTTTGAGCGTCGCCCGCCAGGACCCCGCTGGCACCATAGTCGTCATGCCGTCGGACCACGTCATTGCCGACGAGGCAGGCTTCCTCGAGGCTGTTCAGCTCGCCGGAAAGGTTGCTGCCAGCGGCCGTCTCGTGATGTTTGGGATCAAGCCGACCAGCGCTCATACGGGATACGGCTATATCCGCCGCGGCAAGGCCCTCGAGGACTTCGACAACACTGCTTTCAGAGTCGAGGCCTTCGCCGAAAAGCCTGACGCCGCAACGGCGCAGCTTTACGTCGATGACGGACACTACTTCTGGAACAGCGGCATCTTCGTCCTCAAGGTGAGGACATTTCTCGATGAGCTGCAGCGGCTTGCGCCCGAGATCCTCGAATTTGCGCAGCTCGCATTCGATCGGGCCACCATGGACATCGGCTTTTTGAGGCTCGACGGGCAGCCCTTTGCCCAGTGTCCCAACATTTCGGTCGACTACGCTGTTATGGAGAAAACCTCGGTGGCAGCGATGGTGCCGGTCGACATCGGATGGAATGATGTCGGCTCCTGGTCGTCGCTATGGGAGATCGCGCCCCGCGACGACCAGGGCAATTACGTGAGCCATGGCGAGGCAGTGCTGGAGAGCTCATCCGGCTGCTACGTTCACAGCGAGAAGGCGCTGGTGTCCACGCTCGGCGTCGAAAACCTCGTCATCGTCGATACGCCCGACGCCCTGCTGGTCGCCGACAAGTCTCGCGCCCAGGATGTCTCCAAGATCGTCGCGCGCTTGAAGCTCGGCAACCGCAAGGAGCATGAGCAGCATTTACGAAACTACCGACCCTGGGGGTATTTCGAGACCCTGTCGCTCGGCCCGCGCTTCCAGGTGAAGCTGCTGCACGTCAAGCCGGGTGGCAAGCTCTCCATGCAAATGCATCATCATCGCTCGGAGCACTGGGTCGTCGTCCACGGCACGGCCAAGGTGACCATCGGTGAGCGCGAAAAGCTCGTGCGCGAGAACGAGAGCGTCTATATCGTCGCGACGCAATGGCATCGCCTGGAGAACCCGGGGAAGGTGCCGCTCGAGCTCATCGAGGTCCAGATCGGCAGCTACCTCGGCGAGGACGACATCATACGGGCGGATGACGTCTATCACCGCGCGCCGGGCGAGACGAAGTGATCGGCCGCTTCGGTTGCCAGCAAAGCGCCCATCATCATCCGCGTGCTACGCCACGCCCTCCACTGCCAGAATGCGAGTTCGCGAGGCGCCCTCACGGATTTTTCTCGCGGCGGCGTATTCCGGAGAGTCGTACCAGGCGCGGGCCTGATCCAGAGAGTCGAATTCCAGGATGGTGATCCTTTGAGACGTCCAGCCGCCTTCCAGGCTGGCAGTCTCGCCCCCACGCGCGATGTAACGCCCGCCATATTTTTTGACAGCTGCCGCGCCGTGCGGGCGATACGCGTTCAGCTTATCCGCGTCGATCAGCTCCTGTAGATCCACGATGACGTAAGCCGGCATTCATCATTCCTCGTAGTCTTGGCCGTTGCGCAGCACAGCCTCAGCGGCCGTAAAGCTCCTTGTAGGCGCCCTGCTCGATTTCATGCAGAAGCGGAGGTCCCTTCGGCGCCCAGCCGAGGACCTTGCGTGCCTTCACCGCTCGCACCCGGCTGTTCGATCCGAACGAAAGGTGCGCGCCCGGCCCGAGGGCGGCTGCCGCTTCTTCGATCGGCCACTCTTGCGTGCGCCCACCAAGGCCGAGCATGCGGCTGATGGCCTCGACGACCGTTTTCATCGATTCCTCGCCGTTCTCGGCGTAGAAGAGCGAGCCGGCCGGCGCGTGCTCCAGAGCCAGGGCATAGAGTTCGACAACGTCCGAGATATGGACGTTGGACCAGACGTTCAGCCCGCGTCCAATGTGCCGGGCGACACCCGATTGTGCCTGCTCGATGAGCTTGGGGATCTGGACGCTGCACGAGTTGACCCCCAGGCCGCGCCCGTAGATCAGCGACGGACGGATGACGACAGAACGCACCCCGTCGAGCGCCGCACGGAGAACCTGCTCGTCGATCGCCGCCCGCGTCGCCTTCTCGGGCATCGGGGTGAAAGGTGTATCTTCGTGGAAGACGCGATCGACATACTCACCCTGGTCGTAGGTGCTGATGACGCTCGAGCCGCTCGTCTGAATGAAAACCTTTCCCGTCCCGTTGAGCTGCGGCAGAATAGCGAGGACGACAAAAGGGTTGTCCGCTTGAGCTGCATTGATGACAGCATCTGCCGTCCGGGCCACTCGTTGGAGGAGGCCATAATCGTTGAGCGTGCCGATGACCGGTTCGATCCCCCGTTGCTTGAGGCTGGTTGCTGCCTCTTCGCTGCGCGCAAGCCCGATGACATGATGTCCATCAGCCAGCAGACGCGTGGCGACGGATCCGCCGATG
The DNA here is from genome assembly GCA_036380915.1 of Hyphomicrobiaceae bacterium. GTDB lineage: Bacteria > Pseudomonadota > Alphaproteobacteria > Rhizobiales > Hyphomicrobiaceae > ZC4RG25. The sequence continues at coordinate 17,696 of DASVDU010000249.1, read as the reverse complement.
TAGCCGGTCGCGCCTGTGACGAAAATCTTCATGGATCGGCTGTCCTCCTTCAGATCCGCGTAAGGCTTTTCCGCTCCGCGCCTTCGTGCTGGAGTCTGCTGAAGGTGGGGAGCTGATGCCAGAGGTAAAATGGGAATAGGGGCCGTGAAAAGAATTCACCGGGGAGGAGCGCGCAACACGGAAAGGGAACACGACCGGGTCGGTCGGATGGAGGCATTCGTACGTGTCGTCAACGCAGGCAGCTTTTCTGCGGCAGCGCGCGCGATGAAGCTGTCTCCATCTGCCGTCAGCAAGCTCATGTCGCGCATCGAGGGTCAACTGGGCGTGCGGTTGATCGACCGCTCGACACGGCAGTTCAGGCTGACTCCCGAAGGCGAGCTCTATTACAAGCGCTGCGTCAAGATCGTCGCCGATATCGAGGAAGCGGAGCACGCGGTCACGCAACATCTCATTCAGCCGAGAGGGAGGCTCAGGGTCAACTCGACGATCGGCATCGGCATTCATCGGATCCTGCCGCTGATGCCCGAATTCTTGAGCTGCTTTCCCCACATCGAGCTGGATCTGTCGCTGAGCGACAAGGTGGTCGACCTCGTCGAGGAGCAGGTGGAGGTCGCCATTCGCGTGGGTCCGCTGCAGGACAGCTCGCTGGTGGCGCGCAAGATCTGCGAGAGCCGGCGGGTGGTCGTCGCCTCCCCCGACTACCTTGCAAGGAACGGGACTCCCCGGCATCCGAAGGACCTCCTTTCCCATAACTGCTTGACGTACAATCTGCGGCCCAGCCTGAACGAATGGCCTTTCATGATCGACGGAAACGTCCGCCCGATCGCCGTCAAGGGCAGCTTCTGCGGTGACAACGGCGAAACGCTCCGGCACATGGCGGTGGCTGGAGGGGGCATCGCGCGCCTTGGCTGGTTTCAGGTCGGTGAGGATGTGCGTCAGGGCCGGCTGGTCCCACTGCTGGAAGGCTTTCACGCCGGCGAATTGCAGGGAGTCTACGCCGTGTTCTTTGGGGCGCGGCACACCTCTGCGCGCGTCAGATGCTTTGTCGACTTCCTTGTCGACAAGCTGGGGCGGTCGCGGCCCTGGCTGGCCTACGAGTACGCCTCCGCCGCCGCTTGACACCGGAACGGCACACGGCTCGAGGCGGACCTCGGCCGGCTGAATATGAACCGGCGGCAAAAGTTCTATGACGACCAATCAGCAGGTGTCCGGATATCCTCTGGCTGTCCCGATCAGGGCAGCGGGTCGATGCTGCACGCGACCAGCTGGCGCCTGACAGTGTTGGGGAGGAAATCTGGAGAATGTTGATGACCTCATGGAAGTGGCTGCGGTCGGCGATCTGCGCGACCGCAATGGTATTCGGTTTGGCAAGCCAGGCCGGCGCCGCATTCCCCGAACGGCCGATCACGTTGATCGTGCCGTGGGCTGCGGGTGGCGGGACCGATGCGGTGGCCCGGTACATCGGCGCCGTCCTGCAGGAAGAGCTCGGGCAACCGGTGAATGTCGTCAACCGCACGGGTGGCAACGGTGTCGTTGGCCACTCCGCCGTCGCGACGGCGGAGCCAGATGGCTACACGATCGGGTTGATCACGCTCGAGATCAACATGATGCACTGGATGGGGCTGACCGACCTCACGTATGCGTCCTACACGCCGCTGGCGCTGATGAACGCCGACCCTGCCGCCATTCACGTGCGAGCCGACTCGGAATTCAAGACGCTGAACGAGCTCGTCGAGGCGATCAAGAAGAACCCAGGCAAGTTCAAATCGTCAGGAACGGCCCAGGGTGGCAGCTGGCACCTGGCGCTGGCCGGAATGCTCCACTCACTCGGCGCCGACCCCAATTCCACGCAGTGGGTTCCGAGCACCGGAGCGGCGACAGCCATGACCGATCTGGCGGCGGGGGGCGTGGATCTCGTCGCATGCTCGCTGCCGGAGGCGCGTGCGCTGGTGGAGGCCGGGCGAGTCCGCAGCCTGGCTGTCATGGCGGAGGAGCGTTTAGCTGTGTTCCCGGACGTGCCAACGCTCAAGGAGGCGACCGGGTCGACCTGGACCAAGGGCGTATGGCGCGGCATGGTGGGACCGAAGGGACTGCCGCCGGAGATCGCCAAGCGCTATGAGGAGCTGTTCAAGAAGATCTACGACAGCGAAGGCTTCAAGGAGTTCATGGCCAAGCGCGGGTTCGAGACCGTGTGGGCCAATGCGAATGATTTCGCTGAATTCATGAAGCGCGATGACGCCGAGATCGGCCAGATGATGAAGCTGATGGGCCTTGCGAAGTAGTTCATCCGATTTCCGGCGAGCGCGGCACCTGGATTGCCGCGCCCGTCACGCCAGCGCCCCTCGCCGGGGGCGCCGGACGACGCGGCTGGCGAGAACCTTGTCGATTCGGCGGCCGTCGAGGTCGACGACCTCGAAGCGCCAGCCACCGGTCTCGATGTGCTCGCCGGTCTCGGGCAGATGCTGCAGGTGGGCGAGCACGAAGCCGGCCACTGTCTCGTAGGCCCGTTTTTCGGGAAGTTTGATCGCGAGCTTGTCGGCCATTTCATCGGCTGGCATTGCGCCCGAAAGCAGCCACGAGCCATCCTCACGCTCGACGGCGTACACTTCCCCTGCCGTATCGGACCGGAACGCCCCGGCAATGGCTTCCAGAACGTCAGCCGGTGTCACGAGTCCCTGGAAATTGCCGTACTCGTCGTGAATGAGCGCCATCGGGACCTCTGCATCACGCAAGATGGCAAGCGCATCCAGCGCGTCGGTGGTCTCGGGTATGATCGGCGCCTTGCGGATGAGCGAGCGCACGTCGAACGATTTTCCGGACAGCAGCGTGGCAAGCAGCTCACGAGTCTGGATGACGCCCACCATCTGGTCGACCGAGCCCTCGCCGACGGGCAAGCGTGAATGCGGGGTGCTGATGATCCGCTCCTTGATCTCCTCATGCGAGCCGGTGATGTCGATCCAGTCGACCTCCGTCCGCGGCGTCATCAGACCGACGACGCTCCGGTCGGCCAGCCGCATGACGCCGGAGAGCATCTCGCGCTCGCCGGTCTCGAGAACGCCGGCGCGTTCGGCTTCCGCGATCAAGGCCTTGATTTCCTCGTCGGTGACGCGGATCTCGCGTTCGGTCGGCAGGCCGAGCACGCGAAAGACGAGACGGGTCGAGCTGTCGAGCAGCCAAACGGCCGGCGCCGCCATCCTGTCGACAATGATCATGATCGGTGCGACCGCGCAGGCAAGGCCTTCCGCGTTGCGCAGCGCCAGGGTCTTCGGCACGAGCTCGCCGATGATGACCGAGAAGTAGGTCACGATCACGATCACCAGGCCATAGCCGATCGTGATGGCTGCACCGGTTGGCAGTCCGACGCTGCTCAGGTACTGGGCAGCGCGCATCCCGAAGGCCTCGCCCGAGTAAGCGCCGCTGACGATGCCGACGAGCGTGATGCCGATCTGGACGGTCGAGAGAAAGCGGCTGGGGTTGGTCGCAAGCTCGAGGGCGCGGTTGGCTCCGCGGCGGCCTGCGGCTGCCATGGCCTTCAGTCTCGAATGCCGGGAGGAGACGACCGCCAGCTCCGAAAGTGCGAAGAGGCCGTTGAGGAGAAAAAGAGCCAGGACGATGAGGATTTCGATCACGTCATCCGCGGCGGACGTGTTCGCGTCCAAGCCACTCCATCTTGCAGGTCGGTGAAATACTAGGTAGCACCGCTCGAGCGGTCAACGCACGACCCCGTGGCCCGCTCCGCGGCTCAACGTGGCATCCGGTCGGGGTGAGAGGGCTTGTCGACCACCAGTTTCGGGATGTTGTCCTCGGGCCGCCGTCTTTCCTCTGCCTCCATATCCAGCATCTGGCTGCGATAACGGCGGATGCTGAACGGGATCATTGCCAGATAGAGTATCGTGCCGATGCTGAGCGTGGCGAACGGGTAGGTCACGAGCAGCGCCACCAGCCCACCCAGGAGCACGAATATGGGCATCACCCACTCGCGAGAAATGCGCTCGCCAAGGAGCTTGCCGGAGAAGGTCGGGATCGTGCTGACCATGAGGACGGCAATGAGCAGAGCGTAGGCGAGCACGAAGTAGATGGGCCAGCCGATGCGCATCTGCAGAAGCCCGAGCTGATCCAGGTAGACCGGCAGCAGCGCGATGATGGCACCGGCCGGCGCGGGCACTCCGGAAAAGTAATTGGACTGCCACTTCGGCCGTTCCACATCGAGCGCGGTGTTGAAACGCGCAAGCCTGAGGCCGCAGGCGACCGCCAGCAGCAGGACCACGATCCACGCCAGACCCCGCATAGCGGGTGTTTCCCACGCGCCCCAGGTAAAGAGCACGATGGCAGGAGCGACGCCGAAGTTGACGAAATCGGCTAGGCTATCGAACTCGGCGCCGAACCGCGACGAGGCTTTCAGCATGCGGGCGACGCGGCCATCGACGCCGTCGAGCAGAGCCGCGAAAACGATGGCGGCGAGAGCGAGCTCATAACGGCTTTCGATGGCCATGCGGATGGCGGTCAGCCCCGCGCACAGTCCGAGCAGCGTGAAGAAATTCGGAATGAGCAGGCGGACCGGGACTTGCCTGTACTTGAAGATTGCGCGGCGCCTGCGCCGGCGGGTCTCTTCTTCAAGCCTCGTCAACAGAGGGTCCATCGGGTCTGCTCCCGTCCGCGGCCGGTCAGCAATTCTGCGTGTTCCATCCAGCCCTCAACTCCGGCGCGCCTCGCGCTCCGGCTCATCCGACTTGAGGTCGGCAAGCACCGTCTCGCCTGCAATGGTCCGCTGGCCAACGGCCACGAGAGGTCGGGCGCCAGGCGGCAGATAGACGTCCACGCGTGAGCCGAAACGAATAAGGCCGAACCGCTGGCCGACACCAACCGTATCGCCCTCGCCGACGAAGGTCACGATGCGCCTTGCCACGAGCCCCGCGATCTGCACCACGCCGATTTCGTTGCCCGAAGGCATCATGATGACGAGGCCACGGCGCTCGTTTTCCTCGCTGGCCTTATCGAGCTCCGCATTGAAAAAGGCCCCCGGGGTATAGACGGACCGCGTGATACGTCCAGCGACCGGCGACCGGTTCACGTGCACATCGAACACGGACAGGAAAATCGATATCCGGGTCCGAAGCTCCTCGCCGAGCCCCAGCTCCTGCGGCGGGCGTACCCGCTCGATCGCACTGATCCGGCCGTCTGCGGGGGCGATGACGAGCCCTTCCCGCAGCGGCGTGACGCGGTCGGGATCGCGGAAGAAGTAGAGCACCCAGGCCGTGACGACGGCGAATACCCATCCCAACGGCGGCCAGAGGAAGAAGAACAGAAACGTTATACCCAGGCCGATCGCCACGAACTTGTGGCCGTCGCGATGAACGGGCGGGATCGAATCCGCAATCGTGCTCAAAAGGCTGCGATTTTCGGACAACAAGCTTGTCTTCTCCAGCGGGTTGGAAAGGGTCGCATGTCTTAGCGCCGGCCGCAATGCAGCGCCAGTGGCATGTCGCCCCGCGTGACGAGCGCAGGCACGGCGCCGCTGCGGCAGTCAGTCTCTATACCCGCTCGGATGCGCAGAATTTGGACGAAGCCCCGTCAGTCGATTGGGACGGCAACGAAGCGCATGTCGCCCTTGCCGTCCTCGAGCCGCAGCAACACGGCTTTCCGCCCCGACTTGCGCACCTTGTCGACGCTCTTCGTCAGATCGTCGGCCGTCGCAACTTGCTCCTGGGCCGCCTCGACGATGATGTCTCCGGCCTTGACGCCTTTCTCGGCGGCGGGGCTGTCCTGGTCGACCTCGGTGACGAGCAGGCCCTTGATCTTCTTTTCAATGCCGTGCTTGCGACGGAGCTCGTCCGTCAACGGGGTGACCTTCAACCCGATAAGTCCCTGGCCTGGGTTGGCTGGAGTTTCACCGCGCGTCGTCGGAGGCGCAGGCTCTTCGGCAGCAGCATCATCGTCCTCGCTGAGCCGCCCGACCACGACCTCGAGTGTCTTCTTTTCGCCCTTACGCATGACCTCGACCGGTACGGTCTTGCCGATGGGCGTCTGCGCCACGATGCGCGGCAGCCCCCGCATGCTCGTCACCTCTTTGCCATCGAACTTGGTGATGACGTCACCCGCCTCGATGCCTGCCTTCGCTGCGGGGCTGTCGGGTGAAATGCCGGCCACCAGAGCGCCGGTGTTCGGTGGCACGCCCAGCGACTCGGCGACGTCCTCGCTGACGGTCTGAATGCGAACGCCGAGCCAGCCGCGGCGGGTCTCACCATAAAGGCGCAGCTGTTCGATCACCGGCATGGCAATGTCCGACGGAACGGCGAAGCCGATGCCGATCGAGCCGCCGGTCGGGGAAATGATGGCTGTGTTGATGCCGATGACCTCGCCGGCCATGTTGAACAGAGGTCCGCCCGAGTTCCCCTTGTTGATGGCGGCATCCGTCTGGAGATAGTCGTCGTATGGCCCCGAATTGATGTCGCGGGCCTTGGCCGAGATGATCCCCACCGTCACGGAGCCGCCGAGCCCGAACGGATTGCCGATCGCCATTACCCAATCGCCCACCCGGATCGCCTCGGACGCGCCGAATTTCACTTCCTTGAGCGGCTTTTTCGGCGTGACCTTGAGGAGTGCCAGGTCCGTCTTGCCGTCCTTGCCGACGACCTTGTCGACCTTGAGGCGCGAGCCGTCGGCGAAGTTGACGACGATCTCGTCCGCGCCCTCGATCACGTGCGTGTTGGTGACGATCAGCCCCTCTTTCCCATCGATAACAAAGCCGGAGCCGAGCGAGGACACGCGGCGGTCGCGATGGGGATTGGTGCCCTTCTTGTTGAAAAAGTCCTCGAACAGATCCTCGAACGGCGAGCCGTCGGGCACACGCGGCAGCGGCGTGCCCTCGGGAGTCTTCAAGGTCTGGGTAGTGGAAATATTGACGACGGCATCGATCAGCTCTTCGGCGACGTCCGCAACCGATTGGGGCCCGCGGGCTTCGGAGCTGCCCGCAAAAGTCACCAACGCGAGCGAAAAGATCAACCCCGCGAGAGTGCGCGCGATCCCCACATCTCTCACCTGCGCCAGGGCCGTCATCACACGTATCCTTTCGACCTGCATGCGCACACGATCCGCCGCTTCGCTGCGTTTGCGCGACGGCGCCACCATATCGTTCGATCCGGGCCCCCAGCCTGTCAACACACAGAGCCGGGCGTTCAGCCGCGCACAAGCCAGACGATGAATACGCCGACCGCGGCGGCCGTCAGACCTGCTGTTCTCAACGCCTGCGGCGGCGCTTCCGCCGCAGCATTGAGTAGGCGAACCGCCAAATCAGGAGCGGCAGCCCAGAGAAGGCCCTCGATCACCAGCACGAGACCGAGGGCCACAGCCAGATCGCTCATCGTTGTGGCAACGCGATGTTCGGCGCGGTCGTTCCGGTGACGTTCGGAACTTTGGTCGCCGGTGTGACCGACTCCGAGAAGAATCGGAAGAAGTCGCGGAATGTCGGCGATTCCGGTGAGATCACGAGGCGTGTGTCGCCGCGCTTCAGGGCCGTCTCATAAGCCTCCATGGAGCGCAGGAACTGGTAGAACTCCGGATCCTGCTTGAAGGCCTCGTTGGAAATCCTGGCCCGCTCGGCGTCGCCCTCACCTTTCAGGCGCCGCGCGTCGCGCTCGGCTTCCGCCTTCATGACAGCGACCTGCCGGTCGGCTTCGGCCCGGATGCGCCGCGCCGCCTCCTCACCGCGAGCGCGGTATTCGGCAGCCTCACGCTGCCGGTCCGTCTTCATGCGCTCGTAGATCGAGGCCGAGTTCTGCGGCGGCAGGTCCACGCGCTTGGTGCGCACGTCGACGATCTCAATACCGAAGTTCCTGGCCTCGGCATTCACCTGCTTCTGGATCAGGTTCATGAGCTGAGCACGCCGGTCACGCACGGCGTCAGCAAAGGAGGCCGAGCCGAGGACGCGCCGCAGTGAGCTGTCCAGAATCGGACCCACGCGCGAGCGCACGCCGAGCTCGTTGCGCACGGTCTGGAAGTAGCGCAGCGGGTCGACGATGCGATACCGGGCGAAGCTGTCGACGATCAGCTTGTTCTGGTCCGACGAGAAAAGCTCCTGCGGAGAGGTGTCGAGATCCAGAATGCGCTTGTCGAAGTACTCGACCGTTTCCACGACAGGAATCTTCCAATGGAGCCCCGCCGTGTCGATGATCCGCTTTGGCTTGCCGAACTCCAGCACGAGCGCCTGCTGGTGCTGCTTCACGATGAACATCGAAAGGTATGCACCGACCGCAGCCAGGCCGAGCGCGACGAGAATTGTGATCAACGTTGTGCGCATGATCCGAGCCCTCACTGCTGCTGTTGTTGTCTTCTGGGCTGCAATTGGTCGAGCGGAAGGTATGGCACGACGCTCTGGCCGCCATTGCTATCGATGATGACCTTGTCGGTGGATGACAGCACGCGCTCCATCGTCTCGAGGTAGAGCCGCTGGCGCATCAGCTCGGGCGCCTTGCGGTACTCCTCGAGCACGTTGAGGAAGCGGTCTGCCTCACCTTGCGCCTCTGCAACCACCCGCTCCTTGTAGGCCTGGGCCTCCTGCAGGATGCGCTGCACCTCACCGCGGGCCTCGGGAATGACCTTATTCGCATAGGCGTAGGCTTGGTTCTCGATTCGCCGCTGGTCGATCGCGGCCGCGGCAACATCGCGGAACGCATCGATGACCTGCGAAGGTGCCTCGGCCCGCTGCATCTGCAGCTGCGTGATGTTGATGCCGGCCCCGTAGGAATCCAGGGTGCGCTGGACAAGATCAAGCACTTCCTGCTCAATCTGCGAGCGCTTCTCCGTCAGCACGTCCTGCACCCGGCTCTTGCCGACGACCTCGCGCATGGCGCTCTCGGCGACCTCTTTGACCGTCTTCTCCGGGTTCTCGATGTTGAAGAGGTAGGCCGCAGCATCCTTGATGTTCCACAGCACCACGAAGCCGATGTCGACGATGTTCTCGTCGCCGGTCAGCATCAGGCTCTCGTCGAGAACCTCCTGGGACTGGATCGATCTGGCGCGGTTGTCCGTAGGGCCGCGGAAGCCGATTTCGGTACGGTTCGCGACGGTCACCTTGGGTAGGCGGACCTCTTCGATCGGGTAAGGCAGCCTGAAATGCAGGCCCGGCGGCTCCTGCCGATGGAACTGGCCGAAGCGAAGCACGACGCCGAGCTCGTCAGGGCGTACGGTGAATGTAAATGCGTAGAAACCGACGACAGCGAGGGCCACGGCCGACAGCAGGAGGATGAGCGGGCCCGGCACGCCGGAGCCATGCATCACCTGCTTCACCTTGTCTTGGCCGCGCTTCAGGATCTCCTCGAGATCGGGCTGATTGCCGCCGCCAGGACCTTGGCCCCACGGGCCACCACCGCCGCCGCTGCCCCACGGGCCGCCGCCACCGCCGCTTTTCCAGCCGCCACCACCACTACTCTGATTGTTCCAAGGCATTGAATAGCTTTTCCGCTTTCTGCTTGTGTCCTGGGTATGCAAAAGGGCGCCAGCCGCGCACCGCGGGGCGCTCATCATCCGCCTTTGTATCCGTCGTTATAGGGGACACCCCTTGCCCGCGCAAACCGTACTCGGTGCAATGTGGTGCGGCGCAATGGGGCTTCAAGAACCGGAGGCTGTGTCACGCACCGGCTCAGGCTTACGCTCGAGGACGATAAGTGTGCAGGCAAACTCGTCGGTTGGGTCGCGCGGAAGATCCTCGCGAGAAGCTTCGTCCCACTCGCCTGGCGGGATTCCGGGCAGAAATGTATCGCCTTCGGGTAGCCCATGGACGCGCGTGAGATAGATGCGCCGAGCCAGGGGGAGCGCCTCGCGGAACACCGCCTCACCCCCGATAACCATGATTTCATTCTGGCCCCGGGCCGCGGCGGCCGTGCGGGCCTCGGCGATGGCCTCGGCCAGAGTCCGCTTGACGCTCACGCCGGCAGGATCAAAGGCCGGATCCCGACTCACGACGATGTTATCGCGGCCGTCGAGCGGCTTGCCGATCGATTGGAACGTCTTTCGCCCCATGACGACCGGCTTGCCCATGGTGAGGCGGCGGAAGAGCCGCAGGTCGGAAGGGATACGCCATGGCAACCTGCCGCCGCGACCGATGACGTCGTTCTCGGCGGCGGCGACGACGAGTGCGATCACCGGATCTGCGTCTGGCTGGGGGCGATCGCTCATACGGCCACCGGCGCTTTGATATGCGGATGGGGATTGTAGCCAGTCAGCTCGAAATCCTCATAACGGAAGCCGAAAATGTCTTTCACCTCGGGGTTCAGCCGCATCGTCGGCAGCGGCCGCGGGGTGCGCGTGAGCTGCAAGTCGGCCTGATCGAGGTGGTTGAGGTAGAGGTGCGCGTCGCCGAACGTGTGGATGAACTCGCCGGGACGCAGGCCCGTCACCTGCGCCATCATCAGCGTCAGCAAGGCATAGCTGGCGATATTGAAGGGAACGCCGAGGAACACGTCCGCCGAGCGCTGGTAAAGCTGGCAAGAGAGCCGGCCATCAGCCACGTAGAACTGGAAGAGGCAATGGCAGGGCGCCAGCGCCATATCCGGGATATCGGCCGGGTTCCAGGCCGTGACGATGATGCGGCGGCTGTCCGGATTGGTCTTCAGAGTCTCCACCGCTTCCGCGATCTGGTCGATGGTGCGACCATTCGGGGCGGCCCAGGAGCGCCACTGTTTGCCGTAAATCGGGCCGAGGTCGCCATGTTCGTCCGCCCACTCGTCCCAGATCGAGACGCCGTTGGCCTTCAGGTAGGCGATGTTCGTGTCGCCCCTCAAGAACCAGATCAGCTCGTGGATGATCGACTTCAGGTGCAGCTTCTTGGTGGTGACCAGCGGGAAGCCGCGCGCGAGGTCGAAGCGCATCTGATGGCCGAAAACGCTGAGCGTGCCCGTGCCCGTGCGATCGGTCTTGCGGATGCCCTCGGTGCGCACCCGGCGCATCAGGTTGAGATACTGGTCCATGGTTCCGATCCAGCTTTCGTCCGTCCCGTCATTGGCCCGGATGTGCGCGCAATCACGTGAGCGGCAGCGTGACGAGGGCGAGCAGCACCATCCCGTTGTAGAACCCATGGCAGACGAGCGGGACCCAAAGGTTGCCCGTTCTCCACAAGAGCCAAGAGAACAGCAGACCCGCAAGGAAGACCTCGACGAGCCCTACGCCCGAGTAGCCGGCGTGCAGAGCCGTCCAGCCGAGCGTGGTCACGAGCGCGGCTCCGAGGAAACCGATGCGCGACTGGGCCAGCGCGCTCAGCAGGAAGCCGCGGAACAGCAGCTCCTCCGAAAGCGGAGCTCCGACGACGATCGCAAGCGCGAACAGCCAGAAGGCATCGGAATGCAGCGGCTCCAGCATCGGCTGCACGTCCTCGACCATGGTGTCGCGCGCGAATGGAAATACGATCACGTTGTAGGCGACCTGGGCGATGACCATGACGATCACGGCCGCCACGTAGATCCGTTTCGGCGTGTCCCGATTGAAGGCCAGGACCTCGGCCCGCCGGCCGCCGAACATGCCGGCAGCGACAAGAACGAGCGCGATGATCGAGGCCTGCATGCTGAGGAGCCAGACCGTCATCCTCCAGATCCGGTTCTCGTCCGCCGGAGTCAGGTCCATGGGGATCGCGATTGGCGGCGCAAGTTGCAGCGTGCCAACGAGATAGGTGGCCACCCCGGCGGCAATCGCGACCATGATTAAAGCTGCCGCCACGGCAGGCACCGGGCGCCAGGGGGAGCGGGCGTGATAGGCCGGCTGGCCCGTCAGCAGCTCGCGTATGGCGGAGATGAGCAAGCGCGATCATACCCTTTCAAGAGTTCTTTTTTTTTGCCACGGACGGCCTATATTAGGCATGCTGGATTCGTCCGGCTATGGCGATAAACGCGGTCGTAATAAGCCTATCGGACCCGGGGGCGGTACCCGGCGCCTCCACCAAAGGCCGCAGCTTGGAAAGCGGCGGTCTCTGATGGGGGCGAAATAGGATCGACGAGGGTGTAAAGGACTTAGCTTTCGCCCGGCATGGTTCCGCCGTTATCGGGCCAACCAGAATAGTTGCCAATGACAACTATGCTGAGGCTGCTCTAGCTGCGTAACGCGGCGCGAAAGGCCTGAACCCAAGCCCTGATCACTAGCCTGGTCAGGCGCGGTTCGGAGGGCACCGGGCAACAGAAGCCCTCCACTTCCCTGCGGCCCGGAGTCTCGGGGCTCGCGAATCTGGAAATGGCCCTGGTCCCTCATGAGCAGCGGGCGCATGATCGACTATGAAGCTTTGGCGCAGGACGCGATGCGGGGCGTCGTGCGCGCAGTGCTGGCCCGTACGGCCAAGAGCGGGTTGCCAGGGGACCATCATTTCTACATCTCCTTCGATACACAACACCCGGGCGTCGTCCTCTCCAAGCGTCTTCGGGAGAAATACCCTGAAGAGATGACGATCGTGCTCCAGCATCGCTTCTGGGATCTCAGCGTCACTGAGGACCGCTTCGAGGTGAAGCTGACGTTCGACGGCATTCCAGAGCGGCTCGTCGTGCCCTTCGCGGCGCTGAAGATCTTCTTCGATCCGAGCGTGCGCTATGGCCTGCAGTTCGAGGCGCCGGACTTGGGCCCGGAGGCACTCGAGCAGTCCCAATCGGGCCTGGAGACGGGTGCCGAGGAGGAAGAGGCCATGCCGGCACCGCGGCCGCAACCGGCGCCGCTTCGCGGTGCACCGCGTCCGGCAGTCGAGCGCAAGCCGACGCGCAGTCCGCGAAAGGCGCGGCCGGACAGGCCGTCCGATCAGCCGGGCATGACAGAGCCTTCCTCTGCACATCCTGCATCTTCCAAGCCGGCGCCTGAGGTTCCGTCCAAATCTCATTCCCAGGTCCAGCAGTCCGCCGACGAGACCGAGGCGGAGCGGCCGCCCTCCGGCGGCGCCCAGATCGTCAGCCTGGACGCCTTCCGCAAGAAGTAGGCTGCGCCCTCCCGGCCGGCACGCATTTTCGGATACCGTTCCGCACACCGCCAAGCCGCTTCAAAAACAGCCCGTTCTGTGTTCCGATGCGGGCTCCGTGATCTGAAGGAGCCGCACCATGAGCACTCAGGGACTGTTCGCAGGCGAGCGCGCCGTTGTGACGGGCTCGGCCTCGAACATCGGCCGCGGTATTGCGACGGCTCTGGCGCGCGAAGGCGCTCACGTGGTCCTTGTGGATATCGACATGGAGCGCAATGCCGCTGCGGCGCGCGAGATCGGCGATGCAGGCGGCTCGGCCGAGACCATCTCGGTCGACCTTTCCCAGCCCGATGGATGGAAAGCCATTCTCGAGGCAGTCGATGGCCGCTTGCCGGAGATGCTCGTGCACGCGGCCTGCCCGCGCCGAATCGAGGGCGACATACCCACCGTCGTGTCGGAGGCGACATGGGATGCCATGCTCAACACGAATGTCCGGTCCGGTTTCTTCCTGGGCCGGGAGATCGGCAAGCGGATGCAGGAGGCGGGCGTGCGCGGACGCATGCTCTACATCACCTCGCTGCACGCCTATGCTCCGCGCAATCTCGCCCATTACTCCGCGGCCAAGGCCGGCATGACCATGGTCGTTAGGGAGCTGGCGCGCGCCTTCGGGCCCTCCGGCATCCGGGTCAATGCGCTGGCGCCAGGGGCCGTGCCGGGCGGTGGCGCTGCCAATATGGACGAGACCTTCCAGCCCAAGCGCAAAATCCCCTTGCAGCGATTCGGTACGGCGGCTGATATGGCCGGCATGGCGATAGCGCTGTTGTCGGATCGCTTCTCTGGCTATGTGACCGGCGCGACTGTACCCGTCGACGGCGGGCTCGCACTCTACAATTGGATTCCGATGCCGGGGCAGGACTGAGGAAAACGCCATGAGTTCGACTGGGCCGAGCTTCGCAAGGCAGCGCCGCCAAATTGTGCTCAGCCAGATGCGACGGTTCTTAATCGAGGGGATTCGCCCATGATCTATGAGTTGCGCGTGTACGACTGCGTTCCGGGGCGCCTGCCGGCACTGCTGAACCGCTTTGAAAATACGACGCTGAAAATCTGGGAGCGTCACGGCATTCATCAGGCCGGGTTCTGGACGACACTGGTCGGCGAATCGAACCAGCAGCTCAACTATCTGCTCCGCTGGGAGTCGATGGCCGAACGCGAGCAGAAATGGAACGCCTTCATGGCCGACCCCGAATGGCAGCAGGCACGCGCTGCATCGGAGAAGGACGGGCCGATCATTGCCAAAGTCTCCAATCAGTTCTGGCAGCCGACGTCCTTCTCGGCGGTCAAGTAGGCCGGTTGCGCAGGCGGCGGTGGAACTGCACGCGCCGGGTGGCGTTCGTTCGGGCGCATGCCGCGCGGCGGAGACCTGCCATGCTCAGGAACGGCAATTCGGACAATGGCATCAGCCTGCTCGGCTTGCTGCTGGCGGTGGTGATCGTCCTCGGGTTGCTCTGGTACATCTTCGGCCGGCAAGAAGCTCCGACGACGACAGCAACGCCAGGCGACGGCGTCGAGGTACCGACGACACCACCGACAACTCCAATCACACCCCGCGCACCTCAATAGCTGTTGACGGCGGCTCCGCGGCCCGGTCCTTTCAGGCTACTCCGCCGAGTCGAGGGCGCCGGTCGTGACGGGCGGTGATTCCGGCACATCCGGACGGTCGAAGCGCAGCGTCAGCAGGCCGTCCTCGAGCTCGGCGCACTCCACGGAGTGGACGAACGGATCGGTCGCCTCGATGTTTGCGGCCTCGATGCAGGTTTCCGCGGTGGCATACGGCTTCACATGGACACCACTGTCGCCATTCGGCATCGCCAGCATGATGATCATCACAACGATCTTGGGGGTCACGGGGCGCATCCTCGAGCGTGGTTGACAACGGACAGGCGAAGGCTGCCCAGGTTCACGCAGGTCACGTGATCGTTGCCCCACGGGGCCGAACCCGTTCGATCCGGCTCCACTGACGCCGAAGGATGCCCCAACACCCGCCCGGCGCGACTCGACCTCACAAGCACAACTGAGCAGGCGCGAGAAAAATGGCAGGAACGTGAGCAACTTAGGCTCACATCGGATAATTGTGGGCAGAACTGATCATTCCGCCTGAGCGATCTCGGCGTAGGTGCCGTTGGCCCTGACGCGATGTGGTTCTTCGAGCCTGACGCGCGGCAGAGCGTTGGGATGCTCCTTCTGCAACCATGTGATCATCTGCTCTCGGATCTGGCAACGGAGATCCCAGGCGGCCGCTGCGTTTCTGGCACTCATCAAAGCACGGATCTTGAGCGTCCGCTCCTCGGCCTCCACGACCTGCAGCGCAGCGACGCGACGGTCCCAGTAGGCGCTTTCCTTCAGCAGATCGTTCAGCTTGCGCCGCATCTCCTCGATCGGCGCCGAATAGTCGACGTGCCAGAACACAGAGCCGATGAGCGAAGAATCCTCTAGCGTCCAGTTCTGGAACGGCTTCTCGAGGAAGCTTGAAAGCGGCATCACGATCCGGCGCCAGTCCCAGGTGCGAATGACGACGTATGTGGTCGTGATCTCCTCGACGCGCCCGAACTCCCCCTCCACGATCACGCTATCGTCGATGCGGATCGGCTGCGTGAGGGCGATCTGCACACCGGCGAGCAGGTTCGAGAGCAGGGGACGCGCGGAGAGGCCGACGACGAGGCCCGCAGCGCCCGCGGAGGCCAGCAGGCTCAAGCCGTACTCGCGCAGCGAGGGAAACGTCATCATCATCCCGCCGCACGTGAGAATGGCGATGATGATGACGGCCGTACGCCTCAGCACGCCGATCTGTGTGCGCAGCTTGCGTGCACGCAGGTTGTCCTCCACGTCGAGCCGATTGTGGCTCTCGACGACGTCCCACCCGATATTGATGACAGCGATCAGCGCCAGCCCGATGAGGGCGACGAGACCCAGGTCGAGAACGCGGAGCGCCGCCTGCTGAATCCCCGGTTCGAAGCGCGCCGCGGGCAGCGCGATTTTGATGGCCAGCAGAATGAGAGCCAGACGTGTGAGTCGCGAAATGCGCCTCAGGATGCGGCCGCCCACCTCGTCGGACTTCACCGGGAAGAATTTGCGCACGAGCCACATGATTGCGGCGTGCACGACGAGGCCGAACGCGATCGCCAGTATGAAGATGAAGAAGACGGACAGTTCCGACCAATTCGTGGCCGCGAGAAAGCGATAGATGTGAAAGTCAATCCATTGCTGCAGCACTGACCCTTCCCCTTTGCTGCTGATCAGTCGTTATGAACGCAAAGACTTCATGGCGGGCGACTTGCGCACCCTCGAATCGAACGGCCCGGTCGAGCCGGGAGCTTGGGCTTGTTCGGACCGAGCGGCGTGAAGCTGGAAGCCGGGCCCTGCCCTGTGCTAGTGAGGCCTAGACTTCAGTTTCGACCAAAAAATGAGCTTCTGAGATGACTTCCGCTGACGTGCGCATCGAGACAGACACCTTCGGCCCCATCGAAGTGCCGGCTGATAGATACTGGGGGGCTCAGTCGCAGCGCAGCCTCGGCAACTTCAAGATCGGCTGGGAGAAGCAACCGAAGCCGATCATCCGGGCACTCGGCATCGTCAAGCGTGCTGCTGCGGAAACGAACATGGCGCTCGGCCGGCTCGATCCGAAGATCGGCGAGGCGATCGTCAAGGCGGCGCAGGAGGTCATCGACGGCAAGCTGGATGAGCATTTTCCGCTCGTCGTCTGGCAGACGGGCTCCGGCACCCAAACGAACATGAATGCCAACGAGGTGATCTCCAACCGGGCGATCGAGATGCTCGGCGGGGAGAAGGGCTCGAAGAAGCCGGTGCATCCCAACGATCACGTCAACATGAGCCAGTCGTCGAACGACACCTATCCGACGGCCATGCATATCGCGGCGGCCGAGCAGGTTCATCACGAGCTGCTGCCGGCGCTGCACCACCTGCACGGGGCGCTCGACGCCAAGGCGAAAGCGTGGGCGCACATCATCAAGATCGGCCGCACGCACACGCAGGATGCGACGCCGCTGACGCTCGGCCAGGAGTTCTCGGGCTACGCCAAGCAGGTCGAGAATGGCATCAAGCGCATCGAGATGACCATGCCGATGCTGATGGAGCTGGCCCAGGGCGGCACGGCTGTCGGCACCGGCCTCAACGCGCCCAAGGGCTTCGCCGAGAAGGTCGCCGAGCGGATTGCCGCGATAACCGGGCTGCCGTTCACCTCGGCGCCGAACAAGTTCGAGGCGCTGGCCGCCCACGACGCGATGGTCATGACGCACGGGGCCATCAACACCGTTGCGGTGTCGCTGTTCAAGATCGCCAACGACATCCGCTTCCTGGGCTCTGGCCCGCGCTCCGGCCTTGGCGAGCTGGCGCTGCCGGAGAACGAGCCCGGCTCCTCGATCATGCCGGGCAAGGTGAACCCGACCCAGTGCGAGGCGCTGACCATGGTATGCGCCCAGGTGTTCGGGAATCATACGACCATGACCGTCGCCGGCAGCCAGGGCCATTTCCAGCTCAACGTGTTCAATCCGGTGATGGCCTACAACTTCCTGCAATCGGTGCGCCTGCTGGCCGATTCGGCGCGAAGCTTTACGGACAATTGCGTCGTCGGCATCCAGCCGCGGGAGGACAACATCAAGGCAGCGCTCGAGCGCTCGCTCATGCTGGTGACGGCCTTGGCGCCGAAGATCGGCTACGACAACGCCGCCAAGATCGCCAAAGCCGCCCACAAGAAGGGCAC
>DASVDU010000248.1:0-9888 GCA_036380915.1 Hyphomicrobiaceae bacterium | reverse complement strand
AGCGTTTTGCCGCATTTTCTCTGCGGCGTTTCGCCGCCTACTTTTTGTTAGGCCGCAGGCGCCGCATGTCTCGATCAGCCTTGGTTGCGGCGATGGTACTCGCCTCCGCGTGCACGGTTTTTCCGTCTGCCGAGGACGTTGTAATCGTTGGGCGCGTATTGACCGTTGAAGGCGAACCGATTCCCAATGTGACTCTCTACTATGTGGATCTGAAGTATCGCGCATTCTCGATGCCTGGCGTTGGTGCATCTGGCTACGTAAAGACCAATGAATCTGGAGAATACCGGATAGAGCTAGACGAGATTCACGACGCGCTAGATATTGGGGTCAATGATGATGGCTGCGGCGGCATCGACGGAACTTATGCTCTCATTGAGAAGGGTCGCTTCGCAGACGGTTCGACGGTTGTGCAGAATCTTAGGTTCTGCGCGGTGTCGCGGAAGCAATCTGCTAAGCAAAGGCACGGGTCACGCAAACTGGGCAGTGCAAATGCGGCCTAACAAGGCGCTGCAGACGGACAAAGACAAGCTGTCACGCCTCTTGCATTCGCAAGAGCCGCGCCAGCTTGCCTTTGCCGCTGAGCTTGGTCGTTAGGCCGCGTACCCACCCTCGGAGCAGAATTCGTCGCTGTGAAACTCTCGCACATCGAATCGGCGACCATTCCACCCGAGAAGGTGAGGGACTACCTTCTGTCACAGAATCACGCAATCGACCGGTATAAAACCGTGTTCTTCCGGTCGCTCGGGTGCGACCAGGCCAACTGGGAAGCGCTTGCTGACGATCTGCGGTCGTTGCTGACGAGCGATGCGGCGCAAATCGGCATTACAGAATACGGCGTCAAATACGAGATTCGCGGCGCGATTACGGGCCCGAAGGGCCGAACTGCGAATGTCATAACCGCTTGGATTATACTGAGCGGGGAGGACGCCCCAAGATTTGTAACAGCGTATCCCGAGGACTAGTCATGTGCATTAGTGAACTCGATACTGTAGTGCTGAAGGCTGATCTCCCTCACCACGGCTTGAAGAAAGGAGACGTCGGTGCCGTTGTCGAAGTTTACGCACCGGACGCATTCGAAGTGGAGTTTGTCACTGCCTCTGGTCATACCCAGGCATTGGTTACTCTAGGCACGGATAAGATCCGTCCAGTCGGGCGCAAGGACATTCTTGCCGTTCGTCAGCTTGACGCGGCCTAACAAGGCGCTGCAGGCGGACAAAGTCAAGCTGTCACGTCTTTTGCATTCGCAAAAGCCGCGCCAGCTTGCCTTTGCCGCTGAGCTTGGTTGTTAGACGGCAAAGCCGTGGCTTTCGTCAGATTCACCGTCCCGCAGAGGCATCCGAGTTCTGGAGCAAACGACGGCCTGTTCACTCTTGCCTACGCTCTCCGCGACGCTGACACAATCTCGGAGGAGCATCGGCAGGCTTTGACGACTTCTCTTGAATGGTTCGAGGTGCATCTGACCACGCCGAAGCGCTTCAACCGATCCACCTCGAAGGGGTACTATCGTCGCAACACCAAGGGGATAGCCTGGTTCCGCGATACTGCGAAGGAGCACATTTCCGGCATGTACAAGATCAAGCGGATCGCGGAAGCGAACGGACATTCCGTGGATGTCATTCGAGAAGAAAGGGTTGGATACGTCGTGTATGAGGATGAGTTCCAGGTGATCGCAGAACCGTATGCGGATACACGAACCGCTCCTTAGGGATATGCCGTTGTTCGTGCCGTCTAACAAGGCGCTGCAGACGGACAAAGTCAAACTGTCACGCCTTTTGCATTCGCAAAAGCCGCGCCAGCTTGCCTTTGCCGCTGAGCTTGGTTGTTAGACGACTTCCCCACCTCAAATCCAAGCTTTGACCTCCGTACCGAAAATGGTACGATATGGCTATGTCCGCAGACAGGCCGCTACCCGTCGTCTTCTTTCGGCTCGACTCAGGACGTGAACCGGTTCGTGAGTGGCTTAGAAGTCTCGACGGTAGCAGCCGGCGTTCAATTGGCGAGGACATCAAGACGCTGCAGTTCGGCTGGCCGATCGGGATGCCATTAGCTCAAAAGATGGATCGCGAACTCTGGGAGCTGCGCTCAACGATTCCATCGGGCATCGCGCGGACATTCTTCACGGTTCATGATGCCAGGATCGTCCTTCTGCACGGGTTCGTGAAGAAGTCTCAGAAGACACCGGCGAAGGAGTTGGCGCTTGCCAAGCGGCGTCTGACAAAGTTGAGATCATAGAGATGGGTAAGAAAAACGTAGGTAGTGCCTTTGATGATTTTCTCAAAGAGGAAGGTCTCTTCGAAGAGGTGACGGCGGTGGCCATCAAACGGTTCATTGCCTATCAACTATCGGAGAAAATGTCTGAAGATAATCTGAGCAAAACGGAGATGGCTCGCCGCATGGGGACGAGCAGATCGGCTTTGGACCGTCTTTTAGATCCTGAGAATGCCTCGGTCACATTGCAGACGTTGCAGAGCGCTGCACGGGCACTGGGCGGTTCCCTCAAGGTGGAGCTTGATTTCCATCGCCGTGCAGCATAAGTCGTCTAACAAGGCGCTGCAGACGGACAAAGTCAAGCTGTCATGCCTTTTGCATTCGCAAAAGCCACGCCAGCTTGCCTTTGCCGCTGAGCTTAGTCGTTATACGTCCTTCTCAAGGAAAACCGCGTATTTCGAGGTTCGTGGCAGCGTGCAGGGGCGCTATAATCCCGGCAATGAGCACCCGCGCCATCGATATTGAGAAGCTGGACGCTGAGCAGAAGCTGCGCCTCATTGAGGAGCTTTGGGATAGCCTGAATGACGATCCGTCTCAGGTTCCCCTTACCCAGGCCCATAGAGAAGAGCTGGATCGGCGGCTCGATGAAATCGAAGAAGGGGACGACGCCGGAATACCTTGGGATGAGGTTCTGAGCCGGATCCGGAAACGCCTCGCGTGACCGAAATTGAGTTTCGGCCTGCGGCTGCCAAAGACTTGGAAGAGGCAGCTGAATGGTACGAAGCCAAACAGCGCGGTCTAGGCGAGGAATTTCTGGAAGCAGTTCGGGTCGCTTCGAACGCGATTGTGGAAAATCCTGAGCAGTTCCCGGTGCTGTATAGGAATACGCGCCGCGCGCTGGTCCGGCGCTTCCCATACGGGATCTACTTTCGCGTCGTGTCCAATCGAGCACTGGTTGTCGCATGCATGCACGGTCGGCGGCGACCTACCCGATGGCGTTCGCGCAAATGACGTATAACAAGGCGCTGCAGACGGACAAAGACAATCTGTCATGTCTTTTGCATTCGCAAAAGCCACGCCAGCTTGCCTTTGCCGCTGAGCTTGGTTGTTAGGCCGCATCCCACCGCCGACACTATTCCAGCGCCGTGAAACTCGCAAACATCGAAACCGCGACGGTTCCGGCCAGTAAGGTAAGAGATTATCTTCTGTCTCCGAGCCATCCGATCGGCCGCTACAAAGCTGCCTTCTTCCGGTCTCTCGGGTACGACCAAGCCAACTGGGAAGCTCTCGCAAATATCCCTACAGGAGTTGTTGAAGGGAGATGCTAAGCAGATCGACATTACAGAATACGGCGTCAAATACGAGATTCGTGGCTTGATCACTGGCCCGAACGGTCAGACTGCTAACGTCCTGTCCGCTTGGATTATACTGACCGGTGAGGAAGTGCCGAGATTCGTCACCGCGTATCCGGAGGACTAGCCCCATGAGCCTTAGTGAACTTGATACTGTAGTGCTGAAAACTGACCTCCCGCAGCACGGCCTGAGGAAAGGCGACGTCGGTGCTGTTGTCGAGGTATACGGCCGCGCTGCTGTGGAGGTGGAGTTTGTAACCGCCTCAGGTCATACCCAGGCACTGATAACCCTTAGTATGGACCAGGTTCGTCCGGTCGGACCGAAGGATATTCTGGCCGTTCGCCAGCTTGATGCGGCCTAACACGGCGCTGCAGACGGACAAAGTCAAGCTGTCATGCCTTTTGCATTGGCAAAAGCCACGCCCGCTTGCCTTTGCCGCTGAGCTTGGATGTTAGCAGGCCGCTGAAAAACGGCTCGAAATGGCATTCGAGTCTGAAATTGGTGACGAGACGAGCGTTGGCGAAGGGCTGAAGAGTGCTTTCCCGGTTTCAGATCGGCTCGTTGGCGTGGCGGACATGTCGAGATCTCACACTCAGGTCGGCAACGGCCGCAATCGGGCCATTCGGGTCAGGTTATAGGCGCTCATCGCCATCAGTGCGTACAACTCGGTGCGTGCGCGGCCGAAGAAGCGGCTCTTTCTCAATCCCGCGATCGCTTTGAGCCAGCCGAACGCCTGCTCGATGAGTTTGCGCTTGCGTTGCGACAGCTGGTAGTTGGCATGACGCATCGTGCGGTGATCGAGCCCTGGAACCCGTCGGCCGTCGTCGATGAACGCAATGTGCGGACGAATGCCACGCTCGCGGAGGGTCGCGACGAAGTCCTTGGTGCAGTATCCCTTGTCACCGGCCACGGTCTGGATGTGCCGATGCTTGCGACGTGCGTCAGCTGCCTCAGGGCAGCCGCCCGCTCACCGGTCAGGATGTCGTCCACCGAGAAATCGACAATCAGCCCGCAGCGGTTCTCCGCCACGGCATTGCCCGAGAAATAGAGCTTGGTGGCCGCCGCCCGGCTCTTCCGGAACAGCCGCGCCTCCGGGTCGGTAATCGAGGCATGCGTGGCGTTACTCCGGCGCTCGCCGTGGAAATCCACGCCCTGGTTGTCCGGATCGATCGGTCCGCCGTCGTCATCGTCCTTGCGGCGTACGCTTTTGAGCGAAGCCAGCGACTCGATCAGGGTCCCGTCGACCGTGAAGTGCTCCTCCTGTCACTTCTCGGCATAAATGAGCCAGGATTTTTCGGTGTAATCGAGCCGATTTTTGGTGTGAGGCACGGGCATCCCGGCGTGGTTTAAGCCTGAGCGTTCTTCCCTCCGTTGGCAAGGCGCTTCGAGCTCGGGGGCGCCAGCTTCGGCGCGCGGAACGACTCGCCGTCGAGCACGAGGCAATAGGCATTGTGGCGCAGCCGATCGAGGGTGGCCGAGGCGAGGAGCCGATTGGCCGGGAAGGCCTGATCCCATTCACTGAAGTCGAGATTGCTGGTCACGAGCGTGCTGGTCTGCTCGTAACGTTCGGCGATGAGGTCGTGCAGGTCCTCGTCGGCCGGCGGCCGCAGGGGCTTGAGGCCGAAGTCGTCGATGCACAGCAACGGCACGCGTGCAAGAGCGGCGAGCTTGCGATCGTAGCCGCCGATCGCGCGGGCGGCGTTCAAGCTGGCGGTGAGCTGAGCGCAGGTGGTGAAGAGCACGTCGACGCCCTGGCGGATGGCGCAGTGCCCGAGCGCCTGGGCGAGGTGCGACTTGCCGGTGCCGCAGGGACCGACGATGAGCACCGGGGCGCGTTCCGCCAGATAGCGGCCGGTGGCGAGCTCGTGCACGAGGGCACGGTTGAGCTTGGGGAGGCGTTCGAAGTCGAACTGCTCGAGGGTCTTGGTGGTACGGAAGGCGGCGCGCCGCAGCCGCAAGGCGAACTTCTTCTGCTCGCGTCGCGCCACCTCGTCCTGGATGAGGAGGGAGAGGAACTCGGTGTAGGCGAGCTTGGACTCGATGGCTTGACGGTTCCGCGCCTCGAGCGAGTCGAGGATCCCGGACAGGCGCAGCTGCTTCAGGTGTGGGCTGAGCTCAGGGACAGGGTTCATGAGAGCATCTCCTTCGGTGGCATCAGGATGGATAAGAAGGCGAGCCGACGCCGCCACCGGGCGTTCGAACTCGTCTCGCGGAAAATCGACGGCGCAGGATCGCGCAGGAGCGACGATCTCGACGTCCCCTTGACCTTGGGTACCGGCAAAGGCGAGGCGATCGCGCTTCGGGACGCTCACGACGGCGGCTCCTCGACGGCGAACAGCGTGCCGGCATCGCGCACGAAGCACGCCTGGGCGGCATAGGCGCCAATGGCATGTGCCCCCGGCAGGGTGTGTGGATCGTCTCGTCGGTCAAAGCCGCGGGCGAGGATCGTCTTGACGGTACGGTAGTGCGGCGAAGCGTGCGCGAGCGCCCGGGCGCAAGCCGCTTCCAGGCGCAGCGGATCGAACTGCTCGGCGAGACGCAGGACGCCTGGGCGGCCCGCAGCCGCTCGAGGATGCGATCGGCGAACAGCGTGCGGATGAGCTCCAGGCACGCCGGCCGATCTTCTCGGCCTGCGCGAGGCACCACTGTCGATCGTGGGTGAAGAAGGCCCGCGCCGCCGGCGGCAGGTGCGCAGCGACGGTGCGGCGCGTGCCGGCCGAACGGGCGCGCAGGTGCAGCGCGATCAGGCGATGGTCTTGGTACACGCTCACGGCGGTATCCGTGGCGCGCAGCCAGAGCTCCCGCCCGATGAGCGTGAACGGCACCGAGTAGAGGGCCCGCTCGAACTGCACGTGGCAATCGCGATGCACCCGCACCCGGGCCCAGACACCGAGGTCCGGCGCGATATCGGGCAGCGGGCGCATCAGCGGCTTCTCGAGGGTGAAGCGTTCGAGGGGTCGCTCGCGCGTCGTGCCGTGGACGCGTTCGCCGGCTTCGGTCAAAACCCACTCGCGCGCCTGAGCGTTGAGGTCGGCGAGGTCGCGGAAGCGGCGGGTCGGCAGGAAGTTGCCCTTCACGTACTTCACGCCCGCCTCGACGATGCCCTTCTTCGCCGGATCCGCCGGCGGACACGGATCGATGCGAAAGGCGTAGCCCTCGGCGCACTCGGCGTAGGCGCGCTGCACAATCGGGTCACGGCTGCAGGCGCGGGTGATCGCGCAGCGGGGGTTGTCGATGATGAGCCGCCCGGGAACCGCGCCGAACCACTCGAAGGCCCGTCGGTGCAGCCCGAGCCAGGTCGCGACCTTCTGGTCGAAGACGAACTCCGCGTACTGATGCCGGGAGAAGCACAGCGTCATCACGAAGCACCAGGTGCGCTTCGTGCGCCCGTCGGCGGGATCGACGAGCAGTGGGCCGGCACCGAAATCGACCTGCGCTGCCTCGCCCGGCGCGAACGACAACGGCACCGTCGCCTTCGGCGGGCGGGTCCGCTCGATCGCGGCAATCAGCCGGTGCACCGAGGAATAGCTGCCGGTGTAGCCGTGTTCGCGGCACAGCGCCGCGTGGATCGCCACCCCGGCCACCCCTTGTGCGCGCCAGCGCTCAACCAGCGCGCGGTAAGGCTCGACGCTGGAAATCGTCGATCGGGCTCGCCGGGCCTGGCCAACGGCCGCGGCAATCTCGGCATCGTCGGGCAGCCGCTCGCCCTCCGTGAGCCACCCTCGCGCGGCGGCCAGCGCCCGGAACCTCGCCACCTTGGCGCGGCCCATCAGCTTCGCCCGGGCGATGTCCCGATCGCCGTCTCCCTGGCGCAGCCGCACCAGGACCTGCCGGTACTGATACATCTCGAATCTCCTGCGACCCACCGCCCGCCCCCCAAGACCGAAGAGGCCTTGAGGGTAGCGGCTGCCGCCGTCAATCCGAGATGCCCGCGCTCACCCCTTCACTGGCTCCAATATGCCGAAAACCGGCTGGCTCCAATATGCCGAAAACCGTTTGGCTCCATTACGCCGAAAGATGACACCTCCGACAACAGATCCTCTGCCCTGGCCTGGCGCACCACTTCCGCGAAGAACCGCGGCGCCACCTCATGCTCGAGCAGCCGCTGCCGGTTTTTGCTGAAGGTCGAGGCCACGAAACCCGGCTCATCCATCGTCATGCCGAGAAACCAACGATGCAGCAGGTTCCAGGACAGACTCTCGCAGAACTGCCGATCCGAACGGACCGAATACAGGGCGATCAGCAGCTGCGCTTTCAGCAGCCGTTCCGGCGGAATCGAAGGACGGCCACCGCGCGCATACATCTCCTTGAACACCGGCGACAGCCGCTTCAGTGCCGCCTCGGCTCTTGCGCGGATCGTCCGCAGCGGGTGATCCGCCGGAATCCGCTCCTCCAGACTCACATACGAGAACGCTTCATGCTGACCACTCGACTCGCCCCGCATCGCCAATCCCCTCGTCGCACCAACAGGCGTAGCATACGTCATCAAATGACGACTTTTTCAGCGGCCTGTTAGGCGGCACGGCGGGATTCCGCATACAAAGGCTGTTGCACAAGAATGACCCTGATCTTAACGCTCGGATGCAGTGACTACATCGTGCAGGCGTCCGATCGCCGCTTGGTCGCCGATGGTCATCTTGTAGACGACGAATCGAACAAGTCTGGCGTGCTAGAGTGCATGAACGCAAGGCTTGCCTTCGGGTTTACTGGGCTCGCCAAATTTGGGTCTTTCGACACTCGGCGCTGGTTACTGGACGCCCTTCATGATGCAGGTCCTCCAGACTACGCGGCAAAAGGGATTATAGATCGTTTGGCGGATAAGGCATCGCGCGCCTTTGCGATAGCCCCGTTAAATGGCATACCCTCGCAGCACAAGCGTCTGTCGATCATGTTCTCGGGCTACCTCTATCACCACAGCCCTCCGCGGATGGGCTACGCGATAGTGACTAATTACCAAGACTTCATTGCGGGCATCGAGAGACCTGGAGCGAAGGAACAATTCCACGTTCAGTATTGGCAGGAGCGCCGTCCGTTGGATGACGATGTTACGTTAGTTCAGCGTATCGGCACCTGGCGGGCCATGACACGCGAAGATGAGGTACAGCTCCGTGCACTTTTGAAGGCCAGAAGGCCCGCCCGTGCACTTACCGGGAAGGCGGTTGATGTGATGCAAAGTATGGCAGACAGAGCCAGCGCTAATGGAGCTATCGGCAAGCAGATATCGACGATTCAACTACCGGTAAGTCGAGGCGAGCCGGTACAAAGTGGGTACTACACTCGCAAGTTGGGCTACGTGTCGTACATGGCCGATTACGTTATTGCCACCTCGAACGAGAATAGAACTGTCATGCGTGACATGGAGATCCGACAGCTCCGAGGGGACACGCCAATAGCCGTTGCAGTTCCAAAAGTAGGACGGAATGTCCCATGCCCGTGCGGTAGCGGAAGGAAGTATAAGTTCTGTCATGGCCATCCACGGCTACTCAATTGACGCGCCGCCTAACAAGGCGCTGCAGACGGACGCATCAAACTGTCACGCCCCTTGCATTCGCAAGGGTCGCGCCAGCTTGACGCGCCGCTGAGCTTGGTCGTTAGGCGCCAAATTCGACCCCTTCTGCGGCATTTGGCTCGTGGCGGAATGGGGCGCCCTGTGGTAGTTTCATGCAATGAAATTCTCAGCTGCTGACACATTAGAACTGCCGGTTTCTGAGCGAATTCAGCTGGTTGCCGAAATCTGGGACAGCATCGCGGAGTGCCCGGAACAGATTGAGCTTTCCGACGCGACACGTCGCCTTCTTCGGAAGAGACTGGCCGCTTTCCGAGCAAATCCGAGTGCCGGCTCCCCGTGGGCTGAGGTCAGAAACAGAATACTTTCCGAATGAGCCGTGCGCTCATTGTTACGAAGGCAGCAGAAGCGGATATCCTCCATGGATATCGATCCTACGAAGAAAGCAACGGGGACTGGGATTGAGGTACTTGGACGAGATCGAGGCGGCTTTCGATCGCGTCACGAGCAATCCACTCCATTATCAAGAAGTAGAGCCGGACATCCGGAGGGCCGTAGTCCATACCTTCCCGTACCTGGTGTTTTACACCTTTGACGAGGAATCCGTGCATGTATTGGCGGTTATCCATGGGGCTCAAGATCCGGCCTACATCAATGAGCGGCTTGGCGCCTAACAATGCGCTGCAGTCGGACACGTCAAGCTGTCACGCCCCTTGCGTACGCAAGGGCCGCGCCAGCTTGCCTTTGCCGCTGAGCTTGGTCGTTAGGCTGCTCGCCCGCGATCCGCTGTGAAGTTTGAGATCGTTGGCAAGATTGAGAAT
>DASVDU010000247.1:0-22282 GCA_036380915.1 Hyphomicrobiaceae bacterium | reverse complement strand
CGAACGATGCCGGAGAACAGCGACACGATCTCCTCGACAGGCGGGCTGCCCTGCATGGCAAGGCCGCCGCCCTCGTCGCCTCCGGAGCGCAGGCGGCCGCGTTCGGCCCGCATGCCGTCGATGAGGCGGCCGTAGTAGTCGCGGATCTCGGTGCCGAGGCGACGTTGGCCGTAGAACCAGCCTTCGGGCGCAGGTGCCTCGAAGCGGGTCAGGTTCAGGATGCCAAGGTCGACCGCAGCCACGGTCACGCGTGCTTCCTCCCCCTCGCTCAGGCCAGTGATCTTGACGGGCACGCTTAATGTGGTCCCGGAGCGGACCTGGGCTGGCGCTTCGAGAGCGACGCTCAGTGTCCGTGCGCTCTGGTCGATGGGAAGCCATTTCACGCCGATCGCACGGCTCGGCATGCGCTTGGCCTTCTCGTCCATAGGCCGGTAGAGCATGGCGGTGACGTAAGCGCCTGGCCCCCACGTGCGCTCGACGGGGATCGAAACCTCGCCGCCGCCGGCAGGCAGCTCCATCTCCTGACTCGCGAGCAGACCTTCGCCCAGCACCGAGACGAGCACCCGCCCGCCCTGCCGGTCGGCGATTTTCAGTTTTGCGATCTCTCCCGCCGTGTAGGTCGGCTTGTCGAGCGCAAGCTCCAGCACCTCGGGACTATCGGCGCCTTCGTCCGCGTACCAGCCCGCCGTGAAGACGATGTTGGACACAGGGCCGCCCGGCTCGGGCGAGGCCACCTCCAGGCGATAACGGCCCCAATCCACCTTGGCGCTGACGCGGGCGGGTTCGTCTACGCCGATGTCGACCACGCCGGCAGCCACTTTGCGCGTGAGCGTCATCGGCTCGTAGGTCCAATAGCCATCGCGGCTATACCATTGCCAGCGTTGCTCCAGGCGCACCAGCTCCCATTTCGCGCCACGAACGCTTGCGCGGCGGCCATCACTGCCAACCAGAATGACGTCGAACTCCGCCGTCGAATTCTCCCGCAACTGCAGATCACGGAACAGCGGTTTCAGACCGAGGCGGGCAATCCTGAGATCAACAGGGAGTGCGACGCTGCGCTCGATGGCCCGGCCGCCAGGCTCGCGCAAGCGCAGCAGCAGCTCGGCCTGCAGAGGCCGGGCGCTGCGTGGAACCGGCGGCAGCATGAGGCTCAGCTCGGCGCGTCCTTCGGCATCCGTCTTCGTCAGGTTTTCGATTGGTGCGCGGACGGGCTCCACTGCTTCATCCGCGAGGCCGAAGTGATAGCCAGGAAAAGCGCTCAGCCCGTCCGCTGCAGGCTTCACGACGATGTCGCCCTCGACGGCCAGATTGGCGGCCGGTGCACCGTAGAGATAGCGCCCGGCAATCTTCACGATGCCGGTTTCTTCCGGTGCCAGGACCTTCGAAACGGGATCGATGTCGAGGTCCAGGCGCTCGGGCACAAAGTCCTCGACCAGGAACGCCACGTTGGCCAACGGATCGTCTTTCGGGTCGGCATGCAAGCGCGCGCGCCACGTGCCCGTCATCGACGACGGGGCGAGCCGCAACGTCGTCGTGCGCCCGCCGAGCTCGTCATTGGTCAGGGCGATACGGGTGTGCTCGACCCCATCAGGGCGCGTGATGACGAGCGTTACCGGCACGCTTGAGGCCTGGCCCGCGCGATCACGCACCAGCGCGGTCAGATGCACGTCCTCGCCCGGCCGGTAGACACCGCGCTCGGTGAACAGATAAGCGTCGATCGGACCAGGAGGCTCGCGCCCCTTCACGCCGCGGTCGGTCAGGTCGAAGGCAGATGAAGTCAGGTCGAGAAAGGCGTAGTCACCGTTCTTCGCTTCCGCCACCAGAAGGGCCGGCGCAGCTCCGCCTTCACCACGCGTGAGCCCGGCTTCGAAGCGGACGTAGCCCCGGGCATCGCTCGTAGCCGTGCCGAGCACTTCGTTGTTGCGCGCCACAAGCCGCACGCTGACGTTCGGCAGGGGCTGCGTGGTCGCGAGCGATCGGACGAATGCATGGATGCCATCGTCGCCCGTGAACGTCACGATGCCGAGGTCGGAAACGATGAACCATTGGGTTGCATGTGGGCCGTATTGATCCCGCGAATTGGCGGGCATGGCGATCATGGCGTAGACGCCGGGCTTCAGCTCCGGCACCGCCTCGCCGACCGGCACAGCCGTCGTCACCTCTTCATTCAGCCGATGGGCGACGGCGAGCTCGCCTTGATAGACCCGCGCGCCGGACGTCTCGCGCATCTGATCCAGGTCGTAGCTCGAGAGCTGCCGCTGCAGGTCGCCACTCATCAGCGCAGAGATGAGGCTGCGGTCCCCGATCCGATAGACCTCGATGGCCACCTTCTCAGTGTTCACCGATATAACTGGGATGCCTGATTGCCCGCGGCTCGGCAGCACATAGCTGCGATCCGTGAAGCGTACGGACGGAGAGCGGTCGCGGACATAAATTGCAAGCTCAGCCTGATTTTCGAGAACTTCAGCGACCTCGGACGGCAGGCCTGCGCGCACGAGCACCTGGTAGCGCCGACCATGCGACAGGCCTTCGATGCAAAGCTGCTTGCCCTCGGGCACCAGCGCCTGGGCATCCTGGCCGTCGACGGCGACGTACTGCGAGAAATCCTGGCCGCGTTGCAGATTCTCGGAGAACTGCAGGCACACGCGCGGGGCCGCTAAATCCTGCTCGACGCTGTAGTCGACGAGCCGGAAGCCGTGCTCGCTCCTCAGCGCCTCGTAGACTTCACGGACTTGCGGAACGTCCTCGAGGGCAAGACTGGCCTTGAACGCCTCGATGGCCGGCCGCCACATCTGGCGGCGCTTCAGCGACTCGCCCAGTAATGCCAGCGCGTTTGCCTGCAGGTCCGGGACCGATGCCCGCTGATAGCCGATGTAGGCGGCAGCGCTTGCATTGGCGGGCAGATCGTACCGTTCGGCCGGACGGTTCGGATCAGGCCTCGTGTCGAGCAGGGCACGGGCGAGCAGGATCCAGGCCTCTGCCCCGTCGGGCGCTGCGCCAGCCGCTTGCGCGAAGGCGCGCGTGGCGGCCCTCGGATCGCCTGCGGCGAGGGCCTGCTGTCCGGCCTCGATCAGGTTGCGTGCCTCCAGCGTACCGCCGGTGACATTGGCCTTGATAGTCGTTTCGTACCGCTCGGCATCCCGGGCAATCCCGGCGTGCGAGAACTTTTTCCCCTGGGCGATCGCATGGACAGGCAAGAGGAGGGTGAGGGCGAGGAAGGCGAGGCACAGCTTGCGAGTCATGGCAACATCCCTTCGCGCGGGGGACCTGCCCTGATCGTACTCCGCCGAGGCTCCGACGGGCAGGCGAACACCCCAACACTCGCCCAAGTCGCAGTGATCGAACAGAGGCAATGCGCCGGAACGTATCCCGAGTTCGGCGGACTTGCCTCTCCTTGCCGGTCGTTTCCGCTCCTGCCTGACGGCAGGTTCACGCGGAGGTTCGAGGGCCGTGCCTGCCGCCGATGGTGGTCGCCCGATCGACGGGTTGCATCAGCGCGGGATTGAATGCCTCGTCGGCGCCAAATCCCTGGCGTTCGAAAACCGGCTCGGACGCCTGCCACAGACGCTCGAAAAACCGGTGCGCCCGGTGCGTCAGTTCCGGGCAGTCCGGCGCATAGAGCTCGCAGGCGTCGTGGCTCAGCGGCTCCCGGCGCATGCTGTCGCCGATCCAGCAGGTCGCGGAACCGAGGACGAGTTGCTCATGCGCTTCGAGCAGGCGCAGATCCCGCGCCCAGTGCACCTGCAGCGACCACTCGGAGGCACGGCAGGCTTCCGCAATCCGCACCGTCTCGGCGGTCCCGAGGAAGGCGAAGATCGCGCGCACGGAAAAGCGCTTCAGGCTGCCGGCGGCACCGTACAACAAGAGGAGCTTGGCCACCGGACTGTCAGCGGAGCGAGCGATTAGCAGGCAATTCGTTTCGGCTGCATCGCAGGGTGTGCTTTCAGCCAGGGCTCTGAGGTGGCGACGGAGCAGCCTTTCGAGCTTGTCTTCCTTCTCTTCGCGTTTGACGAGGTGGGATTGAGGAACAGCTAGTCGAGACATATGCGATCCTCTCTGGCGCTTTCGGAGCATCAGGCACGCGCCGCTTGTGGGGCCTCGGGACACAATTAAAGAGGGAACGCGGTTAATGATTGATGAGCGGTCGGTTCATCTGTGGATCATCAGGGCCGCTCTTCACATTACGGCCACCGGGGGGTCATGCCACTGCCATCAGCGGCTTATGATACCGAACTCAGAGAACGGAATGAAGGCGACGGTATCGCCGCGCCTCACATCCCCGACATCCTCCGGAACGTCGATCAGGCCATCAGCCACCCTGAGCCCTGTGATGAGACCGGAGCCGTCGCGTGGGAACTTGTCGACGGCCAATCCCTCGGCGGTCTCGACCAGCATGCCGCGCCAGAATTCGCGCCGGCCGACCCTGCGATTGGTAAAGTCGAACGCGGCTTTCATCGGCAGACGCCGCGGCTCCGGCCAGGGCGCCCCCGACAGGCGGCGGAGCATCGGCCAAACGTACATCAGGAAACAGACGAACACGGCGACCGGATTGCCGGGCAGACCAACGATGATGCTGCGGCCGATCTGGCCGAACATCATCGGCTTGCCCGGCTTGATGTCGAGTTGCCAGAAATGGCGTGAGCCGAGGGCTGCGAGCGCGGCGCCCATGTGATCCTCTTCCCCCTCGCTCGCCCCGCCTGACGTGAGGATGACATCGAACGACTCGGCTGCCCGGGCGAGACGGGTGCGGACCTCCTCTGCGCTGTCCGGCCATATGCCGAGATCCTCCGTCGCGCATCCCGCGAGTGCTGCAAGACCGGCCAGCATCGGCGCGTTGGCGTCGTAGACCTGGCCGGGAGCCAATTCCGCTGCTCCTGGCCGGATCAGCTCATCGCCGGAGGAGACGATGGCAAGGCGCAACCGCGCGAAGCAGTCGACACCGTCCAGACCGATCGAGGCGAGGGCAGCCAAGTCTTGTGGCCGTATCACGTGGCCGGGGCGGAACAGCACCTCGCCTGCGACGACATCCTCCCCGGCGCGGCGTACGTTAGCGCCCTGCTTCAGGCCGCCCGGGATGCGAACGTGTGCCGGTGAGTCGCCGACGGCTCCGATCAGCTCGCAGTCCTCCTGCATCGCGACGGTGTCGAGACCCGGCGGCATCGCGGCTCCGGTGAAGATGCGCACGGCCGTACCCGGAGGCGGCGGTGCTTCAATGGCATGCCCAGCAGCCGCCCGCGCGCTGATTTCCAGAGATGTGCCAGAGCCGGGGTCATAGTCCTGGAATGCGAAGGCATACCCGTCGACGGCGGAGTTCGTATGCGCCGGGACGGGCCGCGGCGCCGCCAGCGGGCTTGCGATGATGCGCCCGAGTGCGTCTTTCAGCGAAACCGGTTCGGAGGCTGCGACAGGTTCGATCCGCGCGCGCAGTAGCGCGATGGCCTCCCCATGACGCATACGCGCCTGGGCAGGCCTGAAGCAGTCGTCGCGCGCCTGGCCGGGCATGTGAGAAAGTCCCGCACTCAGGAGGAGCGAGCCTCCCTTGATCCGCTGGGCATCACATTAGGACGGTGTCGAGGAAACGAGAAGCGGCGGGCGACAATTCGGCCAGCTCGCCTCGTGGATTGAGCGATCCGCAGGAAAAAGTAAGGAACTACAGCGTCTGCATGAGAATGAACAGACCGACGCCGATGGCAGGCCCAAGAAGCGTGGCAAGCAACATTACAAGCAACGGCTTCGCCGTCATGACACAACCCCGCAACAAACAACGCCGCTCGATGGCAAATCCCCCTGTTGCGCCGAGCTCACCATTTCCGCGTGCCGCACCCGCCCCCTCCTCGCGTGCTGCACGTACTCAGAATACACCCGGTTCCCAAACAATGCACCTCGAAATTGCAGGACTGCTGCAGCTGCAATGCATTGAAGTGAGCTGCTCTAGGGTCACCTGCAATCTCCACGGGAGAATGCCCAAGTTCCATTGTGAACCGCTGGGCTTAACAGAACGTGTACAAGCTGTTCATCACAAGACACCGGCAGCATCCTGCCTGTTGAGAAGTCGCCCCCGGATCAAAGTGGCCGAAGGTTGTTGCAAGCGCGCAACATGGCATAAGCCGGGTCGATCGCCACGGCTCTCGGGCGGCTACTTCAGCTCGAACAACGGCAGCTGATTGACGTCGTGATCCTTGGTCTCGAAGGCGAGCTGCTCGATGCGGTCGAACGGAACCTGCTCGGCGCTGATGAGCGAGCGCTGGGCCTTGAGCGATCGCACCACGCCCTCCTGCACGAGGTGGAACTCGCCGACGGTCTGCCCAGGCAGCACGGCCGCCGGGTCGAGCCCGCTCTCACTCTGAAAGGCGGCTTTGAGCTTGCGCAGTGCCGTATCTTCGCGCACGCGGCCAATGAACCAGGACGTGATCTGGTCTCGGCTCTTGTAGTCGAGATCACCCGGCGACTGGGTGGCCAGCATCAGGCCTAGGCCGGCGGACCGCGCGCGCTTCAGCAGGCTCTGCAGCGGCTCGGCCGTGGCCGGCTTCGAATTGGCCGGGATGTAGAGGTCGGCCTCGTCGAACATGACGACGGCCTGCAGCTCGTCATTCGGGTTGCGCTGGCAGAAGCGCAGGGCTTCCGACAGGAACTGCGACACCCAGAACAGGATGTTCTCGTTGTCGCCCAGGAACCCGGTGTAGATGATCGACAGCCGCGTGCGGCCCTTGCGGGCATAGGGCCCGAGCCCAAGCAGCGACTCCATGCGGAGGTTCTCGCCGCCCCCTTCGAACAGGGCCGAGTTCCTGTGGCGAAGGCTGTCGAGCTGGGCCACCAGGTCGCGCCGGATCTTGCCCGAGGGGTCCATGCGCTGGGTCAGATCCGTCAGCTCCGGATCTTCGTCCTCGAGGAGATAGATGAGGTCATTGAGCGTGACCTCGGTGCGCGACCGGCTGCCCAGGATCTTGAGCGCCACCGATAGCGTGCCGGACTGCTTCTGGTGGGTGGCAGAATTCTTGAGATGCAGCATGTCACCGAGCGCGGCTGCCGAGAGATTGGCCAGAAGCTGCTGTTCGTGCTCGGGCAGCTCGCTGATGCCGGTGGGCAGCAGCGTGATCGAGATCGGCCGGCCGGAGGCGCGCCCCGGCGTGTAGACCGCGACGTCGATGGCGTTGGCGAGCTTCTCGCGCTCGCTGCGGCGTTCCTGAAAATCGTTGTTGCTCGAGCGCCAGACGTCCGGATTGGCGTAGCTGCACAGGTCGCCTTTGCGGTCGAGGAGAACCGCGGGAATGCCGCTCAGCAGCAGTTGCTCGATGAGACTCAGCGCCAAGGTCGTCTTACCCGAGCCGGAGCCGCCGAGCACGGCCGCGTGCCGTTTCAGCACGTCGCGATTGAGCGTGATCGGCTTCCCGCTGTTGGTTTCCCGCCCGGCATAGATGCTTTTTCCGTCGCCGCCATTTTCATCAAGGATGACCGACAGCGGCAGCAGGTCATCATTGGCCGGAAGCGGCTCGGTCCTGGCAGAAGAGCCCCAGCCGATCCAGTCGGCCCAAATCCGACGCGGCGGCTTTTCCGTAACGGGCGGAATGGAGGGCTGGGACGCGGCAGGAGCGGGCTGCTGATGGCTTTCGTCCAGCTTGGCCAGCCGCTCGACCAGCGATCCGTTTGCGGCAGGCGCCGGCGCGGCAGCACTCGGCCGGCTCGACGGATGCGATGCAGCAGTTGTCGGAGCGATACCCGCCGGCCGTCCCAGGAGATCGAGGCGCAGAAGCTGCACGATCGGGATCATCCCGGACAGCAGCTTCGCCTGCTCGAACCAGCGCGCGAAACCCGGGTCATAACGGTGATGCGCATGGAACTCGCGCACCATGAGCATGCGCTCCCAATCCGGGATCGGCACGAGCAATGAGCGGCCGCCGCCATCGCGGAATTTTCGGAACGCCTGCGCCGTCTGGTTCTTCCTGTTCGGTGGGAAATCGCTGGCGCGCAGCATGAACGAGGCGCGTCCCCCCATGTGGCTCAGCACCTTGTCGAGCTGTCGCTTGAGGCCGCCACCCTGGGTCGGCCGGTTGCAGAGGAACACGCGCGAATCAAATGTCAGCCCGTTCGCGCTGTGGGTCACCGACAGGTCGATCGCCGGGACGTCGTCTGCCACCTCGAGGCGGTTGACCTGGAGCTGGATCGTGTTGCTCCACTCATCGCGCGCGAGCCCCAGCGCGGCGACGAGGACGTCCATCAGCTCCTGGTCGTTCGAGGGAATCTCGGCCTCGGAGGCCTGCGTGAACCGCTGCCACAGGTCGCGATAGTCGAGATCCACCGCAGGCTCCGCCATCGGCTCGTCGTTGCTGGCCCCGAAACCGAGCGCCGCGGCCAGCGTCGAGATGAAGCCAGCCTTCTCCGGCACCTCCTCCGGCTCGGGATCCTCCACGGCGTTCGACTGCCGCAGGCGGTTCTGGGCGTGCTCCAGCAAGCGCCGGGTCGAGAGGCCACCGAACTCCTCGAAGAACTGCGGGCCGAAAAAGGCGGACGGATCAGGGAAGGTCGGCCCCCCTGCATATTTCGATGCCCCGTACTCGAGGCGCTTGGCGATGATGAGCCGCGCCTCCTCCGGCGTGCGGTTCTCGAGCAGGGCGACCGGACCGGACTTCTCGATGCGATCGATGTAGGACTGCGCAAGCACGCCGCGGACCTGGCCGTAAAAGTCCTCCAGGCACGAGATGAGAATGATCGATGTCGGCACGCGGTTGGCGATCTGGATGAGGTCCCGCACCGCCTTCTGGAAGCGCTCCTCCGCGTCGTCGAAGAAGCGCAAGTCCTCGACCTGATCGATGCAGAACACGAGCGCTGCCCGATCGACGGTCCACATCAGCTTGCCGAGGGCCTCGATGATCTCGAAGGCGCGGCCGTCACCGCTGTTCGGATCGAGCGCAGCCACCGCAGAGCGAGACAACTCGTTGAGCTGGCGGCCCTGCAGGTATTGACGCACCCGCTGATCGATGCGGGGATCGCTGCGCTGCATATAGAGCAGCGCCCGCACCACGTTTACGTCGAGGTCCTGATCGGCGAAGGCAGGACTTGATATGATGTCGTCCGCGAGCTGCAGGATCAGCTTGCCCAGACCGAGCTCGTCCAGGTTCGCCTCGCGCAGCTTCTTGAGCTGGCTTTCCGACAGCACGTCCGCGGAGGAGACGAGACGGTGCGTGAGCCGCGCCAGGGCGCTCTCGCCGCCGTTGTCCGGATCGTAGGGCTTCTCGAGGGAGGCGATCAAACGACGGAGGTAATAATCGGCGTAGCTCGCCACGTCGGGCGTCATCTGGGCATAGCCGAAATAAGCCTTGCCCTTCCGATGCGCGGCGGTCCTCAGCGCCCGGAGCAGGTGGGTCTTGCCCGCGCCCGATTGGCCATGGAACAGCAGAATGCGCGCCTGCGTGCTCGATCCCCGCGTCGACGTGACCGCGTCCAGCAGGTCGTAAAACTTGCGGCGCGCCTTGAGGTGCACCTGCTCGACGTCGACCGGGTCGGCACGCCAGATGTCGTCCTCCCACGTGATCGAGTGCTCGAACGCGGCGGAAAGGCTGTCGACAGGAAGCGCGGTTTGCGCATTCGGCTGCATGATCCCCAATTCCTCAAACGCGGACAGATCCGAACTCGTCGTTGTGCCCGGTTATTCGAAGTTGACTCGCTGCACCAATTCAGTGGTCATCCCGGGCCTTGTTCCCGGGATCCAGCGGACCGCAGGCGCCCGTGCGAGCGGACGAGTGATCCCGGTGAGGAGCACCGGGATGGTTGCCATCTGGTCTGCCCTGTCCGCATCATTCGTTATCGACCCTGATGAAGTGCCAGACGGTATTCTTGTAGGCGACGGCAGACTCCTGCAGGTCCTTCAGGCTCTTCTTGTCCTTCAGGTCGGCACTTGCCAGGACCACGTGACCGGTCCGGTGCGCCTCCGCCAGCATGGCCTTGAACTCGATTTCGGTGAGGCCCCACTCCGGGTGCTGAGCGGCGATGCCTTGCCACACGCGGGAGATGAACGCCTTGCGATTGCCCGACCATCCCTCTGCGTGCGCGCTCGCCACCCGCAGCACGATGTTCGCGAAGCCTTCGAGATCAGGCCGGTTTGCTGCGGCCGGACGCGGCTGGCGCGGGCCCGACACCACTGCCGTCTGGCGCGCCGTCGATGTAGCGAGCCCTGCTTCCGGTGGATCCGTTGCAGCAAGACCTGGCGCTGGCGACGGGGCCGACATCGACTGGGTTACGAAATTGCGCAGAATGGCTGTCCGCAGCGCGTCGGCATCCGTTTGGAAAGCACCCACCTGCTCGGCCGCGAGCGCCGCGACGAGGCGGTTATCCGTGCCGAAATCGCGCGGCCGGCGTGAAAGCTGCCCTGCTAGCAGCCGCCCCGCCTTGGCCGAAAGTCCCGTTCGCGACCCGATGCTGCCCTTGAGCGTATTGCCGAAGGCCCGCTCGAGCGCCACCACCGCCAAGGCCTGGCGCAGCCGCGACGGACTGGGCGCACCACGGAGCTTCAAGTTGTAAGCACGTTCCAGAATGGCAGCGCGCAGGCCGTCGGGCTTGGCCAGGCGCTTGATGCGGGCATTCGCTGCCGTCTCCATTCCGAGCGCCCGGGCGATAAGCCGAACGTCCCGTATCTCTCCCCACGCACGCGGCAGCGGCCTGCCACCGAGCTCATTCTGTATGGCCGTGCGTCCGGCTTCCGTCAGCTCGACCCGGTTCCGTGTCACGGTCGCGAGGCGTTGCACCGCGAGGCCGGCGATCGCCTGGGAAACGGTTTCACGCCAGGCAGCGGGTGCGAGCTTATGGCCGACGTAGGGCGCCAGATCGCGTACGATCTCGGCCTGCGTCGCACCCTGCTCCGTCGCCGCCCGCGCCAGCACCATCAGGCCGATCGCAGGAGCGACGGCATCGGTTTGTGGTTCCGCCAAGACGGCTATGCTCATCTTCTCTCGACCTCCCGGCCGGGCTAAGACTTCCGTGTCCCGCCAATTCGATTTCGGCGCGCGACAGCGCCAGCGTCAAACTCGTTGGCCAGACGCACGAATCACTTCAGACTTTCTCAATTCTCCGGATCGGCGGCGCGGTGCCAAGTGCTAATCGGTCGCTTTCTTCTCCATCCGGTCCTCGCGGCAGCTCCTCAGCGCACGAACCGCGATCAACAAGCCGCGCGATTGCCCCACTGCCGTCAAGGTCTTGAAGTCAACTGCGAAAGCTGACGGACACGAGTATCGACCACCGTGGACCACCTGGCGCCACGCCGGGCCGCCGCGGGAGCATGCTTACCAGCCGTTAGCGTTAACGCTGTCTTAACCGCCCTAGGCGATCCTGCAAGCTGGTCCGCTTTTGAGCGGGAGTATCCGGATGTATCGCGTCGTGGTCCCTCTCTTCCTCGCATTGATGCTGCCAGGGTGCAGCCTCGGCTCGGTACCACTTTCCTTCGGATTCGGCGACTCCGGTACAGAGACTCCTGCGCCGAGCTCGTCGCTCGCGTCGCTGACAGGCAGCACGCCGCGCCAACCTGCTTCGTCTTCGGCGAAAGGGAACGGACAGAAGGTTGCCAGCCTCCAGGACAGTGCACCGCAGAACTCATTCGAAAAGCCCCAGCCCGGCGCGCTTTCCGGCCGTGACTACTCGAGCACGCGGCTCGATGTCGAGCACGCTCGCAAGCTGATCAACGACTATCGCAAGAAGCATGGCCTCAAGCCGTTGCAGCTTAGCCCGGAGCTGACCAACGCGGCGAAGGAGCACTCGCGCGACCTCGCCCGTTGGGACCGCATCTCCCATTACGGCTCGGACGGCTCCAACCCTTGGGACCGCGTGAAGCGCGCCGGCTATGAAGCGCGGCTCGCGGCGGAGAACGTCGGCACGGGACAGGCGAGCTTCGAGGAAGTGTTGAAGGGTTGGAAGCAGAGCCCGGGCCACAACAAGAACCTGCTGATGGCGGACGCCCAGCACATGGGCATCGCCCTGGTGAGGGATCCGAAGACCGAGTTCAAGACGTTCTGGACGCTGGTTCTCGCTGCACGCTAGCGGGCTCCGGCCCAAGGCTAGCCAAGCCGACGCGGGCTAGCTCGGGCAGCGATAGCGCGGCGGCGGCCGGCAGGTCGGATCAGATGGCAGTGGTGGCTTCGCGTAGATCGCGAAGAACTGATTTCTTCCCGACGTAAAGGGATTACGGCCGGACAGGCAGGCCACGCGGACCGGCGCGGCGGCACTGCGCTTTTGCACGGCCTCTTCGAACCGCCGCAGATGAGACTTCTCGATGATCGCCAAGGCGCGCGGCGTCTCTTCCAGGTACTCTGGCGCGCGTGATCCCGTCGTAGTGACGGTGTCGAAGCCCATGAGGAAAATGACGCTCGGCTCCGAATATCCGGCGACGATCGGGGGGTCCGGATAACAGGTCCGCAGGCTTTCTCTCAGGTCTGCCAGCCGATTGCTCGGCCACTTCGTCGACGTCGGCGGCAAAATGAGAGCGAGGAACAACCAATAGGCAACGGCGGTCCCGGCCAATGAGAAAGTGGTTGCTGCGAGGGTGCTGCAACGCGGCCAGACGACGGCCGTGGCAGCAAAGCAGATCATCGTCACCGCCGCCGCTGCGATGATGGGCAGGGTCACGGGGTCTCCGGCCCACGTCTCCAACCAGAGCGCCGCTGCACCCAGACCGATGCCCACGAGGGCCCAGATCACGCGCGCCCACGAGGGCGCCCAGACAGCCTGAGGCGGACCCGTGACGGGATTCTTCGTTATTAGAAGTGCCACTGCCAAGGCCAGCGCCGGCAATGCGTATTGCACCATGTAGAGCGGCGGCTTGTCCGAGATCAGCTCGAGCACCGCGATGTAAGGTACGAGCCACGCCACCAGAAATCGCATCAGGGGCCGCGGTCTGTTCCGCCAGACCAGCTGGCAGGCGGGGTAGGCGAGCAGAATGCACGGCAACAGGCCGAACCAGGCCATGAGAATGAAGCTGCCTGGAAAGGCGTCGTGGTTCATGTGCTGGGAGTCCACCACGAGGGACAGCCATGCGACGAGCGACAAATGCGGGTCGGGCGTCGGGTCGGCGATCGAAAGCCAGAACGAAAGTGGCCATGGCGATGCGATCGCGATCGCCAACACGAGACCGAGCGCGTGGTTCGCCCCGGCGAGCCACCTGAGGCTGCGGTCCTGGATCAGCAAGCCGATGATCGTGAGGACGGCGAGGGCCGGGATGATGAACGAGTTGAGAAGGATTCCGGCGCCGATGGCCGCCCAGAACGTCAGCCCGGCACGCTTTCGAGACGCAGGTGAGAGACAGGACTGCCCCACGTAGAGACGGGCGAGGCTTGTCTGTGCGACGACCGCAGCTGCCAGTGCCGCTGCCTGCGGCAAGGCCAGCCGAGCCTGCAAAGCCAGGAACAGAGAGTGGGCCGTCAGACCGGCGGCCAAGATTGCCGTCTCATCGCCGGCAATGGAGCGCATTCCAAAGAACAGAAACAGAACGGCCAGAACCGCTCCTGCCAGGGAGGGGAGGCGATACGTCCAGATCGCGTCATACGATGCCGGGCCGAGCAGCTTGGTTGAGAGCGCCTGCAGCCACAGGATGCCGACCGGCCTGCCGACCTCCGCCCCCTTCCGGTCGCGCGGGATGAGCCAGTCGCCCGTCTCCAACATCGTCCTGGCAGAGATCGCATATCGGACTTCCGTGCGATCCACAGGTGGACGAGAGAACACTCCCGGTACGAACAACGCCAGACAAAGCAGGACGATCACCGCCGAGGCGCGGAACGGACGTGCGGCGCACCAGGCGAGGCCCTTGCCTACCCCGGCGTCATATCTCGAGAGGAACTGGCCTGGCATCAGCCGCGCTCACATCCCCGGCCCCGAAGGGCCGGTCCGCTGGCATCCCCGCAGTCCACGTCGGCGACACTCATCGTAAGAGTAAGATTGGTCAGGCTTTTGGAAGCTTTGGCATAGGTGAGAGCTGCGCTTACGAGCTTACACGCTCGGGAGCGCTTCGCGAAGATGCTCGCTAGCCATCTAGCCATGCAATGGGAGGTCGCGCGGTCAGACGGACCGCGGCTGCCGGCGGCGCTGCGCGGCGGCTCCGCGGGTTCCAGCCAATTGCAGCGCGAGGTGCCGGGCATGGTTGAGCGCGACTTTGATCACCCGCACGGCACGGTCGCAACCATGATGAAGGACCCCGAGATCATTCGTGAGCTCGCCCAGAATGCCGGGCTTGCCATGCCGCGGTCCGGACTCGCAACGAGCTGTGCCGGCTGCAGTTGCCCGCGGCAACGGCTGGCGCGACAGCATCTCGATCTTTGAGGGAATTGAGGGGCGGCGCGAATAAGGCGGAAGATCTTCGGGGGCGTGCTGCTTCACTCGCCCTTGAATACCGCCGGGCGCCTCTCGAAGAAGGCGCGGATGCCCTCCTCGTAGTCCTTGGTAGCCTCGAACGGACGGCGGAGCTTCTGGTTCAGCGCCACCGCAGAGCGGCGAGTCACCGCCCGCTGAACCCCTGGTCGGTCCAGAAGCTTCGGGCGCTGCCTTGCTTGCGCACTCTGGCAATACGGGCATAAGGGCTTGTCATCAGCCTCTCGACCTTAACGCGCTCGCCTCGTCTCAAAGCGAAGCAGCGGCCTTGGGCCATGTAATCGCGCTTCTGCTGGTGG
The DNA here is from genome assembly GCA_036380915.1 of Hyphomicrobiaceae bacterium. Classification (GTDB taxonomy): domain Bacteria; phylum Pseudomonadota; class Alphaproteobacteria; order Rhizobiales; family Hyphomicrobiaceae; genus ZC4RG25. Next base: position 7,640 of record DASVDU010000247.1, on the reverse strand, counting down.
CTGCCCCAATAGTTCATCCGGTACTCACCGCCGACCAGTGCCATGAAATCGCTGTGGCTCCAGCAAGCGATCGAGTCCTTCTTCATGACGGCGTCCTGCGCCAGGGCCGTGGTGGAGGCAAAAAGAATGAGCAGAAATGTGCCAACGGCGCGCATATTCCCAACCTGATCTGTTCCGGCTCAGCCGCATGTTCAGGCTGGAAAACCCTCTGTTGCGCCAATCGATCCATCGCTCGCCGGCGGGATCCCAGGCCCCAAAGCCTCAAAGCCAAAGGATTTGCTTGCGGTAATCGAGGTTCGTCAGAAGCGGCTCGGCCGGGCCTTCGTGGAACACCGCACCGCGCTCGAGCGCGAAAACACGGTCCGCCAGCGCGAGGACGAGGTCGAGATTATGCTCGACGATGATGATCGACGCATACGCGCGCAGGCGGTCGAAGACGCTGAACAACTCCTGGACCACCGATGGGGCGAGGCCCTCGAACGGTTCGTCGAGGAGCAGAAGGCGCACGTTACCTGAAAGGGCGCGCGCGACCGCCGCCATCTGTTGCTCACCGCCGGACAGGTAGTCCGCGGGCACGTTCATGCGTTCCTTGAGGCGGGGGAAGAACTCGAAGATCTGCTCTTCGCTCCACACCACGCCATCGCTGCCGTCCGACTTGCGGGCGAGGCGGCCGAGCGCAAGGTTATCGGCAACGGACATGCCGGCGAACAGCCCGCGGCCCTGCGGCACGTAGCCGATGCCGAGGCGGGCGATATCCGGGGCGGGAAGCCCGGCGATCTCCCGGCCATCGAGTTTGATGCTGCCGGAAGCCGGGCGGACGAGACCAGCCAGCGTCTTCAGCAGTGTCGACTTGCCGGCGCCGTTACGCCCGAGCAGCGCGACGATCTCGCCCTCCCGGACATCCAGGCTCGCATCCTGAAGGATGTGGCTCTTGCCGTAGAAGGCGTTGACCCGCTCGAACCGCAGCACCTCGCGGCGATCCGACACCGGAACGGCACTGCGGCCGATCACGGGCGGCGTGCCGGTGCCCGTATAGATCTCCTGCACACGCTTGTCCGAACGCACCTCCTCTGGTGAGCCAGCCATCAGCACCTGCCCGTGGTTCATGACAGTGACGCGGTCGGAAAAACCGAGGACGCGGTCGATGTCGTGCTCGACGATGAGAACAGGGATGTGGGCCGAAATGGTCTTGATGAGGTTGGAAACGCGTTCGCGCTCGGCAGCCGCGAGACCGGCCAGCGGTTCATCGAGCAGCAACACCTGCGGCCGCGCGCCAAGCGCCATTCCGAGATCGACCAGCCGCTGACCACCATAGGAAAGGTCGCCACCCAGGATGTGCTCGATCCCTTCGAGCCCGAGGAAACGGATCAGCTCCACCGTTTGCTCGTGGAGATCCGTATAACTGTCAACATCGCGCCAGCCGTCGAACCGGGCTCTGTGGCCGGCCTGTAAAGCCAGGCGGAGGCTTTCGTAGATGGAGAGCCCGCGAAAAAGGCTCGTGATCTGGAACGATCGGGCGACCCCCATCTCGCAGATGCGGTTCGCCGTATGCTTCTCGATTGCATCCCCATAAAGCCGCACGGTGCCGCGATCCGGCGTGTAGAGACCGGAGATGAGGTTGAACAGGGTCGTCTTGCCAGCGCCGTTCGGGCCGATCAGCGCGTGAATCTCGCTGGGGCTGACTTCCAGGCTGGCGTCGACGACAGCACGGATACCGCCGAAGTGCTTTGAGACGCCCTCGACTTCGAGCGCGGTGCCCGAGCGCAGAGGCGGGTGCAGAAATGACGGCAACGGAATTGTTTCCGCGATCTTCCGCGTGCTCATGGCTGCGGCTTCGGAAGGAGGCTTGCGCCAGCGCCGTTTCAGTTCGCCCCAGATGCCGATGAGGCCGCTCGGCGAAAAGATCACAAAGCCGACGAAGACCATGCCGAACCAGAGCAGCCAGTTTCCCGTCCACATGGAAAACAGCTCGCGGAACAGGACATAGAAAATCGCGCCGAGCGCCGGGCCAAGCAGGCTGTGCATGCCGCCGATAACGACCATCGCCAGCAACTCGCCGGATAGCGCGATCGATGTGGCATCCGCAGAGACGAGGTAGTGGAGGAAACCGAACAGCGCGCCGGCAAGACCGGTTACCGTCGCGGAGAGCACGAACGCGCCGAGGCGATACGCGTCAACGGGATAGCCGAGAAACGTCGTGCGCAGCTGGTTCTCACGGATTGCCACCAGCACATGCCCAAAGGGCGAGCGCACGACGCGCAGGAGGCAGAACAGCACGCCGAGTCCGATCAGGCCGACGAGACCGTAATAGGCGAGCGGATCGTCGAGCGCGATGGGGCCGAGGCTGCCGCGCTCGAGCCCGCCGAGGCCGTCCTCCCCGCCCGTCACCTCCGTCCAGCGGAAGCTGACGGCATAGGTCAGCGCCGAAAGTGCCAGCGTCAGGAGTGCAAAGTACACGCCGCGCCGCCGCAGAATGAGGACCCCGAGCACGGTCGAAAGCAGCGCGACGAAAAGCACTCCGAGCAGAATGGGGAGCAGAATTTGTCCGGACAGCAAGTGCTTCTGGGCAAGCGCCGCCGCATACGCTCCGATGCCGAACCAGGCGGCATGTCCGAAAGAAACGAGCCCCGTGAAGCCGACGAGCACGTTCAGCCCCATCGCGGCGATGGCAAAGATGAGCACCGCCGTGGCACTGTTGATCGTAAGGCCGAGCGCCGCCATCAGGAACGGCAGGACGAGAACGCCTGCAATGCCGATCAGCAGCGGCTGATACTTCGAGATCGAGCTCAGAGGTTTCATGCGACCGCTCCTCACTCGAACTTCTCGATGCGTTCACCGAGCAGGCCGCGCGGTCGGAAAATCAGGACGAGCGCCATGAGCGCGTAGATCGAAGCCTCGCCTGCAGCGGGCAGGAAATGGATCGTGACACCACGGACGACGCCGACGAGCACGGCCGCCAGCACGACGCCCCAGAAGCTGCCGAGGCCGCCGATGACTACGACGACGAACGCCGCAGTCAGGATCTCCGCGCCCATGGCCGGGTGCACATTCGCGATCGGCGCAAAAAGGGCGCCGGCCAACGCCGCCATCGCGACACCCAGCATGACGATGGCCGTCATGTAGGGCTGCAGCCGGATCCCGAGCGCGGCCACCATGTCCGGGCGCTGAATGCCGGCGCGCACGACGCGGCCGAATGAAGTTTTGTGCAGAAGCAGCCATATACCGATCAGGACGACGATCACCACCGCGAGCAACATAAGGCGGTAGCGGGAAAACAGAAAATTCCCCAGGATCACACTTCCTTTGAGCTCCGCGGGCATCGAAACGGTAATCGGCGCCGCGCCCCAGATGATGCGGATCGCTTGCTCGGCGATCATCGCCAGCCCGAACGTCACCAGAAGCCCGAGGATCGGGTCGGCGGTGTAGAATTTGCGCAGCAAGAAACGCTCGAAAAGGATGCCGAGCAGCGCCACCGATATCGGCGAGAGCACGACCGCTGGGCCAAAACCGAGAAACCGCGTGAGCTCGACCGACACATAGGCGCCGATGGCGTAGAACGCGCCATGCGCGAGGTTCACCACGCCACCGACGCTGAAAATCAGAGACAGGCCGAGCGCGATCAGCAGGTAATAGCCGCCGAGGACGAGGCCGTTGACGACCTGCTCGAGCAAAAAGACGAGCTGCATCATCGATCCGTGAATATCGGAGGGCGTCCCCACGATGCCGAGACCGCAGGGCGCCCTTTAATGAAGGCTCGGGCGAGTGGGCCCGAGCCGGATCACGTCACATGACGCACTCGTTCTGCTCGCGGGTCGGGGCGAGCACTTCCAGCGGCTCATCCGGATCGGGCACCGCCTGGCCGAGCTGCAGAAAGTCCCATTGGTCCTTCGCCTGCCCCTTGGGCTTCACCGTGAAGGGATAGGCCTCCTGCATGAGCTGATGGTCCCAGGAGCGGAAGTAGCCCTTGCGGGCCTTCAGGATGTCGAACTCCGTCTCCTTCTCGAAATACGCGATCAGCTTCTCCGTGTCGGTCGACTTCGTCTCCTCCATTGCCTGCGCCATCATCTTGAGCGAGACGTACTCGATCCAGGCATGATTTTCCGGCGGCTTCCCGTGCTTCTCACGGAAGGCGGCAACGAACGCCTTCGAGCCGGGAGTGTCGAGGTCGTGGTGCCAGACCGTCGGCCAGGTGCCGCTCAGGTTGCCTTCACCTGCGGCCCAGGCATCCGCCGTGTTGAGATTGAATCCGACAATGGGATAAGGCAGACCGAACTCAGCGTATTGCTTGATGAGGTTCGTCACCTGATTCCCGGCCAGGTTCGAGCAGACCACGTCGGGATTGGCCTGGCGGATCTTCAATAGATACGGGCTGAAATCGGTCACGTCCGTGGCGACCAGCTCATCGCCGATCAGATTGCCTTCATGAGCCGCGAAGAAGGCTTTGGCGGCGCGCAGCAGGTCGTGGCCAAACACATAGTCAGCGGTCAAGGTGAAGAACCTCTTGCCCTTCACCATGTTGTCGCGAACGAGCGCCTTGCCGACCGCGTTGACCATGACCGTGTTCGGAATATCGACGTGGAAGGTGTAGCGATTGCAGTTCTTGCCGCGCAGCACGTCGGAGCGGGCGCCGATCTGCATGAAGAATTTCTTATTGCGATTGGCGACCTGCGAAATGGCGAGCGCCGAGGCCGATGAGATCTCGCCCATCAGCACGGTTGCGCCGTCGCGCTCCAGCATACGCTGCGCCTTGGTCGCAGCCGTCGCCGGGTTGACGGAATCCTCCGACATGATGTCGAGCTCGCGGCCCATGACGCCGCCAGCCTTGTTGATCTCATCCCGGGCCATCTGAATGCCCATCACGGCATACTCGCCGAGTGCGCCGAGAAAGCCGGTCAATGGCGTGAGGTGGCCGATTTTGATCTTGTCCGACTGAGCCTTCACAATGGCGGGAAAGCCGAGCACGGCAGCGCCAGCGACGGTGGCGCCGGCCTTCAATACGGTTCGGCGGGTCTGATGTGTCATCAAGCGTTTTCCTCCTTGCCTCCGTTGCTCTTGATTATCCGCCGGGGCCGGACTGCAGACCGGACCCGGCAACTTGGTTTGCTGCACCGGCGCGGCCCAGCACTCCAACATTACAGGCGGTCAGCTTGTTTGCCATTATAAATTGACGTCCCACATGCTGAAAACCAAGTTTCCGCAGAAGGCCTCGGATCGCCTCTACCCAAGGGAGAATCGGGACGCGGATAACACTGGCTAAAGCGGCTTCGCTGGCCTGCTTCGTGAGCCCCGGCCCCCGCTCGGCGAGATCTGCCTCAATGGACCGCGCGACTAGCTCGCCGGCGTCGGGAAGAGGTTTCGATCACCGCCTCGTTCGAGTAGGCTGCTGTGGGAAATCCCGGTCTGCCGAAGTGTTGACGAAGCTCGCACGTATGCCCGCGCGCAACTTCAGATGCGAGCCCGGAGTCCCATGATCATCAATCGAACCAACGCCGTCCTCACCAGAAGAACCGCACTCAGCCTTTCGATCAGTGGCGTGGCAGCGGCGGCACTCGCGCGTCCCTCAGCCAGGGCCGAGACGCTGGAGCGGCGTCAGGACCTCTATCCGATCTTCACTGAGCATGGTGCCGTGGGCACATTCGTGCTCTTCGACGCGAGTGCGGACCGCCTCGTGCTCGTCAATCCCGAGCGCGGCCCGCAGCGGTTCGTCCCCGCCTCGACGTTCAAGATTGTGAACAGCCTCATCGCTCTCGAAACGGGCGCCGTGAAGGACGCCGACGAGGTCGTCCCCTACGGCGGCAAGCCGCAGCAGATCAAGGATTGGGAAAAGGACATGCCGATGCGCGAGGCCATCAAGGTCTCGAACGTGCCGGTTTATCAGGAGCTGGCGCGCCGTATCGGTCTCGAGCAGTACCGGGTGTGGCTCGACCGCCTGCGGTACGGAAATCGCGAGATCGGTACGGTGGTCGACAGGTTCTGGCTCGATGGACCACTGCGGATCAGCGCCGTCGAGCAGGCCCGGTTCGTTGCGCTGCTTGCCCAGCGAAAGCTCGACGCCAGCGCGCGCTCGCAAGCCATAACCCGGGAGATACTCCGGCAGGAGGAAAAGGATGGCGCCGTCCTCTTCGCCAAAACGGGCTGGTACTTCTCGACGACGGAGACTTCGATCGGCTGGTGGACAGGCTGGGTCGAGCGGGAAGGACGTGTCCTCGCCTTCTCGCTCAACATCGACATGCCGAAACTGTCCGACGCCCCGAAACGGATCGAAATCGGCAAGGCGCTGCTTGCAAAGCTTGGCGCCTATTGAGGGCATCGGAAGCTATTCCTCCGACCGAAAATTCCCCTCCACCCACGTGGCGATGACATCGAAATCGGGCGTGAGGGCCACGAGATCGGCGTAAGCGCCGGCACGGATGGCGCCGCGCTCGTGATCGAGCCCAAGGAAGCGCGCGGGTGTCAGCGACGCGGCGCGCAGCGCATCTTCCAACGGCACGCCTGCCAGCCGGACGGCATTACGAACCGCCGAAGCCATGTCGAGATGCGCGCCCGCCAGCGTGCCGTTCTCAGCGGTCAGTCGACCATCCTTGAGCGTGATCGTCCGTCCCATGAGTTGAAAGCGATCCGTCTGCGCCGCGACCGTCGGCATCGCGTCCGTGACGAGCGCAATGCCGTCGGCTCCTTTGGCGGCAAAAGCGGCGCGCACATTTATCAGATCCACGTGGATACCGTCGACGATCAGGCCGGCCGTGAGCCGCGGCTCGGCCAATGCCGCACCGACAATGCCCGGCGCGCGACCGGCCAGCGGCGGCATGGCGTTGAAGAGATGTGTCACGCCACTGAGGCCGTCCGCCATGGCGCGCATCACGTCCTCGGCCGTGGCCTCGCTGTGCCCGACCGACACGCGCACGCCGGCCTCCGTGAGGCCGCGCACGAAGCCGGGGGGCACACATTCCGGCGCCAGCGTGATCAGCGAGGCTCCCGCCTTGCCCAAATCGGCCAGCCATTCGAGATCGTCGGCGGTTGCACGAGCGATGCGGTCCGGCCGATGGACGCCGGGACGCGCCGGGCTGATGAACGGACCCTCGAGATGCAGGCCAAGCACGCCGTCGCGACCCGCGGTGCTGCGGGCCGCAGCAATGGCAGCCTGCGTCCTGGCGCGCGTGTCGGTGATCAAGGTCGGAAGGCAGCCGGTCGTGCCGAAGCGCCGGTGCGCGCGGGCGATGGCCCGCATGGCCTCGGGTGTCGGATCGTCGTTGAGCAGCACGCCCCCGCCGCCATTCACCTGCAAATCGATGAAGCCGGGCGCAAGAATGGCTCCGACCGGCAGCCGATGCTGTGGCCAGTCGGGCGGAACCTCGCCCCAATCCGCAACCCCGCGAATGCGCGCCCCCTCGATCAGAACCGCGGCGTTCTGATGCCAATGGCGGCCATCGAACACGCGATCCGCAAGGACGGCGTGCGCTTCGTGTCGCGCGGTTGTGCCTGGCTGCATGGACATGAAACTCTCTTAGCCGGTTTGGGCGACGCGCGCTCTGGTGCGGCGCCACAACGCATACGTCTGCAGCCGCCCCGCTTGCTCGCTGTGATTGCATGTGCAATGGACGCACAACCCACGTCAAGCGAGGGCGCCGCGACGCATCCTC
>DASVDU010000246.1:0-13425 GCA_036380915.1 Hyphomicrobiaceae bacterium | reverse complement strand
CCAGGATGCCGGTGCCGAGCCTGATCTTCTTGGTGCGGGCGGCGACGGCGGTCAGAAGGGACAGGGAGTCGATGATCGGAAAGTTGGGATCGACGCCGAGCAGGATATGGTCCCACACCCAAAGCGAGTCGAATCCCATCTGCTCCATCTTGACGCCGTATTCGATGAGCCCACGGGCGTCGGGGAGTTGGGGATACGCGGTGAAGTTCCGCATCGCGATTCCGAAGGTATTCGACAGTCCAGCCATTTGCATCCCCATGAACTTGGTGAAGGTCCGTTTCCGAGGCGGTCCGATCGCTTAAGCGATGTAGAGGCGCTCCGGATCTAGCAGCCGCAAGACCGCCAGTTCCTGCTCCGTCGGCGGCTCGGTGGCGCCGACGTCGGACCCGATCGCAAGCTCGAAGCCCGTGTTCTCTTGAACCTGGTCGACTTCGACGCCCGGATGGAGCGCGATCACCTTCATGCGCTTTGTCTCGTCGTCGAAGCCCAGAATCGCAAGGTCGGTCACGACCCGATACATACCGCCTGCAAGCAGACCGCTGTCCTTGCGACTGGTGCGGCCGTGCAGGAAGCCGGGGCTGGTGATGAAGTCGACCTTCTCGACGAAGCGGCGTTTCTCGTGCTTCATGGCGACGATCATCTGCGTCAGGCTCGAGATGTCATTGCCGCCGCCCGTTCCCGGAAGGCGAATCCGCGGATCGTCCGCGTCCCCGATGTACGAGCTGTTGAGGTTGCCGTACTGATCGATCTGCGCGCCGCCCATGAACCCGACGTCGACATAGCCGCGTTGCAGGAGAATCAGCACGTCGGTGCTGCCGAGCACCATGTTCGCGCGCCGCGTGCAGCGCTGCTCATTGGTCGATGGCGGAAGCTTGCCCGGCTCGACGAAGGCACCGATGGTGCCGCCTTCGAACAGAATGGTGAGGCCGGGGCCGTGCAGCCGCTGGGCGAGCGTGGCGGCGAGGAGCGGGATGCCGACGCCGGCGAAGACGACTTGGCCATCCTTCAGGAGGCGGGCGCTCATGACCGCGAGCAGCTCGCTGGCCGTGTAGCTTCGTCTGCTAGTCATCGTAGATGCTCCTTCCGCGTCGGCCGGCGTCCAGAAGCTCCTCAAGCCCAAGGAGCTCGAGATATTCGGTCCAGGATTTCGGGCCGTAGACGTAGCGATCGAGATATGCCCGTGTCCCCGCCTCGGGATCCTTGTTCACCAGGGCCGTGTAATAGTCCATGTGCTTGAAGAGCGGCTCGTAGACGCCGTAGCACTCATGCGGCGCGCAGCCGAAGGGCACCTCGACCACCGCATCGACCGCGAAGAACGGAATTTTCGTCTGGTCCGGCGCGCGGCGAATCTGGTCGTTGGAGACGATGCGCTCGGTCGTCAGGATCACCCGGGTCGCGGCCATGGCGAGATCGATGTCCATGAACTGCAGCCCGTCCATCTGGGCGTTGCCGTAGGCGTCGCAGCGTTGGACATGGATCAGCGCCACATCGGGATTCAGCGCCGGTACCAGCACGAGCTTCTCGCCGGTAAAGGGGCAGTCGACTTCGTGCACGTCCTCGATGCGCCGCACCACGTCGGAGCCGAGCATGGATCGCATCGGCAGGAAGGGAACGCCCATGGCGCCGGCCCGAAAGCGAAGCCCGACCGCCATGTGGCTCCACTCCTCGAACCACGCCTTCCGCGATTCCGTGTAGTGGCGCATGACCTTCGAAACGCCCCAGACGATGCCTTGGCTGAACCAGCTGGTCAGGATGTGGTCGCTCGCCCCGGACGCGAAGAGCAGGTCGCCTTCGCTGGAGACGATGCTCCGCGAGCAGGACAGATTCTTCCTTTTCGCCCGGATCAGCGCCCAGATCATCGCCATGGGCGTTCGCGACAACGTGCTACCGCCGATGCCGACCTGATCGCCGTCCTTGACGAGCGAGGCTGCCTCTTCAAGGGACATGACCTTCTCGCGTAGGCTTCTGTCGCGCTCGGCTGTCTTGCGTCGAAGTTCAAGGTAGGACTGGGTCAACTTCTCCCTCCTGTCGCTGCGTTCGGCCCGTGCCGGCTTGCCGCCGGACTCAGGTCCGACCAGCGACGCCCGTTCGCTCGTTGAAATCTTCGACGAGCCGGTCCCATGCGGGAATCGACTCCTGCAACTCGCGCCAGAACGCGGGATCCCTGCGACGGTCGAAGTCCTCTACGGAGACGCCCTGCTGCTCGACCCAGGTGTAGTAGCCGAGATTGAAGATGCGCCGCCGGTCGACATGGGTGAGCTCGATCAGATGGTCGTCACTGAGGGCCTGCAGATGCCCGGCGAAGATCTCCGCTGCGTTGACCTCGTCGAAGCCCTCCGGGTATGTGCGTGCCATATAGCCCTCCCGCTCGCTCTCGTAGAGCGCGGCGCTGTCCGTCGCCACGGTGACGAGCAGGTCGGATTCGGTCAGCTCCAGATGCTTGGCGACCTTGATCGCGCCGAGGACGTTGGCGATGCCGGAAATCCCGAGGCCGTCGAGATGGCGCAGCAGTTCGGCGTCGATATGTTGCCGCTTCTCGAGATACGCCCGACCGATCTCGGTGTTGAAGAGCAGATTGAGCGCATCGGTACTGCGATCCGAGATCCCGACGACGAGATCGGTGTTCATCACGTTGTGGATCAGCGGAATGTGCTTGTCGCCGATGCCCTGGATGTTGTGCTCGCCATAGCCGTTGAAGAGCATGGTCGGGCACTCCGTCGCTTCAAGCGCGACGATCTTCGTGCCATAGGCGGACTTCAAGTAATCGCCGGCGGCGATGGTGCCGGCCGATCCCGTCGCCGAAACGAAGGCCGCCAGGCGCAGCTCCGGATCGGTTCGGCGGAGATCCTGGAACACGGACTCCAGCGCGCGTCCGGTGCAGTGATAGTGCACGAGATAATTACCGAACTCGGAGAACTGGTTGAGAATGACGTTCGAGGGATCGCGCGACAATTCAGCGCATTTGTCGTAGATCTCCTTCACGTTGCTTTCGGAGCCGGGGGTCCGGATGACATCCTCGGGTCTCGCGATCCAGCGGTGCAGCCAATCGAAACGCTCTTGGCTCATGCCGGCGGGCAGCACGGCGACGCCGCGGCAGCCGAGGATGCGCGAAATCGCGACACCGCCGCGGCAGTAGTTTCCGGTCGATGGCCAGATCGCCTTGTGATTCACGGGATCGAACCGACCGGTAACGAGGCGCGGCATCAGGCAGCCATAGGCCGCCAGCACCTTATGGGCGCCGATCATCGGAAAGCGGCGACCCAGCGCCACGACGATTCGTGCCTTGGAGCCGGTCAGAGCTTCCGGAAGTTCCAGATAGCCGGGGACTTCCGTGCGCCCGGTCCGATCCGCATCATTGTACCAATGGACCCGGAAGAGATTGGCGGCCGCCGGTTCGTCCAGATCGATCGAGGGCAACCCGGCGGCGATCCCGTCAGGGATCAGCGACGGATCGGCAAGCTGGGTCAAGGTCGGCAGGACGACCTGTGCCTCGCGCAAGCGTTCGACGGCGCTCTGATAAAGTCTGGTATCGGCAATCTCCGGCGCTAGGGTGAGAGGGCTCATGGCTCCCTTTCGCTGTGTTTCCCATTTGGGCATCCGTTTCGCCGCCGAGATCGGCAAGACAAGGAACGAGGGCAACCGTTCCGAGTCGAGGTCGGAATCGTCACTCCTCGCTCAACGCCGTATCTGTATATTGTACTAATGTAGGTACCATATACACGTATTCTGCTTTGCGCAAGAGTCTGCTCGGAGACACCCCACCCGCGGTGGTAGGTGCATCTAACGGTTTGCCGGCCTGCCGGTGACCTGTTCCCCTGAAGCCGGTCCGGGCTCTGTGTTAGAGGCGGCCATCAGGAGGAGGCAGAAATGGCAAGGAGGCAGAGGCACAAGCCGGAACGGATCATCGGCATGCTTCGGGAGATCGGCGCTGGCGGGCGGCCAGACGATTGGTCAGGCATGCCGCGAGTGGGCATCACCGAACAGATGTACTATTTTGCTGGTGCTTGACGAGCTGATCCTCAAAGAGGCGACCTTGCGATCCGAAGGGCAACGTCAGCAAACCGATGAACCCCGCCCGACCGCCGCCACGTTATCGACATTGCACAGGTCCGCCCGCAGGGCCGCGTGGTGCGTGGTGATCGTCGGGGATGCCCCACGGATCGCCGCACGCAACCGTTCGTCACGCGCGTCCATGCGGCCGTGCAACGGTATTGCCCCCCAGCCCGCCATCCGGCAGCACGTGCGACCTACTAGAGGATTTTCCGATCTGACGGAATCGCGAGGGGTTCCTTCGAGGAGCGAATTGTGATTCACGATGCAGGCTGGTGAAGGAGGCCAGCTTGCATGACGCGACCTCTTTCGGACGATCTGAGACGGCGTGTGATTGCGGCGGTGGATGGCGTGCTGTCCTGCCGAACGGCGGCGAAGCGCTTCAGGGTAGCAGCCTCGACGGCGATCAAATGGGTAGACCGGCATCGGCAGCTCGGACACGTTCGGCCGTACCCACAGGGAGGCGACCGCCGTTCGCACCGGCTCGAAGCCTATGCCGAAGAGATCCTGTCACTGATTGACGCCCGGCTGGACATCACCTTGGAAGAGATGGCGACGCATCTCGATGAGGCCCACGGCGTCGTCGTCTCTCAGAGCACGATCTGGCGCTTGCTTGACCGCCGGGGCATAACCTTCAAAAAAACCGCCCACGCATCCGAGCAGCAGCGGGCTGACGTGCTCCGCCTTAGGCGGGCTTGGTTCGAGGGCCAGATTGATCTGGAGCCCGAGCGCCTGGTCTTCATCGATGAAACCGGCGCTTCGACCAAGATGGCCCGCCGCTATGGCTGCGCGCCGAGAGGCGAGCGTTGTCGTGCGCCTGTGCCGCACGGCCACTGGAAGACGACGACTTTCGTCGGCGCGCTCCGGCTTGAAGGCATGACCGCACCCATGATCGTGGACGGCCCGATGCATGGAGCGGCCTTCATCGCCTATGTCGAACAGGTTCTGGTCCCGACGCTCAAGCCGGGCGAAATCGTCGTTATGGACAATCTGCCGGCCCACAGGCCGATCGCTGTCAGGAAAGCGATCGAGACGGCCGGCGCCGAGCTCCGGTTCCTTCCGCCCTACAGCCCCGACTTCAGCCCGATCGAAATGGCCTTCGCCAAGCTCAAGGCCTTCCTCAAGAAGATTGCCGCAAGGACCGTCGACGCCTTGTGGAGCGCCATCGCCGAAGCCATTGACCTCTTCACCCCCTCAGAGGGCGAAAACTACTTCGCCGCTGCCGGCTATGACCGCGACTGATCGGAAAATGCTCTAGATCCGTCGATCTGCTCTGCCATCGCCCGCGGATTCTCTACTACTAGATGAAAATATATACAAAAATACGCCCGCGCGGCAAAATGCAGCTGCACGTTCAGTCATTTTGCAGAATATCCGCCTGTTTTACAGTTGACGAGGCTGGAAGCCTAGCGTCAGTCTGCATTTAGATCCTCCAGTGCAGCGATCAAAAAGTGTCCTCGAGCGATAGCCGATGTCGAACGCTGGAAATCTCAGCTCGGTGCTCAGCGGTTGGCCGGAACCGGAGCGAACGGCGTTGGTGGACTTGTCCGCCGGTCGCGTGCGCGAATTTAGCTTTGGGGCGCTGTCAAGCCTGTCCGATTCGGTTGCTAGGGGCCTACATAGCCGGTTCGGCTCAGGCAGATTCCGCGTCGGCATCGTAGCACGAAACAGTGCCGAATTTGTCGCGCTTTACTTCGGGACCATGCGCGCCGGCGGCGTTGCGGTGCCCATCAGCTGGAAACTTCCGCCGGAAATCCTCGAGTACGTTCTGACCGACGCAAGCGTCGATGCGGTGTTCTCGGATGGCTCTTGCGAGTTGCCGGATTCCGCATCTGCGGTCCGAATCGATCGAGACTGGACCAGTTTCTTGGATCCTGGATGCTTCGAGCCGGCCCCGGTCTCGCGCGACAGCCTGGCCCAGATACTCTACACATCCGGCTCGACAGGGCGCCCGAAAGGCGTTCCGCTGACGCACGGCGGTCAATTCTGGGCGGTGGAGAAGGCGGCTTCGCTGATCACGGACCCCAGCTCCTATCGTGTGCTGGTGGCGGCGCCGCTGTTTCACATGAACGCATTGTTCAACGTGAAGCGGACACTCTACTGCCGATCAACGGTAGTGCTGCTGCCGCATTTCACCGCGCAAGACTATGAGCGCGCCATCGAGGAGTTTCACTGTGACTGGGTCACCTGTGTGCCAGCCATGATGGCCCTTCTCGCACGTCACCTCGGTGATCGTGTGCTGCCGCCGCGCTTCGCCGCGGTCAGGCGTGTCTTCATGAGTTCGTCCTCGTTCAGTCCACAGCTTTTGGCGACCGTTCAACGAATGTTTCCGAATGCTCACATCGCGAACTCCTACGGGACGACCGAGGCAGGGCCGCATGTCTTTCAGGGACATCCGAACGGTCTTCCCACACCGCCCATGTCATGCGGCCATCCCTACTCGCCCGACCACGTCAGGCTTGTCGGCGAGGATGAAAGGGTGATCCAGGGCGAAGGACAGGGCGTGCTCGAGATGAATACGCCCGCTACGGCGTCCGGCTATCTCAACTTGCCCGAAACATCCGCGCAGCTCTTCCGTGATGGCTGGTATAACAGCCGAGACATCATGCGGCGGGATGCGAATGGGTTCTATTACTTCATGGGGCGCGTCGATGACATGTTCACTTGCGGCGGCGAGAACATCTATCCTATCGAGGTCGAGCAGATTCTGGAGCGTCACCCCGATATCGAGCAGGCGGTCGTCGTTCCGGTTCCCGACGAAATCAAGCAAAGCCTCCCCGTTGCATTCGTCGTTCCGCGCAGCGGCGCGAATTTGGACGAAACGCCGCTCAAGGAATGGTTTCTTGATCGAGCGCCAGGCTTCATGTGTCCGCGGCGAATCGGCTTCGTAAAAGAAATTCCGCTGGCTCAAACCAACAAGGTCGACCGCGGCCATTTGTCGGAGATGGCCCGCAAGCTGATGGCTCGTTCACCGCAGCCTCAATCATAAGTGATTCAAGGGAGAAAAACGTCATGGCTCGCGGCCTGGATCGACCATGGTCCGCCGCGACTTCTGCATGAGCAGTCAGGCGGTCTTGTAGGTGACGTGCAACGGGGACCGGAGCTGGCGCGCCGAGATGCCGTTGGCGTGAGCCGCCATGAGGTGGGCGGCGCTCCTTAGACGGACGGTGCGCTTGCGAGCATCGCGGCCCGGGCAGACGAACCCGTGCGGCCAGCGGCGCCGGAACGGAAGCGCGGCGCAGGCGGCATCGTCCGGGAACGCTGTCTGGAACTCGACAAGGGATCTGGCGGCTCTGGCCATCGGCGCGGCACCTTCGCTACCGCCGAGCACCGAGCATTATTGGATGAGACCGAAGAATGGCATGAGGTGAAGCAATGCAAATCCCGATCATCGAACGGCGCCGCATCGAGGCGCAGCTCCTGAAGATCATCCATGATGAGCTCGTAACGCGGCTCGGTGAGGCGGCAGCCGAAGAAATCATCGCGGAGTCGGTCCGGAAGTCGGCCATCGAGCAAGGCCGCCAATTCGCGTCTGCCGAACCCGACGGAACATCGATGAGCACGTTCGTAAAGCTCTACGACCTCTGGACCATGAACGACGCCCTCGAAATCGACGTGCTGCATCAGGACGCGGAGCGGTTCGCCTTCAACGTCACGCGCTGCCGGTACGCCGAGATGTATCGGGAGATGGGGCTGGGGCAGATCGGGCATCTGCTGTCGTGCAACCGCGACGGGACATTCTGTCAAGGCTATGATCCGAACATCAAGCTGGAGCGCTCGCAAACCATCATGCGCGGCGCCAGCCACTGTGATTTCCGCTATCGCTACGAGCATCAGCCGCCGGCGGAGGTCCGCGATGCGACGGCGGAGGACGGGGATCAATGAGAAGGTGAAGGGTCAGCTCCCCACTCGCGTTCGCCGCGCCGCCGAAGTCAGTCTAAGTGGAGGCCCCCCATGGACCAAGTTTGTCGATCTTTCATCCTTTTATCAAGTCAACAGCCGTGGCGGGTTTCGCGGGTGTTGCGATAAAGGTTCCGTTACTGCCTCGGCAACCTCTGACCCGGACTCATCGCCGCTGGCGGGCCACGGCATGCCGACCGGATCGATGGTCCACGGAACCGACGCCGTGAACGGGACTCCGGAAGCGAGGGACCATGGAACGGACTGAACGAGGCCGGTTCGATCATCCCGTTGCCGATCCAGACGAGTGGCCAAAGCCCGTACCGGCAAACGGCAGCACAGACAGATCCGATGGCGGACGTCTTCGATGAACAGGGGCGGACCCGGGCAAGGGCGGCGCCGTAATGCCCGGCGTGGCTGATGACCTTGCCCGGCACCTGTTGGCTGTCTTGGTTGGCATTCGCGCCCTCGTTCGCGCCGCCCCGAACGCGAACCGCTGGAAGGTATGGTGCGCCCTGCAATGGCGATGCTCGATCTCGGACAATCGCTCATTTTATTTTTCATTCGGTTTTCTGGCCGACTCCTCTTGCGACCACCGGCGTGGGCATCGGGGCGAGCGGCCGAAGTGCCTGGACGAGGTCCTTCGCGTCGAGCCGAAACCCGTCGTACACGACGCGGCCATTGGGCGCGATCACAACGAACCAGGGGGTTCCGCCGGAGCGGTATGCCTCCATGATTGCGGGCACAGCGTCTCCTGAGGCCGAGTCAGCGACGGCATGCCCAAAGGGAACACGCAGGCCATATCGTCGCTGATTTTCCCGCAGACGATCGAAGGTGTTGACTTCCGAACCCTCGAACACGGTCTGGATGGCTGCCAAGCCAACTCCCTTATCGCGAAGTCCCTCGGCAAGTGTCACGAATGTGGGAAAGCCATGTGCATGGCAGCCCGAACACCAATCCTGAAAGAAGTACAGTATAGTGAAACTCTGTCCCAACTCGGCCAGGGTCAAGGGGCTACGCTCGTCGCCATTTTCATTGATCCACCGGACATGCTCGAGCGGAGGGGCCGGCAGACCCACAATTCCCGCCTCCATGAAATCCTCCATCAGCGGGCTCGCGGCGTCGTGCCGCGAGCCGCGGGTTTGCTAGAGCCTGATCCGATCACATCGAACCGATGTGATCGGTGAATCAGTCTCTAAACATTTAAAGTAGAGGGCGATTCACCGATCAGGTTGACCCAACCTGATCGGATCGCACTCTAGGCGGCAGCACCGGCCCTATGCGGCAACACCCAGTTCGGACGTGGAAAATGGCAGGTATATCCGTGCGGAATTCGTTCGAGATAGTCCTGGTGCTCGGGCTCGGCCTCCCAGAAATCACCGACTGGCCCGACTTCGGTGACGACCTTGCCAGGCCATAATCCCGACGCGTCAACGTCTGCGATCGTATCGAGCGCAACGGCTTTCTGCTGATCGCTGATGAAATAGATCGCCGAGCGGTAGCTCATGCCAATGTCGTTCCCCTGACGGTTGAGCGTCGTCGGATCATGGATCTGGAAAAAGAACTCGAGCAATCGGCGATAGGTGGTCTGCGAGGGGTCGAAGATGATTTCGATCGCCTCGGCATGGGTGCCGTGATTGCGATAGGTCGCATTCGGCACGTCGCCACCTGTATACCCGACCCGGGTCGAGATCACACCGGGCAGCTTGCGGATGAGGTCCTGCATGCCCCAAAAGCAGCCACCGGCGAGAACAGCACGTTCGGTCGTCATTAGATGTCCTCCACCTGGTTGAGATATTCACCGTAGCCCTGCTCCACCATCTCGTCGCGCGGCACGAAGCGCAGCGAAGCCGAATTGATGCAGTAGCGCAGGCCGCCGCGATCGCTCGGTCCGTCAGTGAAAACGTGGCCGAGATGGCTATCGCCATGCGTCGAACGCACTTCCGTCCGGATCATGCCATGGCTGGTGTCGCGCAGTTCATTCACGTTTGCAGGCTCGATCGGCTTGGTAAAGCTCGGCCATCCGCAGCCCGACTCATATTTGTCCGACGATGCGAACAGCGGTTCACCTGAGACGATATCGACATAAATGCCTGGTTCTTTGTTGAAGAGAAGGGCGCCGCTTCCTGGGCGTTCGGTCCCACTCTGCTGCGTCACCCGATATTCCTCAGGCGACAGCTTAGCGATCGCAGCTTCTGTCTTCTTGTAGGCAGCCATGGTCAAACTCCTTCGAATTCCTGCCATTGAAGATGGACACTCGATCCGAAGGTGTCCAATACGCCGCGACTATAGTTTCGATGTTACCCAAGTTTCGATGTTACCCACCGGCATGCGCGATCGTGCCGCCCCTAGCTTGGTTGCGGATTTCGCTTTGGCCACGCGATTGCCTGCGACGCACCATAAGCGCCGGCACCCCACAGAATTCACGACCACACATGACTCTCGATCAGCATGCGAAGCTTCCGCAAGGCCGCTGCCGTTCCCGATCCCGAAATCGATTGGAATGCGATCGTACGTGATAAGTTCAGCGTTTCGACCGGGCGTAACGTCAGACCGCCCACGATTGCCGAGCGCTCAGGTAGCATGCACACGCCGGCGCCCTCCGCCACGGCCTGTTGAATCAAATCCTCTCGTTCGGATCTGAGCCGCGGGATCATGATAATCTCACGCTCGTGCAGATGGTTCTGCACGCGCGTGCGGAATTCGCATTGGAGCCGATCGAGGTACGGTTGCTCCGACAGGTCCGAAAGCGAAACCGAGGCGTGGCTTGCCAAGGTGTGCCCTTCCGCCATCGCCAGCAACAGTCTCTCATGGAACATTTCGACGGTGGCGATCTTGGTGTTTCCGGCCATTGGATCCGAGCAGAAGCATCCATCAATTTGACCGCCGAGGAGGCGCTCCATTCCCTCGTCGCGTGTGATCGGCTGGAGAACCAGTTCGAGCATCGGCATCTGGCGAAGGGCGTGCCTGACGAACCCGGTAATCAGCGCCGGCGCGATGGTGTTTGCGACGCCCAGCGTCAAAGTCTCGCGGTGGCCGCGAACCCGATTGAGGGATATCGCCCGAACCCGCTGTTCACGCTCCGCGATGGCAGCGAATTCGGATCGGATGTCGCGGCCGAGTGCGGTTAGTCGACTATCTTTCCCATCGCGATAGACCAACGTTCCGCCCAACTCTTGTTCGAGCCGCTGTATGGCGCGGGTGAGCGTGGGCTGGGACACGCCGCTCCGCATGGCCGCTTCGGTGAAGTTAAGGGTGTCTGCCAGGTGCAGGAAATATCGAATCTGGTTGAATTCCATGCTTTCTAAGCCCTTCCCGAGCCGCCCGCTTTCGCCGCGACCGGCGTCGGGGTTATTGCGGCTGTAAAGGCGCCGCCGATCGAGGTCGCAGCGGCCACGGCGAGGCCGACTGCGTAGCCGGACTCGAAAGACGCGACGCCGGCGGCCAGTGCCACCCCGGCAAGCTGCGCAATCCGGCTTACCGCATTGTTGATGCCGGAGGCGAGCCCTTTGTCCGTCTGGTCAACGCTCGACATGACGGACGCGGTGAGCGGGGCCACACGCACGGCGAAGGACGGGCCAAGCAGCGTCATGGGTACGATCACGCCGAGCATCGAGGATTCTTTCTGACCGAGCGCCATCCAGACATAGGCGAGTGCCGCACCTGCCGGTCCCGCGATGAGCATGGCCCGCGCGCCATTCTTGTCCGCCACCCTCCCGAAAACCCTCGACAGGAGTCCGAGGCCGAGCGCGAAGGGCGGGAATGCCACCCCGGCATCGGTCAATGGCAGGACGCGGCGGTCGACGAGATCAAAGGGTAGCAGGAAGAACATGATCGAAAGCCCCGTGTAGACCATCAGGGTCGCGACGTTCAGCCCGAGGAAGGCGCGGTTCTCCACCAGGCGTGGTGGCGTCATCGGGTGTTTGCTTCTGCGTTCCCAGAACGCATAGACGGCGATTCCGACAATGCCGAGCCCGGCTACGATCGTAAGGTCAGTCTCGATGCCGGACGTGCCGAATTCGAGGGTGGCAGAGATAGGCATAGGCCACGATAGGCCGAGCGTGCTGCCGCCCGCCGATGCTGGAGGCAGTACTGCCTTGAAGTATGACCATGCTTTGGAGAGTGACCTAGCAACGCCGGCGAGGGAATTCACCTCTCGCCATAGAGTCGATAGACGATCGTTATTACCGCTCGCCGCGCGGCGTGACACCGTAGCGAGGAATGCCGCGACCCGCATCGCTCCTCGAAACCGACGTTCTTAGTTCTGCGGAGACGTCTAGGCCGCGTTCAGTCGCTGTATCGGCAATCAATGCCGTCGCAGCATTCCCCGCCGCTATGGAAACTATACCCACAGTGCATTGGAAAACTTCCTCCCGCGGTGCCACAACTGAGCATCATTGTCGCAGATCTCATCGATTCATGCCGAGGGCACTTGGGACGGATATTACTCGATGTCGTGGAGAAAAAGCATGCGTATTACCCCACTGATCGCCGCAGCGGTTTCCAGCGCGGTTGCTATAACGGCTGCATTCGCCCAGTCCGAATCCAATGACGGCAGCGCACCGACGACGAAGCGCTATCTCCCCGAGTATACCGAATCGGGCGATCTGATCCTGCCGAAGAATTGGCGCCATTGGGTGTTCGTCGGATCGCCACTCACTCCCAACGCGCTCAACGACGGGAAGGCCAATTTTCCTGAATTTCACAACGTCTACATCGAACCAGGCTCATACGAAATCTACAAGAAGACAGGTGAGTTCCCAGAGGGAACGATTTTCTTCAAAGAGCTGCAGTTGACGCTGAAAGGAGAGAATCCGGACGGATCGCGCACTGAACCCTCCGGGAGAGGCTATTTCCCTGGGCCATTCAATGGCGCTGACGTTACGGTCAAGGATACCAAACGCTATGCCGCCACCGGAGGCTGGGGTTACTACAACTTCAATCACCACGAGCCGAAGGCGCCGACGGCCAAGCTGCAGCCCAAATCCGAGTGCGCGTTCTGCCACATGGCGAGCGCGAAGAAAGACGACGTCTGGACCCAATTCTACCCGCTGCTGGACAAGTGAAATCGGCAGCGAACGCTACTGGTTCACCAACACAAGGGACAGCGCTATGAGAATCCTTGGTGTCTTGGGCATCGCCCTGGCAGGATTGTCCGCAATCTGCGCCGTCACTGCCTACGGGCAGATCGATACGCGCTCACAGTACGGCGGAACGACTGCAGCCGTTGTCGACGACAAGGGAAATCTGCGCGTGCCTTCCGACTATCGGACCACTTATCAGGTGCTGGGCAGCTGGGCCGTGGCTAAAGACGACGGTCCGGGCTCAAAGCAGCTGCACGTGGTCTATGCATCGCCGGGAACCGTCGCCGCGTATCGCAAGGACGGACACTTTCCCGACGGCGCCGTTCTGGTGAAGGAAGTGTTCAATACGACTACTAAAGATATGACAACCGGAACCGTAAGCAGTGCCGGC
>DASVDU010000245.1:0-28683 GCA_036380915.1 Hyphomicrobiaceae bacterium | reverse complement strand
TGCGGGGCACCCGAAGGGCAGGCGGATCGCGGTGGTGGCCGACGAGGAGCACGAGCACCGTCGCGGCCAGCCCCATGCCGGCCTGTGGCTGTTCGACGTCACCGACCTGAGCGCGATCGCGCCGGTCGCGACCTTTCACGTCAGCGAGTTGGACTCCCCCTGGAGCCGCGCGCCGGGCCGCTTCGGCATGCACCAGTTCCAGGAGCATATCGACGGCAATTTGGTGTTCTGCGCGTGGTTTTCCGGCGGCCTCCGCGTGGTCGACATCGCTGATCCCGCTCGGCCGGCCGAGACCGGTTTCTTCATCCCGGAGCCGGTCGGCGGCAACCCAAGCCCGCAGACCAACGACGTTGAGGTCGACGAACGCGGCCTCGTCTACCTGATCGACCGCAACCGCGGCTTCGATATTCTCGAGTTCGAGGGCTGAGCGATGCCTGGCCGGTCACCCTCATTCCGCCGGGACGCTGGAGGCTGCGGGCCGCTTACGCCCAACGACGCCAATCGTGCCGATGCCCAGGAGCACGAACACGGACAACAGCAGGAACACGAGCCGGGGTTCGCCGGCATCGAGCACGAGACCGAACAGCAACGGCGTGATCGCGCCGCCGACATTGAGACCGGTGCTCACGAAGGCGAAAACGCGTCCCGTGGCCCCTTCCGGCGTGGCCGCCTTCACCATCATGTCGCGTGCCGGTCGAATGACGCCCTGCAGCAGGCCGATGGCGACGAAGGCGACGAACAGGACAGCGAAGGGCAGCGCGGCGAGGCCGCTCAGCAGGAACAGGGCGGCCGCGCCCAGCATGGCGGCCACGGCCACGGTGCCGTGACGCTTCGTGCGATCGGCGACGAATCCGCCGATCAGGATGCCTGCCGCGGATGCTACGAGAAAGCCGGTCAGGACGGTGTTGGCGGCCGTGAAGTCAAGGCCTTGGAAGCCTTGCAGCGCGGCGACGGAGAACGATTGAACGCCGCTCGTCACCATCGCGACCGACAGGAAGAACAGGAACAGAATAAGAATGCGGCTGTCGAGCAGAATGCGAAGATCGACGCTGCGATCCTGCCTCGCTTGTGCGGCCCCGTCGGGCGCATCGTCCGCGAGTACGCCGCCCCAGACGAGGAATCCGATAAGGACCAGAAGAGAGATCGCGCCCGCCGCCATCAAGGCGACGCGCCATCCCAGGGCCGCCGTCAGCGCGACCATGACGGGCGGCGCCAGGGCGAAGCCGATATTGCCCGTGAAGGTGTGAATGCTGAACGCGCGGCCGAGGCGCGACTGATCGACCGAGCGCGCCAGGATCGCGTAGTCGGCAGGGTGGAAAACGCTGTTGCCGATGCCGGCGGCGACGATCAGCGGGATCATGGTCCAATAGCTGTCGGCGAGCCCGATGCCGGCCATGGCGGCGGCCATCAAGCTCAGACCGGCCACCAGGATGGTGCGGGCGCCGAGACGATCGACGAGGATGCCGGCAGGGACCTGGAACAGGCCGGTCGCAACGTTCAGGACGGTCAGGAGCAGGCCGAGCGCCGCGTAGCTGACGTCCAGATCGTCCCGGATCAGCGGGAACAGCGGCGGCAAGGCCAGCAGATAGAAATGGCTCATCGCATGGCCCGATCCGATTACGGCCAGCACCTTCGCGTCGCGTCCGCCAAACGCCATTGGACTCGTCCTCTCGGTCGCATTTCGGGGGGCAGGGTGGCACGCCTCCCTGACTGGGACAATCGTTGCATGAAACCCGCTTGGTGGCGAATTGGTTCACGGAGGCCAGATGCGTGAACGATGCCTGGGGTCCGCTGGACCGGTTGTCTCGGCGCTCGGCCTCGGCTGCATGGGGATGACGCCGATCTATGATCCCCCCGATCCGGAGGAGGCGGTGCGGACGATCCATGCCGCCATCGATGCCGGTGTTATCCTGATCGACACCGCCGACGCCTATGGCGGCGGGCGCAACGAGGAGCTAGTCGGCCGCACCGTTGCGGGACGTCGTGACCGGGTGGTCCTGGCCACGAAGTTCGGCAATATCCGCCGCCCCGACGGCACGCGGAGCGTCAACGGGCGTCCCGAGTATGTCGCCCAGGCCTGCGAGGCGTCCCTGAAGCGGCTCGGGGTCGAAACCATCGACCTCTACTATCTCCACCGCGTGGACCCGTCGGTGCCGATCGAAGACACCGTGGGCGCGATGGCCCGTCTCGTCCAGCAGGGAAAGGTCCGCTGGATCGGCTTGTCCGAGGCGGGAGCCCAGACTCTCCGACGCGCACAGGCCGTGCATCCCCTGGCGGCGTTGCAGACGGAGTACTCGCTCGTCACGCGCGACGTGGAAGCGGAGATCCTGCCCACCTGCCGTGAGCTCGGGATCGGCTTCGTTGCCTATGCGCCGATCGGGCGGGGCCTGCTGGCGGGCCGCGTTCGCGGCGAGGGCGACCTGGCGGAGAACGATCGGCGCCGACAACTGCCGCGTTTCCAGGGCGAGAATCTGAGACATAACCTGACGCTCGTCGATCGCGTCGCGGATCTGGCCGGTCGTCACGGCGTCTCCCCGGCGGCGATCGCGTTGGCTTGGCTCCTGGCGCGCGGCGATGACGTCGTTCCGATTCCCGGCTGCTCGCGGCGGCGGACGCTGATGGACAGCCTCGCGGCGCTCGACCTGAGACTGGCCGAGGCGGAGATCGCGAGCCTGGATGCGGCCTTCGCTTCTGGAACCGTTCGGGGCACGCGATATCCCGAGACGCAAATGCGCCGGGTCGGGCTTTAGAAGAAAAGGAGGATGGACGCGTGAAGCTGGTCACGTTTTCTCGAAACGGGCATCTGCGTCTCGGAGCGCACGCCGGCGATGACAGGATCATCGATTTGCAGGCGCAGGATCCGGCGCTCCCCGGGGATATGTACGCCTTCATCGAGGCGGGCTCGGACGCGCTGACCCGCGCCCGCGCGGCGGTCGAGCGGGGCGGAGAAGGCGCGGCGATCCCCCTGTCGGAGGTCCGGCTGGAAGCGCCGTTCCCGCGGCCGATCCGCAACCTCATCTGCGTCGGCAAGAATTATTACGAGCATGCGCACGAGTTCGACAGCAGCGGGTTCAACAAGAGCGCTTCGGGCAGCGCGGTGCCCGAGGAGCCGATCTTCTTCACGAAGGCCCCCAACAGCGTGATCGGTCCCGACGCCGCCATTCCCGCGCATAACGATCCGACCGGTTCCACCGATTACGAGGGGGAGTTGACCGTCGTCATCGGCGCCGGCGGGCGAAACATCCCGGCGGAGAAGGCGTCCGACCACATCTTCGGTTACACGATCATCAATGACGTCACTGCGCGCACGCTCCAGCAGCGTCACAACCAATGGTTCCTCGGCAAGAGCGTCGACGGGTTCTGCCCGATGGGGCCCGCCGTGGTCACGCGTGACGAGATCCCGGACATCACGCGCTCGCGTCTGCAGACTCGCGTGAACGGCGAATTGCGCCAGGACACGACCGTTTCGAAGCTGATCTTCGACATTCCGACCCTGATCGCGACGCTGTCGCGCACCATGACCCTGAAACCCGGCGAGCTGATCGCGACGGGGACTTGCGCGGGCGTCGGAATCGGGTTCAAGCCGCCGAAGTTCCTCAAACCCGGCGATGTCGTCGAGATTCTCGTGGATGGCGTCGGCGTGCTGAGCAATCCGGTCGCGTAAGCGCACCCAATCATTCAGGAAAGACAGGGCATTCAGGAAAGACAGAGTATGTGGAGCAAGGAATACTGGGCGAAGAAGGGCGAAGTCGATCTGTTCATGTGGCGCAAGCGCCTCGACGATCCGGCCGAAGGTGTTCGGCGTCCCGTCTTCTTTCTCGTCCATGGGTCGTCCTTCTCGGGGCCGTCGGGCTTCGACATGCAGATCGAGGGGCGGGACTATTCCTTCATGGACAAGTTCGCCGAGTACGGGTTCGACGTATGGGCGCTCGACCATGAGGGCTATGGGCGCTCTTCGCGAACCGGCAGCAATTCCAACATCGCCATGGGCGCCGAGGATCTGCGAGCCGGCATGGAGGTGGTCCGGCGGGAGACCGGGCAGAACCGCTACGCCTTCTATGGTCAATCCTCCGGCGCATTGCGGGCGGCCCTCTTCGCCGAGAAGCATCCGGAATGGGTGGAGCGCCTGGTGCTCGACGCGTTCGTCTGGACCGGAGAAGGGGCCCCGACGCTGATCAAGCGGCGCGAAAAGCTCGACGAATTCCGGGCCAGCAATACCCGCCCCGTCGACCGCCCGTTCTTTCACTCGATCTTCAACCGGGACAGGCCCGGCACGTCCGAAACCCTTGTCGCGGACAAGCTCGCCGATCTCGAGCTCGCGCTCGGCGACCGGGTGCCGACGGGGACTTATCTCGACATGTGCGCGCATCTGCCGGTGGTCGACCCTGAAAAGATCCGGTGCCCGGTCCTGATCGTCCGGGGCGAGTATGACGGTATCGCGACCGAGGAGGATCTGGTCGCGTTCTGGATGCGGCTGTCGAACAAGGACAAGCAGTTCGTCATCTTGCCGGGGCAGGCGCATGTCGCGCCGCTCGGGATCAACCGGCACCGTTTCTGGCACGCCGTGCATGCCTTCCTGACCATGCCGCCGCGGCGCGACCCGCCGGCGGCGTCGTAAAGGGGCCAAGCCATGACCGTAGGCAAGGGGATCGGCTGGCGCAGCGTGCTGTTCGTTCCCGGATCGCGGCCGGACCGCTTCGACAAGGCCATCACCAGCGATGCCGATGCCGTCTGTGTCGATCTCGAGGACGCTGTCGCGCCGGCCCATAAGGATCAGGCGCGGGCGGCGGCGACGGCCTTTTTGGCGCATGGGGGCGGCGGCGGTTCTCCCGACCGCGTGCTGCGGATCAACAGCCCGCGCAAGGCGGTGGGGCTGCGCGATCTCCTCGCCGTCATCGAGGCACGGCCGTCGGGCGGCACGCTGCTGATTCCCAAGGTCGAGAGCGCGGAGGAGCTGTGCTGGATCGACCAGCTTCTGACCGAGGCCGCGCTCGACCTTACCCTCGTCGCGCTGCTCGAGACGCCCCGCGCCATCGATCGGGCGCCGGCCATCGTGACCGCTGGCCCCACGCGGCGCCTCACCGCTGTGATGCTGGGTGGCCTCGATCTCTCGGCGGAGCTGGGGGCGTCGGGAACATGGGAGTCGCTGCTCTTCGCCCGATCGCGCCTGGTCCAGGCCGCGGCGCAGGCCGGCATCGCCGCCATCGACATGCCCTTCGTCGATGTCGGCGATCCGGAAGGTTGCGGAAGCGAGGCGCGGCGGGCCTTGGCGCTCGGCTTCACGGCGAAGATGGCGATCCATCCAACCCAGGTGCCGATCATCAACGAGACCTACACGCCCACGCCCGAGGAGGTTGCGCGGGCCCAGCGCGTGGTGCGGGCGTTGGCGGACGCGCCGGACGGCGTGCTGCTGCTCGACGGGAAGATGGTCGAGCGCCCGGTGGTGCTCGCCATGGAGCGCGTTCTGGCACGGGCCCGCGCGGCCGGGCTGCCGCCGCGGCGCGAATCGAGCTGATCCGTGCTGCGGTGAGTTTTCCGATGCGTATCATCACAACAGGGAGGAAACCATGAAGCGCATAGCGATCTCGACATTAACGGCAACGGCGCTGGCCGTTGCCGCTCCGGCCCTGGCGCAGGACCGGCAGGACATCGCCTTCGGCGGCTCCAACCCCGGCGGTGTCATGTACTACATGGTCGGCGCCGCCGGCACGATCATCTCGGAGCAGCTGCCCGACATCAACGTCACCCAGGTCACGACCGGCGGCTCGACCGAGAATGCGAAGCGGCTCATCAAGGGCGAGCTGGATATGGGAATCGTCTACGGCTCCCACGTCTATCTGGCGCAGAAGCAGGAAGGACCATTCAAGAACATGCCGAAGGGCGACATGCTGCGCGGCGTCGCCAAGGCGTATGAGGGCCCGACCTATTTCGTCACGCTGGAAGGCAGCGAGATCTCGTCGCTATCCGACCTGGAGGACAAGATGGTCGCGCTGGGGCCGCCAGGGTCGGGCACGGTGTTCAACTGCTCCAACATCCTGCGTGCCCTCGGCCTGCTCGACAAGATCGAGCCGAGCATGATGACCTTCGCCGATGCCGGCCGGGCGCTTGCCAATGGTCAGATCGACGCCCTCTGCCAGTCCTCCGCGCCGGCCGCCGCGGTGACCGAGCTGGCGGAGACCAAGGGAGTGAAGATCCTACCCTACGCCGACGAGGAGATGGCGAAGATCACGGAGACCTACCCGTTCTATCACGTGGGGACCATGCCCGAGACGATCTACAAGGGCGTGGCGGCGGTGGATCTGCCCTACACGACGGTCTATTGGGTGGCTCACGAGCGGGTACCGGCGGAGACCGTGAAGGAGATCCTCGAGCTCGTCTATCAGCCGGACGTGAAGAAGCGCCTCGCCGAAGGCCACAAGGCCTGGGCCCAGATGGCGCCCGACGTGGCGAACTTCCTGAAGCTGGGCGTGCCGATGCATCCGGGCGCCGAGGCCTACTACAAGGAAACGGGCCAGTGGCCGAACTGAGGCGGCCGAACTGAGGCGGCTGAACTGAGCCGGCAGGTCTACTGACGCAGCCGCGGGGCCGCCACGGCGTGATGCCGGGCGGCCCTCGCGGCCGTACTCCAACCGCTCGCGAGGTCAGGGGCGTGATGAAAGACCATTGGTTGTTCACGGTGAAGGGAAAGTCCCGGACCCTTACGGGCCTCCCGGCGTTGATCTTCTCGCTCACCGCGGCGGGGTTCTCCGCGTTCTATCTCTACACCTCGGGTTTCGGCCTGGTCTCGACCGAGACCAACCGCGGCCTCTATCTCATGCTGACCTCGGTGCTGGTCTTTCTGCTCTACCCGGCCCGCAGCCGGTCCCCGAATCATCGGCCGAGCCTCTTCGACTGGATCTGGGTGGCCGCGACGGTCCTGTCCATCGGCTACTGGATCAACCAGTACGTCTCCTACGCCATGTTCCGCGTCAGCGCGCCGAGCCAGTGGGACCTTGCGATGGGCGCCGTCGCCATCCTCGCCATGCTGGAAACGAGCCGGCGGGTCCTGGGGCCCGTCATGGTGGCGATCGCCCTGGTGTTCCTCGCCCAGCTCTATTTCGGCGCATGGCTGCCCGGCCGGCTCAGCCATCCCGGCATGTCCGTGGAACGGATCCTCGAATTCACCTTCATGAGCCAGGGCGCCCTGTTCGGCGTCGTGGCGGCGACCTTCGCCACCTTCGTGTTCCCCTTTATGATCTTCGGCGCGTTCTTGGAACGAAGCGGCGCCGGCACCTTCTTCATGGACCTCGGCACCGCGCTGGCGGGCCGCTGGCGCGGCGGCCCGGCGAAGATCGCCGTCATGACCTCGGCCCTGTTCGGCTCGATCTCCGGCTCCTCCGTCGCCAATGTGGTGACGACGGGCACCTTCACGATCCCGCTCATGAAGCGGGTCGGCTACCAGCCGCACCACGCGGGCGCGATCGAGGCGATTGCCTCGACCGGTGGGCAGTTCATGCCGCCGGTCATGGGCGCCGGCGTCTTCATCCTGGCAACGCTGACCCAGACCAGCTACCTCACCATCGCCCTGATGAACGTCATACCGGCGGTGATCTTCTTCATGTTCGTGCTGGCGATGGTCGATCTGGAGGCCGCCCGGACCGGCCTGACGGGACTGCCGCGCGAGGAGGTGCCGGACCCGCGCGCGGTCCTGCGGAAGGGCTGGCACTACTTCATTCCGCTGATCGTCATCATCGGGTTGCTGTTCTACGGCTACTCGCCCGAATTCTGCGCATTCTGGGGAACAGTCGCCGCCTTCGCCGTGTCGTGGCGCGGCCGCGAGACGGGCATGCGACCAACCGGGGTCGTCCAGGCGTTGATCGGGGGTGCCCAAAGCAACACCTCGGCCGGCGCCGCCATCGGCACGCTCGGCCTCATCATCGGGGGCATCGTTCTGGCCGGCCTCGGCCTGAAGTTCTCGGCCGTGCTGGTGGAATTCGCCGGCGGTAATCTGTTCTTCGCCGTAATCCTCGTGACCATCATCTCGATCATCATCGGCATGGGGAGCAGCACGACCGGCTCCTACATCATCCTCTCCGTGGTCGCAGCTCCGGCATTGATCAATCTCGGCGTGGCCCCGGTCGTCGCGCATCTGGCGGTGTTCTATGCGGCCTGCCTGTCGAACATCACGCCGCCGGTCTGCGTCTCCGCCTTCGCTGGCGCGGCCATCGCCGGCTCGGACCCCATGCGCACGGGCTTCGCCGCCCTCAAGTTCGGCACGACCTTGGCGATCATGCCGTTTACCTTTGCCTATATTCCAGAAGTTCTGCTGCAGGGCCCGCCCCTCGACGTGGCTTGGACGACGTTCAGCTATCTGCTGGGAAACCTGGCGTTGGCGATGGCGATCCAGGGAACGGAGTTCCTGCGCGGGGCCATCGGATTGTGGCGCCGGACGGCGTTCCTGGTCGCCGCGATCCTGATGATGTTCCCGACCGCAGCGATCATCGACGCGGCCGGCGTCGCGCTGCTGATCGTTTCCTGGGCTCCGTCCTTCATCGGCCGGGCCGGTGCCGCCGCGGCATCATCCGGTGCGGTCCCCCCGCGTCCCCGGTGAGCGGACTGGTAAGCTCCGCCGCAACCAATCCATAGGAGCGCAGCTTGTCCGTCACGATTACCGCCGGGGCGAAGCCCTGCGTCTTGAGGAGCTTGCGCACCAGCTTCACGGCGGCGTTCTTGTCGCGCCCGCGCTGAACGAGGATATCCAGAACCTCGTCCTCGGCATCGACGGCCCGCTACAGAGACAGTCTTCGCCCGGCGATCGCACCACCATCTCGGCGAGGTGCCACCGGGTGGCTGGCGATGGCGATGGTGCCGAAGCCGGCGAGCAAACACGGGCCCGAATTTCATCGCCCAGCGCCGAATGGTCTCGTCGGACACGTCGAACCCACGTTCCGCCAGCAGGCCTTCCACATCACGATCGCTCAGCGTGAACCGGAGATAGAGCCAGACGGCGTGCTGGATGACAGCGGGCGGGAACTGGTGGCGGGCGTCCGAAATCGGTGCCATCAGCGGAAGCTACGCCCGCAGCGCTTACCTGACCAGCTTTCTCGTGACAAAGCCGCGGAGCCGGAGGGCGGAATGACGGTGGTCCCGAAGGGTGCGGGCCGTCAGGCCGCAATGTACTCTTCGCCGTTCCGGGGCGACGTCGCGCCCGCATCGTTCGTGAGGCGCGCCGCGGCTTTCGGCGGCGTCGCTCCGGTGTCGCGGGTATAGACCTCAGCGACCACGGCCGGGGTATCTGCACGGTCGAGACCGCTGTCGCGGAGATCGCTGTCGCTCAGGCGGGAACGCGACACGTTCGCGTCTGGTTATCGGCACGACAAATGTTACACTCGGGCCGACAGGCAGATCGGCAAAGACCATGGACCCAACAGCCGACGCCCGGCGAGATGCCGGTTTGGAAATCCGGAAGCTGGCCGAGGAGTTCGAGAGGAGCGACGAGGCTGCGTTCCGCCGCACCCGCATCGTCTGCTGGGTCGTTGCGGCGGTCATCACCCTCGTCATCCTGGTTCTGCTCATCAGCGGCGGCGACTGGCGGTATCTCGGGGCCTTCTGGGTGGCCCTCGTCGGCCTCATCTGGGCCGGGTACGGGCTCTCCCGGCGCCGTCAGCGCCAGCAGACCGATCGCCTCAAGGCTCTCGCGAGTCGATGGCTGGCCGGAGAGCCGCCGGGGCCAGGATGATCCGATCGCCCTCCAGGCGGCCGATCGGCGCCGCCATCGGCGCGCCGCAGCGTGTGCAAGGATCCTGCCGTCCCGCTGGGCTGCCGAAGAGATTAGCTAAAAAGACCCGCTACGTCATGGTCCTGTCATCTCTCAAAGTGGGGCGCTTCACTTTCCAATGAGGCTCCCACTTAGAAGCCAGCGGCCTGTCCGTCCTTGCGCGGGTCGGAGCCAGCAGCGTAGCCGCCGTCGATCCTGTGAACGAGTTGCGCACCGCCGAAGCCGAAACTCGCGTCCGGAGCCTCTGAGATCACCGCATGCCCGCGCGCGGCCAGATCGGCGAGCAAACTCTCGCCGACAGCGGCTTCCACCGCAACATCGAGTCCCGAGATTACTCGCCACCGCGGCGCGTCGGCGGCGGTTTGCGGATCCTGGCCCCAGGCCTGTGTCCGCAAGACCATCTGCACGTGGCCTTGCGCCTGCATGGGCCCGCCCATGAGACCGAAGGCCATGAGGGGCTCGTCGCCCCTCGTCACGAAACCGGGAATGATGGTGTGGAAGGGCCGTTTCGACGGGCCGACTTCGTTCGGATGGCCGGGCGTGAGCGAGAAGCCGTGGCCGCGATTCTGAAGACTGATGCCGGTGCCGGGGACGACGATGCCGGACCCGAAGCCCGAATAGTTCGACTGGATGTAGGAGACCATCATGCCTCGTTCGTCGGCGGTTGCGAGGCAGACGGTGCCGCCGTCGCGCGGTGCCCCCGGGCCGAACTCCTGTGCATGCTTGTGGTCGATCAGGCGCGCGCGGGAGGCGAGATAGGTCGGATCAAGAAGGTGGCCCGCCGTGACCTCCGCCATGAAGCGGTGATCGGCCACGTAACGATGGACATCGGCGAAGGCCAGCTTCATGGCCTCGATCTGCAAGTGGTAAGCATCGACCGAATCGGAGACGAATTCAGACACCCCGAGCTCTCTCAGAATTCCAAGAGCCATGCAGGCGGCGATGCCCTGGCCATTCGGCGGGATCTCGTGCAGCATGACATCGGCGAAGGTCTGGCTGACGGTGCCGCACCAATGGTTCTCGTGGGACGCCAAATCGTCCCGTGTCAGAACCGCGCTATGCTCGCGGGCAAAATCCGCGATGCGATCCGCGAGCTCGCCGCGGTAGAACGCCTCTCCCTTGGTCTCGGCAATGAGGCGCAGCGTGCGGCCGAGCGCCGGACTCCTGAAGAGCTCTCCGGCCGCCGGCGCGCGGCCATTCGGCATGAAGGCTTCGGCGAATCCGGGCTGATGCTTGAGCTCCTCGGCGCCGCGCCACCACAGCTCGGCGATAACGGGCGTGACGTGGAACCCGCGCTCAGCATACTCAATCGCAGGTTCGAAGAGGGTCGCGAAGGGAAGCGTTCCGAAGCGGCTCGAGAGATCGACCCAGGCGGAGACCGCCCCTGGAACGGTCACGCTCTCCCATCCTCTGCGCGGCATCTGCGGCTCGCCTGCAAAGCGTCCAGGCGTCCAAGCGGCCGGCGAGCAGCCGGATGCGTTGAGCCCGTGCAGCTCGCTGCCATCCCACAGAATGCAAAAGGCGTCGGAGCCGAGACCGTTGCCGGTCGGCTCGACGACCACGAGCGTGATCGCCGAGGCCAGGGCCGCATCCACGGCGTTTCCGCCTCGGGCCAACATGGCGAGGCCGGCTTGGGTCGCAAGGGGGTGGGATGTTGACACAGTATTGCGGGCGAGGACGGGCGAGCGTCGGGACCGATACCGGGCGGAGTGATGATAGCGCAAGATAGACTCTTCCTAACTGTCGTCGCGATGGAGGTCGTTCATGCGGGTCCGGCCGGGCGGTCGCCAACTGCTGGACCCAGGCGCCGCGCCGAATGTCAGATGGACATTCATAAGAATAAAGTCACATCCGGGCGATCGCTAAACGTGGTGCGGCGGGTGCGAGATTTGAGCGCTTAGCCGTCTCCTTTGGCCGTGACCCAGACCGGCCGCGTCAGCAACACGCTCTCGATGCGACCGATCAACGGGCCATTCCGCTCGGATGCGGCCTTGATCCGCTGCCATTCCTCGTCATTGCGCAGGCGCTGCCAGAGCTCGGCCTTGATCCCCTCGCTCTCCCATTGCAGCAGATACCAGAGATCGCCCGCCCTCTCGCAATTCTCCCAGAAATCGACGAGATTGAAGCCGATCCGGGCAAAGCACGGCAATGTGTGCCCCCTGAATCGGTTGGCAAGGTTCTGCTCCTTGCCAGGCTTGGCCGTGTAATGGCGTAGCTCGTATATCATCTGCGCTCAAACCTTCCAGTATGCCGCCAAACCGTAGCGAGCAGTTCGATTCAAATAGCGAGGTAACTGCTCTCGACTTTCCGGCCAAGGATCTCGACAATTATACGTAAGCCGGCGACGAGTGCTTCTCGGCCTGTCGCACCGCCAAGGCTGATCCGGACCGCGTGAGGGGCGTTTACCCAGCCTATCGCAAAAGCGTCCGCAGGAGTCACGAGCACGTCGCGTGCTCGCGCCTCCTGCGCGAGGGTTGCCGCGCGCCACCGATCGGGCAACTGCAGCCAGATGTGAAGCCCGCTCTTCAAGGCCGAGCAGGTAAAGCCGTCGAGGATCTCGGCCGCCATCCTGTTTCGCTCGGCGAGTTCAGTCCGCTGCCAGTCGACGAGGCGCCGGGCGGTGCCGTCCTCGATCCATTGGGTGGCGACTTCCGCGATCAGCGGCGGTGTCATCCAACTGGTCGCGCCCATGCCGAGCACGAGCTCGTCGGCCTTGCCCGAAGGCGCGGTGAGGAAGCCGATGCGAAGCCCCGGCGCGATGATTTTGGAAAGGCTCGTACAGTAGTAGCTGATCTCCGGTGCGAAGCTCGCGATAGGGGGCGGAGCAGCCTCGAGGAAGGGACGGTACACGGCATTTTCGATTAGAGTAACGCCGTGCGCGCGGGCAATCTCCGCAATCGCGCGCCTACGTTGTTCGGGCATGACCACCAAGGTGGGGCTGTGGTGGTCCGGCATGCAGATAATCGCCTTCACTTTTTCGGTTTGGCATGCATTCTCAAACGCCTCCGGCAGGAGCCCGTGCTCGTCGGCTTTCAGGCCGCGCAGATTGAGTCCCAATGCGCCGGCGAGGAGCCGGATCGACGGATCGCACAGCTCGTCCGTGACGACGAGATCGCCGGCAGTCGCCGTTGCGATGAGGGCGACCGAGGCCGCGTGCTGTGCCCCGGAAACCACGGCGACATCGGCCATGTCGGTCTTCAATCCGAATTGCTCGATCCATGTAGACCCGGCGCTGCGATGCCGGTCATGGCCAAGCCAGGGACGGTGATATTGCAGGAACGGGGCCATCGTCTCGGAGGCAGCCACCTTCGTAAGCGCCGCCTGCAGCGCCTCCGAATGGAGCGCCGCATTGACCGGGCCATTGAACGACAAATCAATCCTTCCGGTGTCCTCTCTGTCTGTTCTTACGCGCCGCCGCTCGCGCAGCGGGTGCTCGCGAACAAAGGTGCCGCTGCCGGCGCGGCTATGAATGAAGCCACGCCTCCTGGCTTCCATGTACGCCTTGCTCACCGTCCCCACCGCAAGGCCGAGCGCGTGCGCAAGCTCCCGATGGGGAGGAAGGCGCTCGCCCGGCTTCAGCGCTCCTGAAGCGATATCCCGTCCCATGGCCTCGACGATGGCCTTGTAATGCTCGACACCGGAGTTCTCGATGTCAGGTTGCCATTTTGTCATAATACGCTTTTCGTGTTGACTGGTACATTCAGGCCAGATTATCTCATTCGGAAGGAGAGAATGCACCACTTGAATGCTTTACGCCAGCACAGACCTGCTTCGGTCTGATGACGGAGGATCGAGGAATGGATTTCGGCTACTATCTGCCCTGCTATTGGCCCGATACATCATACCCGATGCAAAATATGTACCGGGAAATGGTTGCCGAAGCACAATTCGCCGAAGAGCTCGGCTACTGTTCCTTTACGATACCGGAGCACCATTTCACGAACGCACTGGTCCATCCAGATGCATTGCTCAGCGCCGTGCATATTGCCGCTCACACGAAGCGTGTTCCTGTCATTACTGCGACAACCGTTCTGCCGTTTCACAACGTTCCGCAGCTAGCGGGTCAGATCGCCCAGGCAGACTGCCTGACGAACGGACGTATCCAGGTCGGCGTCGGCCGGGGGGCGTATCGGTATGAGTTCAAGCGCCTGCAGATCCCATACGACAATGCTCGCGAGAGATTCGCCGACTCGCTCGACCTGCTGGTTGATCTTCTGTCGAAGGAGGACGTGAGCTGGGATAGCGATTTTTACAAGATTCCGGCGACAACGATCACGCCCCGGCCGGTCCAGAAGCCACATCCAAAAATCTGGTTTGCCGCGACGACCCCCGGAGCGATCGAATATGCCGCCGGCCGCTCGTTCCCGGTGATGACGACGCCCTTGCGCGAATCGTTCGACAAGGTCGTGGCGCAGGCTACGGCGTTCCAGAACGGGCGTGCCAAGAGCGAAGGCTCCAAGGAGCATCTTAAGCTGTCCATGCTGATCATGCTGTTCGTTACGGACGGCCGGCGACAGACAGAAGAGTTGGTACGGCACGCGCTGGGCCGCCACCGGCGCTTCGTCAACGTCTTCGGCGGTGAAGGCGAGGTCGAGCGCGG
Source organism: Hyphomicrobiaceae bacterium (assembly GCA_036380915.1). Lineage (GTDB taxonomy): Bacteria > Pseudomonadota > Alphaproteobacteria > Rhizobiales > Hyphomicrobiaceae > ZC4RG25. Next base: position 14,326 of record DASVDU010000245.1, on the reverse strand, counting down.
CGCGATCAAGCCCTATGACGTTGATCTGACCGAGGCTGACATCGAGAGGAACCTCATCATTGGCCCACCCGAGGTTTGCGTCGATCGACTCAAGGCGTATGCCGAGCTCGGCATCGACGAGATCCAGCTCAACATGAATTTCGGCGCCTCCCACGCGGAGGTGATGCGGTCCCTGGAAATGTTCGCGACCCAGGTCATGCCGCACTTTGCGCCGAAGCGCGAGGAAGAGCTTCTTCGGCAGGTGCATGGCTAGAGTCGTCAAGCGCCGGCGGTCGGGTGAGCACCTCGCCGAAGCATTTCGTCAGGCGATGCGACAGTTCGCGGCGACCGTCACGGTCGTCACGACCGGGGATCGGGAACGGCGTTTCGGCATCACCGCGACGGCCGTAACATCGGCCGCCATGGAGCCGCCGTCGCTCCTCGTCTGCATCAATCGAAGCGCGTCGATGCATGGCCCACTCACCGAGCTTGGGCGCTTCTGCGTCAACATCCTCAAGACTGGGCAGGAAAACGTCTCGCGCGCCTTCGGCGGCGGGTGTCGGCAGGAGGATCGTTTCGCATCCGACCAATGGGTGATCGACGATTGCGGCGTTCCCTTTCTGCCCGCCGCACAGACGGTGGTCTTCTGCAAGACGGCGCAGTCTGTCGAATGCGGCACCCACACCATTTTTATCGGAGAAGTGCAACGGGTTCTCGTCCAGCCGGAAATTGCGCCGCTTCTTTATTGTAATGGAGTTTTCGGCGCACTCGAGACGAGTGGCGACCGATCGCGAATCGCGTGACGGATCGTTCCAAGAGGTTAACTATGATCCCCACCATGAGATATTCGCGTGACGCCGGCCTTCGTGCGATGTGCCGACTGTACGTGGCGTTTTCGGATGCGGTGCGTCTTTTGGCAAGCAGCAGGCCGGAGCATCACCTCTCGAGCCATGGAGCTTCCACGAGGGGCTTGTTTCGGCGCAACCGCTTGGATCCGAGCGGCGCTCTTGGTTCCATACGCGGCGGGCCCGATTTGCGGCTTTCTGGGAACACGAGCATAGAAGCCGATCGGAGACCAGTATGCAGCTGAATGATCCGGGCCTCTTTCGCCAACAGTGTCTCGTAAATGGGTTGTGGAGAGATGCGGCCTCCTCCGCGCGGATGGTGATCTCTAATCCTGCGGACGGGGCCGTCCTTGGCACCGTGCCTGAGCTTTCCGCCGAGGAGACCCGTGCCGCCATCGAGGCGGCGCATGGGGCGCTGCCTCGATGGCGCAAACGGACAGCCAAGGAGCGCGCCGCCATACTCAAGCGCTGGTCCGGGCTTCTGCTCGAGAACATCGCCGATCTTGCCCGCATCATGACAGCCGAGCAGGGCAAGCCGCTCGCGGAGGCGCGAAGCGAAATCACCGGCGCCGCCGGCTTTATCGAGTGGTTCGCGGAGGAAGGAAAGCGGGCCTATGGCGAAATCGTGCCGGCGGCCGCGCCGGACCGGAGGACCGTTGTGCTGAAGGAGCCGATCGGCGTTGTTGCCGCAATAACGCCCTGGAACTTTCCGAGCTCCATGATCGCGCGCAAATGCGCGCCCGCCCTCGCCGCGGGATGCACGATTGTGGTGAAACCCGCCCCGCAGACCCCGTTTTCGGCGCTCGCACTGGCGGCTCTCGCCGAGCGGGCAGGTGTTCCGGCAGGGGCACTCAACGTCATCACCGGCGACGCCGGCACCATCGGACCGCAGCTCACTTCCCACCCGAAGGTGCGCAAGCTGAGCTTCACCGGGTCGACGCGCGTCGGAAAGATGCTGATGGCGCAATGCGCGGACACGGTGAAGCGGGTGTCCCTCGAACTCGGGGGGCATGCCCCGTTCATTGTCTTCGATGATGCCGAAATCGAGACGGCGGTCGCTCAGCTCATGCTTGCCAAGTTCCGCAATGCAGGTCAGGCCTGCGTCGGTGCGAACCGCATCTACGTGCAGGAACCCATCTACGATCGCTTTCTCGAGAGGTTGACCGCGGCGGTTGCCGCACTCAAGGTCGGCAACGGGCTCGAGGAGGGAGTCACGCAAGGTCCCCTCATCAGCGCGGCGGCCGTCACGAAGGTCGAAACCCATATCTCCGACGCGGTGGATAAGGGAGCCCGAGTCCTCGCGGGCGGATGCCGTCACAGCCTCGGCGGCACATTCTTCGAACCGACCGTGCTTGCCGACGTCACCGACGATATGCTGACGGCTTGTGAGGAGACATTCGGTCCCGTCGCCTCCGTGCTGAAATTCGCCACGGAAGAAGAGGTTTTCGCCCGAGCCAACAACACCCCATATGGTCTCTCTTCCTACGTCTTCACGCGAGATATCGGCCGCGTCTGGCGCGCGGCGGAGAGCCTCGAAGCCGGGATCGTCGGGATCAATGTGGGCGTGACCGCGAGCGAGAGCGCCCCGTTCGGCGGCGTGAAAGAATCGGGAATCGGGCGCGAGGGATCGAAGCACGGCCTCGAGGAGTTCCTCGAGATCAAATATATCTGTATAGGCGGGCTCGCCAGCTAAGCCGAACCGACGGCGACGGCAGACGGGCGAGGGCGCATTGTAGCAGTACGCTCGGGTGCAATAGTCCCTATGATGGCAAATGGATTGGGACATTTGTTGGACTCGGTCGCAAGCTGTGCTACGGTGGAGTGAAACATAATTTGGGAATGCACAAAATGGGAGGAAACTCGATGCTTCAGCGTACGCGCCGAGAATTCGTCGGCATGAGCCTCGCGGCGCCGCTTGCCGCTATCGGCCTCAGCGTGGCCTCGCGATTCAGTTTCGCGGCCGAGCTGTCGGGAACGACATTGCGTATTGCGACCTGGGGTGGAAGCTGGCGTGATTCCATCAACAAGAATGTCGTGAGCGATCTGATCTCGTCGGGGGTGAATGTCGAATACGTCCTTGGCAATCCCGAGGACAATCTCGCTAAGCTCATCGCCGCGAGCCGGCAGGGCCAGGTTCCGTTCGATGCGATGGAGGGTTTCCCGCACATCACGAATCCCATGGCCAAGGCCGGGCTCATCGAGAAGCTGAACTACGACAACCTCCCCAACACCAAGGCTGCGCCGAAATGGGCGCGCAGCGAATACGAGGTCGTCAGTGTGTTTACCGAGGACGGCGTCGTCTACAATGTCGACAAGTTCAAGGAGGCGGGCATCGAGCCGCCTACTCATTACACTGATCTGACGAATCCGAAGCTTAAGGGGCGGGTCGCGTTTCCCGATATCGGTAATGCGCAGCATTGGAACGCTGTCGTCGGCCTTGCCTACGAGAGCGGCGGCGACGAGGCGCATATGGACGGTGCCGTCAAGCTCGTGAACGAAATCTCGCCAAGCTATTTCTTCTCCGCATCGACCGAACTCGCCACCCGGTTCGGCTCGGGTGACATCTGGGCTGCTCCATGGCATGCCGGATGGGCCTCCCGGCTGAAGCGTTCGGGCGTTCCGGTGAGCGTCGGCTACACATCATTCGGTGATCGCCGCGCGGCGATCTGGCAGGTTCCGGACTATGTCGTCACCAATTCGCCGAACGTCGCAGCGGCGGAGGCATTCATCAACGACTTGCTGGCGCCCGAAAATCAGTTCGAGCATGGAAGGGCGACCGGCACGATCCCCGTGATCAGCCAAGCGCGCATCAAGCTCAAGGACGATCCGATCAGCAAGGAACTCCTGCTCCTGGACGATGCCGACCTGGAGAATATTTTTCAGATCGACTGGAACAAGCTCGACGAGAAAGCATGGCGTGAAACCTGGAGCCGTGAGATCCACCGCTGACCCTGCATTTACTCCCATGCGCGGAGAGTCTTAGTCCAATCCGTCGCCTAGGCGGGTTTGAAACTGATCCGTAGGTGTGAAAAGGGCGGGCATGGCAAGCGTATCTCTGCGTGGCGTCTCGAAGTCTTTTGCCGGTATTGACGCTGTCAAACACGTCACCCTGGACGTTGCCGAGGGGCAGTTCGTCGTGCTCCTCGGCCCCTCGGGATGCGGAAAGACGACGACGCTCCGCATGGTCGCAGGCTTCGTGCAACCCACCGCCGGCCATATCCTGATCGATGGCAAGGACGTTGTCGGCCTTCCTCCGAGGCGCCGCAACATTGGCATGGTCTTTCAGAACTATGCCCTTTTTCCCAACATGACGGTCGCGGAGAATGTCGGGTTCGGCCTGAGGGAGAGGAAGGTCCCGCGAGCCGAGACCAGGGCGCGTGTGAGCGAGCTTCTCGAGCTGGTCCGGCTTTCGGCGCGCGCAGATGCCTATATCGGCGAGCTGTCGGGAGGCCAGCAGCAGCGCGTGGCGCTCGCGCGAGCCCTTGCGTTCCGCCCGCAGGTCCTGCTCATGGACGAGCCCCTGGGCGCGCTCGACCTGAAGCTGCGGGAGTCGATGCAGATCGAGCTGCACAGGATCCAGCGCAACCTCGGCATCACTACGATTATGGTGACCCATGATCAGCAGGAAGCCATGAGCCTGGCCGACCGCATCGTCATCATGGCCGACGGGGAGGTCCAGCAGACGGGAACGCCGGAGGATCTCTACAGGGCACCGCGTAGCACGTTCGTGGCCGATTTCATCGGCAAGAACAATCTGCTCAGTGGCCGGGTAACCGGCGCGACCGGCGATTGCTGCACCGTCCGGATCGCCGACGGGTTCGAGATCCAGATCATTGCATCGGGAAGGGAGGCGGTGGGGCAGCCGATCGCTCTCTCGGTTCGCCCCGAACAGCTTTGCCTGAACGCGGCAGAGCCGTCTTCGCGGTTCAACACGGTTTACGGCACCGTCGAAAGCCGGCGCTTTCTCGGCAATCTCATCTACTACTCGGTTCGTCTGCCGCATGGCGAGACGTTGCTTGTCGAAAGCTCGGCAAACACTGCGCCAGCTGAGGAGGGAGCCCGGGTCCAGGTCGGCTGGAGGCCGGAAGCTGGAATCGCATTCTCCTTGGAAGCAGACGCCGATGCGGCGCGTCCCTCCTAAGCTGCCGCCCCCGAAAGTTTAGATTCGAGGAAGCTGATACCGAGATGCGGCGCGCCCGATGAGCATGGCCAACAGAGCGGAGCAGAAACAGCGTGCGGGCTGGCCGGGTAAGGTTCGGAATGCGCACGCCGTCGATCCGCACCGAGTGCGTTGGGAGCGCTTCTTGTGGCCAGCCGCCGCGCTCTCGTTTGCGCTTCTCGTTCTTCCTCAGCTCGGCTTCGTCTGGCTGAGCTTCCATCAGGACCTCGGTCTCGGCCAGATATCGGACGAGCTAACGCTCGCAAATTACTGGACCGTTCTGACCGATCCCCTTTATCTCGGATCCATCTGGCTCACGATCTACCTATCGGTCGCGACCGTTGTGGTGGTTATGCTCGTCGGCTTCCCGACAGCCTATGCACTCGCTCGAATGCCGGCACGGCTCTCGACCGGAATTCTGGGGCTCCTGCTTACGACATCGCTGATCACCGTGGTCATCAAGCTCATGGGGCTCAACATCATCCTGGGCTCATCCGGGATGGTCAACAACCTGCTGCTGTATCTCGGGATTGTCTCGAGCCCGCTCCAGTTCATCAATAACGAGCTCGGGGTCCTCATCGGGCTGGTACAGTATACGCTTCCACTGTTCATCATGCTCCTGTTCAGCGTCATCCAGACCATTCCGCTCAGCCTTGAAGAGGCGGCGGAGGTCCATGGAGCAACACGCGCATCGCTCTGGCGCCGTATCATCCTGCCTCTCGCCAAGCCGGGATTGGTTGCAGGCGCGCTGATCACCTTCAACATGAGCATGGGCGCCTTTACCTCCGCGGTCCTGCTCGGCGGCGGCAGGGTCCGGACAATCCCCGTACTCATTCAGCAGACGATCATCCAGAGCACCGAATACGGGCTCGGCGCGGCGCTCTCGACGACCTTGCTCGTGCTCGTTTTCCTCATCAATGTCGCCGTTGGCATCTGGGCAAGCCGACGAGTGCGGAGGACTCCATGAGCCTCATGAAAGGATTCACCGGCTTCAGGTTGTCTTGGCTGGCCGCCGGCTTCGCCATCCTGTTCCTGGTTGCACCCTTCATCGTGGTGGTGGGCGCCTCGTTCGATACCGGCGAGGCCTATTTCGTTGCCTTCCCGCCGCGCGGGATCACCTTCGAGTGGTATTCGAGCATACCGTCCAAGTACATCGAGGCCGCGTGGACAAGCTTTATCGTCGCCGTCGGCGTGGCGATCTTTTCCTCCGTCGTCGGGATGTGTGCAGCTCTCGGAATTGTCCGGGGGAATGTGTGGGGCAAGGAGCTGTTCCAGTCGTTCTTCCGGCTGCCGATCCAGATACCGCTGGTTGTGACGGGCGCCGTGTTTCTGCAGTTTTACTACCAAGTCGCGGCGATCACCGGTGTCAACGCGCTCGGTAATCTCTGGGGCCTCGTCATTGCCCATCTGTTCGTCGCCATCCCCTACAGTGTCGGCTCGGTGTCCGCGGTTCTGGCCCGCGTCGATCCCAGCATCGAAGAGGCCGCCCACAGCCTCGGGGCGACCCACTGGTCGACCTTCTGGCGCGTGACCTTCCCGTTGATGCGGCCGGGTGTCGCCGCGGGGATGTTCTATTCTTTCATCGTTTCCTTCGGCGACGTCCCGATCGCCATCTTTCTGGTGAGCGGGGACAATATGACGCTGCCCGTCCAGATCTTCCTCGACATGCAGTTCGACTTTCGCCCGGACATGCTTGCCGTCTCGACCTTGGTCGTGGTGGTCTCGGCATTCATCATCATTGGGGCTCAGCGTTTTGCCGGGCTGGATCTGGTGCTACCGGGCAGGAGATGACGAGCGAGTCCGGCGGCGCCGACTGCTTTGCGAATACAAATAGAAAGAAGGGCGCGGACATGGCAGTTGATGTGGGGGCGGTCGATCGGACCAAGGGCAGCGCGCCGGTCGCCATGCGGCCCACTCTCGCAGGCCTCAACCACATGGTCTCGGCCGGGCACTATCTGGCGGCTCATGCCGGCTTCGGCGTTCTCGAAGCGGGGGGCAACGCGGTCGATGCCGGCGTCGCTGCGGGCATCGCTCTTTCGGTCGTGCAAAGCGATTTCGTCAATTTCGCGGGCGTTGCTCCGATCCTCGTTTATATGGCCGACACCGGGGAAGTCTCCAGCATCAGCGGGCTCGGCTGGTGGCCGAAGGCGGCATCGCTCGGCTTTTTCGTGAAGGAATTCGGAGGAAATATTCCCGTCGGCATCCTGCGGACCGTCGTGCCCGCCGCGCCGGATGCCTGGATTACCGCGCTGGAGCGTTTCGGCACCATGAGCTTCGCGGAGGTCGCGGCCTCCGCCATCGGGTTCGCGGAGAGCGGCTTCGTTATGTATCCGCTGATGGCGGAAATGATCGCGACGAACCTCGCGGGCTATAACCGCTGGGAGTCGAGTAGGCAGGTCTACCTCCCGAATGGCGCCGCTCCGCGCGTCGGTGACGTCTTCCGCCAGCGGGATCTCGCGAACACCATCCGGTACATGGCGGATGAAGAGAAAGCCCACGCACATCGCGGCCGAAGCGCTGGCCTGTGCGCCGCGCGGGACGCTTTCTATCGCGGAGACATCGCAAGGCGGATTGTCGACTATCATCAGGCGCATGGGGGCTTCCTTTCGATGGCGGACTTCGACTCGTTCTCCGTCGAGGTCGAGCCCGCGATCCGTTCGAGCTTCCATGGGACCGACCTCTACGCTTGCGGCTTCTGGTGCCAGGGGCCCTCGCTCCTGCAGATCCTCAACATGCTCGAGCATCGAGACCTCAAGGCCCTCGGCCACAATACGCCCGACTACATCCACCTTCTGGTCGAGACGACGAAGCTCGCCTTTGCCGACCGCGAGGCCTATTACGGTGACCCGCGCCATCTCGACGTTCCCGCGGCGGCGCTCCTGTCGAAGGACTATGCAAAACGGCGCGTGGCGCTCGTCGATGATCGATCCGCCGTGACCGGGCTTGCGCCCGCGGGAGACGTTCCGGACGGGCCGCGGCCACCGCAGATACCGCCAGAGATCAAGGGGACGGTCCTCGGTACCGGCACCGATCCCAGGATCGATACATCGTTCGTCTGTGTGGTTGACCGACACGGCAACGCTTTCGCCGCAACGCCGAGCGATGCTTCCAATAACACGCCCGTCATTCCTGGAACGGGCCTGTGCCCATCTTCCAGAGGGTGCCAATCCTGGGCGCGGCCGGGTCACCCCGCCGCGGTCGCACCACTCAGGCGTCCGCGCCTTACACCCAATCCGGCAATCGCTATCCGGCCCGGCCGGTTCGTCATGCCGTTCGGCACGCCCGGGGGTGACGTCCAGAGCCAGGCCATGCTCCAGGTGTTCCTCAACATCGACCTGTTCGGGATGGACATGCAGCAGGCGGTCGAGGCCCCGCGCTTTGCGACCTACAGTTTTCCCTCCTCCTTCGAGCCCCATACGGTGGAGATCAACCGATTGGTACTCGAAGACCTCATCCCCGCGCAGACGGGCGATGTGCTCGCAGAAAAGGGGCATGAGGTCCAGTGGTGGCGGGACCGGAACTGGCGTGCCGGCGGCGTCTGCACGGTCAGGCTCGACGTCGATTCCGGTATCCGCCGGGCCGCGGCCGACCCCAGACGCCCGAGCTACGCGCTGGGATATTAGAGGCGCGCCTGCCGGCCGGCGCCAACATCAAGAAGAAGGACGACGACATGCCTTATGTAAGAATAGAGCTCATCGAAGGGCGGAGCGAAGACCAGAAGGCCGCCGTTGCGGAAGCGGTCACAAAGGCCCTGGTGGAGCTTGCGGGGGCGAAGGCCGAAAGCATCTTCATCGTGTTCGACGATGTTCCGCCGCACAACTGGGCAAGCGGCGGCAAGCTGCTGTCGCGGCGCTGAGGCGGCGAAAATGACTTCCCAGCTTATGATCGTCGACGGGATGGGTTCGGCGGCGCTTCTGCCGAGCGCGCAGGTGCCGCCACCCATGCGCAACGGCAAGCCGTGGCTCGACCGGGCACTTGCCTCCGGTCTTACCACGATGAACGTCACGATGGGTATCAAGGGTGTCGCCCAGGGCACCGATGATTTCCGCGCCTATCTTCACTCCGTCCACGGCTATCTTTCCTATTTCGAGCTCGAACCCCGGCTCCTCCACGTCCAGGCCGCGTCCGACATCGTGCGCGCCAAGACGGAGGGGCGGCTTGGGATCATCTTCGGCTGCCAGGGGTTCGACACCAAGATCGAGAACGATCCGAGCCTCATACTCATCATGGCGCGGCTCGGACAGCGCATCGTGCAGCTCATGTACAACGAACAGAGCTCGATTGGATGCGGCGCGCTCGAGGCCAACGACACGGGCCTCACCGAGTTCGGCCGGATCTGCATCCGCGAGATCGACGATTGTCGCATGGTCGTTGATCTGGCCCATGCCGGGCAGAGGACCGCAAAGGAGGCAATCGGCTTCGCGCGGGGCATCCCGATCATCAGCCACGCCAATGTGCGCGCCTTGGTCGAGCATCCGCGAAACGTGACCGACGACGTACTTAAGGCGCTCGCCGAGCGTGGCGGCGTCGTCGGGATCACGGCTTATGCACCCTTCTGCGAGAAGCAGCCGGGGGTGAGGCCAAGCATCGATGACATGATCGATCACGTTGCCTATGTGGGTGAGCGCTTCGGGATCGACCATGTCGGCATCGGCTCCGACTTCTTCGAGGGCGAGTCGTTCATCCGGTTCGAGCGCTTCTTTCGGCGCCGTTATCCGGCGATCGTCGGCTCCTACACGATGGAGACCGTCTATACCGAGGGGTTCGAGGCTATCGATGACTTCGCGCTCTTGCCCCAGGCGTTGAAGCGGCGCGGATTCACGGATGCGGAGATCGCGAAAGTGCTCGGCGGAAACTTCCTCCGCGTTTTCGAGCAGGTGTGGGGATAACCGCCATGTCCGATAAGGTCTTCGAGCCGGTCGACGTCGCGATCATCGGGGCCGGCATCGTCGGGTGCTCCGCCGCCTGGCATCTCGCCCGGAGTGGGCTCAAGGTTTCAGTCTTCGAGCGCGGAACCGTCGCATCGGAGCAGTCGAGCCGCGCCTGGGGGTTCATCCGCCAACAAGGCCGCCACGAGGCCGAGCTGCCGCTCGCCGCCGAAGCCAATCGCTTGTGGGTCGAACTCACGCAACGCTTTGGCCAAGAGGCGACGCAGTTCACCCAGGGTGGAATTCTCGTGCCGGCCGAGACCGAAGCGGATGAGGAGCGGGTGATCAGCGGGCATGAGATCGCCCGCAAGTTCAATCTCGGCACGACGGTTCTCGACAAGGCTGGGATCCAGGACCTCATCCCCGGCCTGAGTGGCAACTGGCGCTCCGGTCTCTACACCGCGGGCGATGCTCATGGAGAGCCGCCGACCTCCACGCGGACGATCGCTGAAGCAGCCCGCGCCGCAGGCGCCAGAATCCACGAGCATGAGCCCGTTATCGAGATCGAAACCCAGGCCGGTCAGGTGAGCGGCATCGTGACGATCAACGGGCGCTGCAGAGCCCCTGTCGTGGTAATCGCCGCTGGCATCGGTGCCCCGATGCTCGCCCGCAAGCTCGGGCTCAACCTGCCGATTCAAGTTATCACCTCGTCGGTCGGCCAGACCACCGCAGCCGAACCATTCACCAGGGTGGCTCTATGGGGCCCGACGGTCGCCTACCGTCCGCGGGCCGACGGCAGCTACACTCTGGGCAATGGCTATCGGGGAATGGGCCCCGACTACGAGATCACGCCCAACTCCTTTCGCAATCTGCGCTACTTCCTACCCGCGTACCGGCGCAATTGGCGGCTCCTGCGGCTCACGGTTGGCGGTGAGTTCATCAATCATCTCCGCGCATCATTCGGCAAGGAAGCATCTGCAAGGCCATTACCGGAGGTCAAGCCCAACATGCGCAAGGTACTGAGGAATCTAGCGCAGTTTCGTGGACTGTTTCCGCATCTGGGTAATGTAGGGCTTGATCGTGTCTGGGCTGGACGCATTGATCTGACGCCGGATGCCATCCCGATCATCGACAGGCCCAGCCCGAATTTATCTCTCTTCGTTGCTGCCGGGTTCAGTGGGCATGGATTTGCTCTGGGACCATCTGTCGGGAAGCAACTTGCGGAATGGATTGCTGCGAATAGACCGTCTCTGGACCTCAAGGCGTTTCGCCTTTCTCGGTTTGCAGAAGGCGATGTGAGCCGCGCGAAGCAGGCCTTGTAAGCCTATTTTGCGGGAGGATCGCTCATCCGAGCAGCCCGGATTTCTTTGGCCGAAAGGCTACTCATGGCGCCTTGGAGCCGGACGCAGGGTCGCTTGTCCGGCTCCCCTCGCAGAGCGGCCGGTTCGGCTCAGCCATGCCGGTCGTCGATATGCTACAGGCCTTTCACAACATCCCCGGCCGAAACTGCGACCGCCGGTTGACGATCTGGCCAGAAACCATGAACACACCGTCGCCAGTGTAGTGTAGCGTTTGGGGGTGCTTCGGCGATGGGGCGACGTGCGCTCGCACGACCTCGAAAATGAAGAAGTTGTATCTATCGATCAGCGTGTCGTCGTGGAGCCGGCATTCGAAATTGGCGTGGCACTCGCGGATTAAGGGTGCCTCGACCTCTCGGGCCTCGCCGGCCGTCAGGCCGAATTCCCGGAACTTGTCGATCTCCGCTCCCGAGCTGTTGCCGATTCCGACGACGGCATCGGTCAGCGCCGTCGTCGGTAGGTTGATGACGCATTCGCCGCTATTGCGGATCAGGTGGAAGCTGTGATTGCCGCCGGCAATGATGCATCCGACGAGCGAAGGCGTGAATTCCATGACCGTGTGCCAGCCCATCGTCATGATATTCGCCTCGTCCTGCCATTTCGAAGACACCAGCACGATCGGGCCGGGCTCCAGGTACCGCCGAACGTGACTTACCGGGAAGTCTCTCTTCTTGGGATGCTTCGTCATGAATGATCCTCTCCGGCGATCGGGTCCAGCGGAAGCGCGTGAAGCCCGCTCGACCGGAATGTCTTTCAAGGCCCTGCAATTCCTGCATTGTTGCGATGCAAAAGCAAGCCTACTGCGGCGCAAAAGAATGGCCACTTATCGGGCGAGTTGAAGGTGGATGTGCCGCTCCAAGGGGGAGCGGACGGCGTGACGGAGGCCCGGTATGCACGAATTTGATCGAATCGATTTTGATGAGGCGGAGCGGATCCGCAAGCAGGCGCGCCGCGACCGCGCCGAGATCATCGGCGGCGCCCTGATCAGGGCCGTGCGGGCCGTGTTTCGCGGCCTGGGCGGCGTGGCACAGGCCTTCGCCGACGCCAAGCGCCAGCATGCCCTTTACGAGGAGCTGACCCGGCTGACCGACCGCGAACTGCGCGACATCGGCATCAACCGCGCCGACATCCCGGCCGTGGTGGCAGGCGTGGTCACCCGCAGGGAAGACCGGCGCGCGCCGGCAGTCGCGGCCGCCGCCGAGCCGGTACAGACCCCGGCACAGGCCCAAGCGCGAAGCGACGAGCGCCGCGCCGCGTAAGTTTCGATCGGTCCGACGCCCGGCCCCAAGGCGCTCGCCAGGACCGGGTCGGGCGCGTGATTCGGCGTATTCGGCGCGGCCGCTCCCTCCCCGGTTTCGTCCGAACGGCCGAGCTGCCGGGATCCGCGCTGCGGTGTGCGGCCCCGGACGGGCGCCGGCGCAGGATCGTTGGCCGGCTCGTGCACTTCCGGCGGCACTTCAAGGTCTTTCGACCGGAGGGGGCTTGCCGGCCGTCGCGGAATCACGATCGCGCGCCGCTCGGAGGAGCCGATCGCGGCGAGCGAAGTGGCGCGTGAGAGCCGGCGTGGTGAAGGACGGGCGGCAAACCGGGGCGATGCCGAGGTTCCGCCGATGGTCTCATACATCGCCTTCGAAGGGCTGAGCGTCTCGAAATCGAGTGCGGTCCAACGAGCGGTCGTCGGGCGAGGAGAGGGCTTGCTCGGGTTTGCCCGTGAGACATAACAAACCCATATCTCGTCGAAACGGGAACTCTCTCCCGATGCGCACGAGGTCCCTCGGATCTCAGCGACCCTGTTCCATAGGAGGAGGCATCATGAAGATTGGCATTATCGGCGCGGGCCAAATCGGCGGGACGCTCACCCGTCGCCTTACCGCGCTGGGGCACCAGGTCTCCGTGGCCAACTCACGAGGCCCCGAAACGCTCGCCGACTTGGCTGCCGAGACCGGCGCGACCGCCGTCTCGGTCCGCGACGCGGTTCGCGGCGTGGATCTGGTCGTCGTGACCATCCCCGAGAAAAACGTACCGAACCTGCCGGCGGGATTGTTTGCCGATACGGACGAGAGGGTGGTCGTCGTCGATACCGGTAACTACTACCCGCGACAGCGCGACGGCCGCATCGAAGCGATCGAGGCGGGCATGCCGGAGAGCCGCTGGGTCGAGCAACAGCTGGGTCGGCCCGTCATCAAGGCGTTCAACAACATCTTTGCCCAGCATCTGATGGAGGCAGGCCGGCCTGCCGGCACGCCCGGGCGCATCGCCCTTCCCGTTGCCGGCGACGACGACACAGCCAAGGCCGTCGTGACGCGGCTCGTCGACGAGCTCGGTTTCGACGCCGTTGATGCGGGGGGGCTGGACGACTCCTGGCGGCAGCAGCCCGGCAGCCCGGTCTACACCACGGACTTCGACGCCGACGGCGTGCGGCGGGCGCTGGCCGAAGCGAGCCGGGACCGCACGCCCGAGTGGCGCGCCACCCCGAACAGCCCCGGGAGCTTCGCTGCTCCCGCTTGACGCGCGGGGCGGTAACCCGCGGAATTTCCGCGGACGGACGAACCGGATGGTGAGGCACCGGGTCCGGAAGCGGCATTCGGGCCCGCTGCCGGCACGCGGCGGCCAAAGGTTGTCTGCGGCTCGGTTATGAGTACACGAACTTAGTGGAAATTCTCGTCAAGCGCGCCCGATCGGATACCCCCGGTATCACCTTCGATTTTCCATCTGCGCACCATAGCGCCGGCAGGCATTCCCTTCATGTGCTTGCAACTCGCCGATATTCTGATCGCCTTCCTCGTATCAGGCATTATTGGATGAGACCGAAGAATGGCATGAGGTGAAGCAATGCAAATCCCGATCATCGAACGGCGCCGCATCGAGGCGCAGCTCCTGAAGATCATTCATGATGAGCTCGTAACGCGGCTCGGTGAGGCGGCAGCCGAGGAAATCATCGCGGAGTCGGTCCGGAAGTCGGCCATCGAGCAAGGTCGCCAATTCGCGTCTGCCGAACCCGAGGGGACCTCGATGAGCACGTTCGTAAAGCTCTACGACCTCTGGACCATGAACGACGCCCTCGAAATCGACGTGCTGCATCAGGACGCGGAGCGGTTCGACTTCAACGTCACGCGC
>DASVDU010000244.1:0-40695 GCA_036380915.1 Hyphomicrobiaceae bacterium | reverse complement strand
GCCCAAGCCCTTCCGGATGTTTCCGCTTTCGATATGCTCGCTTCTTTCTGATCTCAGATCTGACTTCCGGATTATGGAAGGCATCGCCTTCACGGATCTCCGCTAGTGTGTCAGCAACGCGTGCATTCCACCCCTTTCGTCGGGTTTTCGGAAGCCGCTCGGCTTTGAAGACGGCAGCGCAAGCGGGCCTGAGCTGTGAAGGTTCGCCATGAAAATCGGCTACGCGCGCGTTTCCACAGAGGATCAGAATCTCGCCCTGCAACGGCAGGCGCTTAAACGCGCCGAATGCGAGCGCATCTACGAGGACAAGGGCATATCGGGCGCGGCGATAAACCGGCCCGCCCTCAAACGCGCACTGAAGGCCGCAAAGCCCGGCGACGTGCTGGTGGTGTGGAAACTCGACCGGCTGGGCCGCGACCTGCGGCACCTCGTGAACCTCGCGCATGAGCTGACGACAAAAGGGGTTGGCCTTAAAGTTTTGGAGGGTCAGGGCGCGGAGATCGACACGACGACGGCGAACGGGCGGCTGATCTTCGGCATCTTCGCCGCCCTCGCCGAGTTCGAACGCGAGCTGATTTCCGAGCGGACAAGGGCCGGCATGGCCGCCGCCAAGCGTGACGGCAAGCACGTGGGCCGCCCGCGCAAACTCACCGATGCGCAAATTGAAGAAGCGCGGGCGGCGGTCGCATCGGGGCAGGCGCGCAAAGCCGTCGCAGCCCGTCTCGGCGTGGATGCGATTACGCTGCGCCGGGCGCTGAGCGGCAGCGGGACGGCGTCCGGGGGAACTGAAGCCCGCAGAGAACGGTAGCGGGAAGTACGCTCGGGTTTATGTTCTTCATCAGCATTCGTGAGAATGCCCGCGCGCCAAGCCATCCGGCGAGGCGCGCGGCGAAATTTGACGGACGCGCCACCCGCGCCCGGTGTTGTTGGTGTAGAGGATGGCGGGCAACCTGGCTTCGCCGGAGCGGCTACGCGCAGGCAGGCTAAAGCCAGCCCCGGCACGCTCCTCGTCGCCTCGCTGCCTGCTTCACTAATTGAGGTTGGTGGCGAAGGTGGTCAGGAAGCACTGGCGCGCCTGAAGCAAACATTCTCACGGGTCGAGTCGTCGTGGAGGCCCGCGTCTCAGGAAGAGAGCTATGAGATTGTCCGGCGCCGGCTGTTTAAGGAAATCCCAGGCGACAGGCACCATCACAAGGACAATACACTTAAGCAATTCGCGAAGCTCTATCGCGAAAACGGGAATGATTTCCCGCAGGGGTGCGCCGACGAGGATTATCGCCGGAAGCTGGAGAAGGCATATCCGATTCACCCGGAGCTGTTTGACCAGCTCTATACAAGCTGGGGATCGCTGGAAAAATTTCAGCGGACGCGTGGCGTCTTGCGCCTTATGGCACAGGTCATCCATGAGCTATGGATGAGCAACGATCCTTCGGTGATGATCATGCCGGGCAGCGTTGCGATCAGCTCGGCACGGGTCGAGCCGGAACTGCTGCACTATCTCGACGTGAACTGGCAATCGATCATAGCTGGCGATGTCGATGGGGCGAACTCGACGCCCTACAAAATTGACCAATCCGCGCCCAACCTTAATCGCTATTCGGCGACGCGACGCGTCGCTCGTGCGATTTTCATGGGCTCTGCTCCAACCCATAAGGAAGAGAACAAGGGTCTCGACGACAAACAAATCAACCTTGGCGTCGTCCAGCCGGGCGAACGACCGGCCATCTTTGGCGATGCGTTGCGCCGTCTAACGAATCAGGCCAAGTTCATGCATAGCGATCTTGGCCGCTACTGGTATTCGATGTCGGCCAGCTTGAATCGCATTGCCGCGGATCGCGCCGGTCAGCTCGAAGAAGCGCTCGTGCTGATGACAATCGATCAGGAACTGACGAAGTACATCAATGCCATCAGCGATCGCGGTCACTTTGACGCAGTACAGGTCGCCCCTTCGTCCTCCGCGGACGTACCCGATGAACCCGGCGGTGTCCGGGCCGTAGTGCTCGGCGTAGCACACCCCCACACGGGCCGCGACGGTTCGGAAGCGCTTACCGAAGCCAAAGACATTCTGATGCAGCGCGGATCGACCCCGCGGGTCTACCGGAACACGCTGGTGTTCCTCGCGGCGGAGTCGCGACAATTAGATAATCTCAAAAATGCCGTCCGGTCGGCGCTCGCATGGGCTTCGGTCGTCAAGGACGACAAGCGCCTCGATCTGAAGACAAGTGATATCGCATTGGCCGGGGCGAAATCCGTCGAGGCGAATGAGACTCTGAAGACACGTCTGCGCGAATGCTGGTGCTACCTGATCTATCCGCACCAGGAGAGCGCTCAGGCGGAAGTCGAGTGGGCCTCTGGCAAGGTGCCCGCTCAGGACGGTCTTCTATCTCGTGCCAGCAAAAAACTGGTTAGCGATGAAGGTCTGTTGCCGGAACTCGGCCCGACCAGGCTCGATCGTGACCTCCAGCGCTACATCTGGAATGACAAGCCGCATCTTTTGCTGAAGGACCTTTGGGAATACCTTAACCGCTACACGTACCTGCCCCGCCTCAAAAATCAGGCAGTGTTGGTGAAGGCTGTTCAGGCCGCCGTGTCAGGCATGCTGCCCGGCCCATTTGCCTACGCCGAGCGCTGGGAAGAAGGCACGCAGAAATATCTCGGGCTGTTGATCGAGAAAGCGGCTAACCCGCATGTCGTAATCGACCGCGATAGCGTGATCGTTAAACCAGACGTAGCCGAAGCTCATCGTCCCAGGCCGACGGCAGAAACGACCGAGTCCACAGGAGCGGGCACCGGGCCAACCGCGACAGGCACTGGCACGACAACTGGTGACCAAAGCGGACAAGAAGCCGGAGCCAAACAAGCAGAAAAATTGCCTACCCGATTCATTGGCACAGTTATGATTTCATCCGACCGGCCAGCCCGCGACATGCACCAGATTGTTGAGGCAATCGTACAACAGCTTACGACGTTGCCGGGGAGTGATGTCTCGTTAAAGCTGGAAATCGATGCAGAAGTCTCTGGCGGACTGGATCGCGCAAAGGTGCGAACCCTCATGGAGAACGCGACGACGCTCGGATTCATCGACAAGGTGGTGAAGTAGGCAAATATCTCTTGTAACTCGATCAGGCTCCGCGACACGTCTGTCGTGATTCACGACAGACGCTTCATTGCGGCGCTGACCTTCCGCCGCTGAGCCGTCGCGTCTCTAGAACGTAGCAAGCAGCTTCGGCAGCAAGATGGTCGGTATCCGCGCTCATCGGTCTGTCCGCCTCCGGTCCTTCTGTGAGCTGTCACGGTTTGCCAATAGCCTCTTGCCGCGAGTGCGTCGCGGTGTTCGCGATCCTGGTCATTACCGTCCGGATTCCAGTTTCCGCTGCGCACGCGTTCGATCAATGCGGGGCTGACTCGATAGCCTTCGATCGAAAGCGAGTGATAGGCGTCGGTGACGTAGATTTCTTCGACCTGCTTCAGATAAGGGCGGGCATCGTTCGGCCTGCCCGGTGGCTTGGGAAAGCGCGCAAGGATCGGCTCGCGCATGCGGTGCCAGAGAAGGCGAATGCGATTGACGTGTGGAGACACTTCGCGAGCGCTCAGTGAAAAGGCCGGCTTGGTTTCGAACGGGTCCGTTTCCCGTACCGCATAATCGGCGGCGCGCATCGTGTTGAGGATGTCGTCGGCAATGCGCGTGCGGCCTATGTTGCGGAACGCGCCGGCGAGATCGACATCGAAACCGCCGGCCGACGCCTCGGCTTTCGCATCTTGCCTCCGCTCGCCGCAGCGACGCGCCAGCCGATGGCGGATGGGGTGCTGAGCTCGCCACTGACGGGCCTGATCGTCAAGGTCGCGGTCCACGAAGGCGATGCGGTCGCCGCCGGCGATACGGTGGCAATTCTGGAATCGATGAAGCTTGAGATCTCGATCAAGGCTACGGCATCGGGCCGCGCGGCCAGGATCGCCGTCCGCGAAGGCGACATGGTCGACCGTGGACAGACGATCGCCGAGATCGCGCCCCTGGAGGTGCAGGAGAGATGACCGGCTATCCGAGATTCGTCGAATTCCGCGAGGAAGGCCCCCGCGAAGGGTTCCAGATCGAAAAGAAGATCTATCCGATCGAGCAACGCGTCGAGTTCATCGACCTGCTCAGCGACAGCGGATTGAAACGCATCCAGGTGGGATCCTTCGTCAGTCCGCGATATGTGCCCCAGATGGCCGATACCGGCGAACTCTTCAAGCGGATCAAGCGCGTCGAAGGGGTGCAGTACACCGCGTTGTGGCTCAACGACAGCGGCTTCCGCAAGGCTCTGGCGGCCAAGGACGTTCATATCGACCCGCGGCTCCTGTTCTACGCCTCCGACACCTTCTCGCGGAAGAACAACAACTGCTCCGCGGCTGAAATGCGCGAGCGCCAGCGCGACTGGATACGGCTCTATAAGGAGAACGGCTGCACGGTGGAGACGGCCTATGTGATGGCCGCCTTCGGATGCAACTTCGAAGGCGCCATCCCGCAGGACAAGGTCCTGGACGATTTCCGGTTCGTCCTGCGTCTGGCGCAGGAAGAGGAGATCGAGATCCCCACCCTGGTGATCGCCGATACGATGGGATGGGCGAATCCCGAAGCGGTCAGGCGGATGATCGGCGGGCTGCGCGACATCGCGCCCGAGGCGCGCATCGGATTGCATATCCATGACACGCGAGGCCTCGGGATCGCGAATGTCCATGCGGCGCTCGCCATGGGTGTCGACCTGTTCGAGACCTCGGTCGCCGGGCTCGGCGGCTGCCCCTTCGCCAGCCACGGGCATGCCCGCGCGGCGGGCAATGTCTGCACGGAAGATGCCGTGTTCCTCTGCCACGAACTCGGCATCGGGACGGGCATCGACCTGGACAAGCTGATTGCGGCGGCGCAGGCGGCCGAACGGATGATCGGCGCGCCGCTGATGGGACGCGTGATGCATTCCGGCGGGCTCGACCGGTACCGCAACATGGCGGATTGAGGCGAGGCCGGCGGGGCAGGCCTCGTGCTACGGCCTCGCCCGGCTTGCGTCAGATCGGGCAATCCGTGCGGAAATTCGGCTTGCGCTTCTCCCGGTGCGAGGCGACGCCTTCCTTGACGTCGTCACCCATGAAGCCGAGCATCTCGAGCGCGGTCGAGGTGTCGAAGATCGGACCGGCCTGGCGAAGCCAGTTGTTCAGCGCGTATTTGGTCCAGCGGATCGCGCTCTGCGAGCCGTTGGCGAGTTCGCTGGCGATCTCGAGCGCGGTGTCCTGCAACACCTCGTCCTCGACACACATCGAGACGAGGCCGATCCGGTCGGCCTCCTCTCCCGAGATCGCGCGGCAGGTGAGCAGGTAGTATTTCGCCTTGGCCATGCCGCACAGAAGCGGCCAGATGATTGCGGCGACGTCGCCGGCCGCCACGCCCAGTCGCGGGTGACCGTCGACGATCTTGGCCTTCCTGCCCGCGATGGAGATGTCCGCGAGAATGCCGACCACCAGACCGGCACCCGCCGCAGGACCGTTGATCGCCGAGATGATCGGCTTGTTGCAATTGATGATGTTGTAGACGAGGTCCTTCGCCTCCTTCCAGGTCGCCATGACCTGATTGAAGTTGCCGGCCATGCTTTCGATCAGGCCGAAATCGCCGCCGGCCGAAAACGCCTTGCCGGCACCGGTCACGATCACCGTGTTGATGTCCGGATCGCGGTCGATGTCACGCCAGACATCGGTCATCTGCGTATGCGTCTCGGCATCGACCGAGTTGAAGGTCTGTGGCCGGTCGAAGGTCATGCGCAGGACGCGCTTTGCCGGATAGTCGAACGTCAGCTTGTCATAGGCCGCATACCGGTCACTCATTGTATTCTCCCTTTTGTGCAAGCCCGTTCCTCGACGAACTCAAACGCCCTTCCGCCCGATCCGCCGGAGCATCGCCTTTGCGGATCGCCGTCCCCGGGAAGCTGGCATCCTCGATGGCGGCATCCGGTCCGGCGATGCGCCTTTCGGTGAATTCGACCAGGCGCGGATAGGTTGTCCTGAAGGCCGCCAGAAGCTCGTCGATCGGCGGGTCCAGATGGATGCCGCGGTCGTTGACATATTCCATATGCCGCCGGTTGTCCGCGTCGAACTCGTGGAACAGCGCATCCGAACGGCCGTCGAAGAGCAACGGCCCGACGCCGAACCGTTCGCAAAGCTCCATGTTGAAGGCTGGCGTCACCTTGCGGGCCACGCCGTCCAGCCAGAGCTGGACATAGCCGTGGTAGATGAACAGATCGGTCCCCATCAGGTCCGCCAGCTTCGGCGAGTTCAGATGGTTCCTGACATCGGCGAAGCCGACCGCCGCAGGGATGCCGGCCGCCCGCAGGCAGGCCGTCAGCAGGATCGCCTTCGGTACGCAGAATGCCGACTCCTGCCGGGCGATCGCACTCGCCCGATAGGCATCGGCCTGTACGGCGAAGCTGTAGGGATCATAGCGCAGGCCGTCCCGCACCGCCTCGAACAGACGGATGCTCCTTTCGGTCGTCGAGGCGCCGTCCAGCCCCGCTAGCGCCTCCCGGGTCAGCTGCAACACCTCCGGCGATTCGCTGTCGATGTAAGTCGAAGGCTGCAGATAGCGCTCCGCGGGAAATTCCGTCTTCGCGTCGCTCATTCCAAGAGGCCATTCCCATGCGGGGCATGCGGCCGGACCCGGTCCGGTCGCGCAGCGCCCGGCCCGTCATGCCGAGGTTTCTAACGTTTGTTAGATAATCAACCGATCCCGGTGCTGTCAAATCCAAACATTCCCGCGGCGCACCAAGCCATGGCGCCCGTAAGGCGCATGCCGGCGCCCTCCCACTGCCGCTTCCAGCGATGGGGTCCCGCTACACTCCAAAGACGGACCAGCCCATGCCCCGGGTCAGGCGCTCCAGTGCCAACCGGCCCAGGCGGGAATTGCCCTGCGCATCGAGGCCAGGCGACCAGACGCAGACCGAAGCCCGCCCCGGCACCACCCCCAGAATGCCGCCCCCCACCCCGCTTTTGCCCGGTATGCCGACCCGGAAGGCAAACTCCCCCGAGCCGTCGTAATGGCCGCAGGTCAACATCAATGCATTGATCCGCCTGGCCCGCTCCGGCGATATCACCCTCCCGCCGCGATCCGAGTGCCGGCCGCCAAAGGCCAGGTAGCGCCCGGCCTTGGCCAGCTGTCGGCAGGACATGGCGATGGCGCAATGGTGGAAATAGACCCCAAGCACGTAGTCGACAGGATTCTCCAGCATGTCGCAGGCGCGCATGTAGTTTGCCAGCGCGGCGTTGCGAAAGCCTGTGGCCTGCTCCGATCGCGCCACATCGTGGTCGATGGCAATGGTTTCGTCATCGGCCAGATCCCGGATCAAACGCAGTATCTCGCCCAGGGCCTCGCGCGGCTGATGGCCGGCCAGAATCACATCGGCCAGCGCCAGCGCCCCGGCATTGATAAAGGGGTTGCGCGGCTTTCCGCGCTCATACTCGAGCTGGACGATGGAATTGAACGGATGGCCGGACGGCTCGCGGCCGACCCGGCGCCAGAGAGCATCCCCGGCCTTGCCCAAAGCCAGGGTCAAGGTAAAGACCTTGGAGATGCTCTGGATGGAAAACCGCGTATCGGCATCGCCGCCGCAGATCATCCGGCCGTCGCCCAACAGCACCGCCATGCCGAATTGGAGCGGATCGGCCCTGCCAAGCTGCGGAATGTAGCTTGCGACATTGCCGCGTTCGGTTTGCGCCGCCATGTCCGCCACGATCCCGGCGACGAGTCCTTCGAGTTCGTCCAAGTGATGCCCCGACGAGATCGGCTGCGGCGCAGGTTCCTCCGGGACGCCGGAGCGCTACCGGATGGCGGGCGCCCGGGA
Source organism: Hyphomicrobiaceae bacterium (assembly GCA_036380915.1). Taxonomy (GTDB): domain Bacteria; phylum Pseudomonadota; class Alphaproteobacteria; order Rhizobiales; family Hyphomicrobiaceae; genus ZC4RG25. The sequence goes on along the minus strand of DASVDU010000244.1, from coordinate 32,836 downwards.
ATTGCGGGTCGGCGACAATCCAGGCCCGGAGACTGCATCCCTCTCAGCCGCGCCGCCACCCTGGCAGGCGCCCTTCCGAAGACCGTGCATCAGGCCGCCCTGCCAAGGAACTTCTGCAGTTCCTCCGTCGCGGGCCTCGTGAACACCGTCTCCGACGGCCCGATCTCATGGACGCGCCCCTCATGCATGAAGACGACCCGCGAGCACACCTCGTATGCAAACTTCATCTCATGCGTGACCATGATCAACGTCATCCCTTGCGCGGCCAGCTCGCGCACCACGGCCAGCACTTCGCCAACCAGCTCCGGATCAAGCGCAGAGGTGATCTCATCGCATAGAAGCGCGATGGGCTGCATGGCAAGTGCGCGGGCGATGGCCACGCGCTGCTGCTGGCCACCGGATAGTTCGCTGGGATAGGCGTCGAACTTGTCCGCCAGGCCCACGCGCTCCAGCATGCGACTCGCAATCGCCTCCGCTTCGCCCTTTGACACCTTGCGCACAACTCGTTGCGGCATCATCACATTGCCGCCCGCCGTCTCATGCGGGAACAGGTTGAACTGCTGGAAAATCATACCAACCTTCAGCCTGAGCGCCTTGAGACGGGCGTCATCCGCCGTCACCTGCTCGCCAGCAACGGTTATCCTGCCCCCGTCGATCGCCTCAAGCCCGTTGATGCAGCGGAGCAGGGTCGATTTTCCCGATCCGCTCTTGCCGATAACGGCAATGACCTCGCCAGCCGCCACTGAGATATTGACGCCTCTCAGAACCTCCAGCGCCCCATAGCGCTTTCTGACATCGGCAATTTCAATGAGAGACATGAAGCCACCCTTCCAGTTTACGGCTGAACTTCGACAACGGCCAGCAAAGCGCGAAGTAGATAAGCGCAACCAGGCCATAAACGAGGAAAGGCTTGAACGTCGCATTGCTTATTGCGGTGCCGGCCTTCGACAGCTCGACAAAGCCAATAATGGATGTCAGAGCCGTTCCCTTTATCACCTGCACGGCAAAGCCGACGGTCGGCGGAATCGCTATGCGCAACGCCTGCGGCAGAATGACGTAGCGCATCTGTTGCAGATGCCCCATGCCAAGGCTCGACGACGCCTCCCATTGTCCCTTTGCGATCGCCTCGACGCAGCCCCGCCATATCTCGACCAGGAATGCGGCGGTCCAAAGGATCAGCGCGATCGCGGCCGCAAGCCATGCCGGCACATCGACGCCGAAAAGACCGATGCCGAAGAAAACGAGAAAGAGCTGCATTAGCAGCGGCGTTCCCTGAAACAATTCGATGTACCATTTCACCATTCTGCGGCCGAGCCGATCCCTGCCGATCCGCAGGAACAGCAGGGTCAGGCCAAGCCCGCCACCACCGAACAACGAGACCAGGGACAGAAGAACCGTCCACCGGGCGGCCAGGAGAAGATTCCGAAGAACATCCCATGTCGTGAAATCGATCATCTGGAAATCCGGCGCGGAAAGGCAAAGCGTCCGATGGCCGCAAGAATTTCACGCACGGCGACCGCAAGTCCAAGATAGATGCCCGTCGCCACGAAATAGGCCTCGAATGCACGGAATGACCGGGACTGTATGAAGTTGGCGGCAAAGGTGATGTCGACAGCTGCGATCTGCGAGACGACCGCGGAGCCGAGCATAACGATGACAACCTGCGAGGTGAGCGCCGGCCAGATGCGCTGCAGCGCGGGAACAAGGACGACATGCCGAAAGACCTGACCATGGCTCATCGCCAGGCTGGAGCCGGCCTCCCATTGTCCTCGCGGCGTCGCCTGGATTCCGGCGCGGATAATCTCGCAGCTATAGGCACCCAGATTGACGACGACGGCAATATTGGCCGCTTGCAGTTCGCCGAGGCGCATGCCGATCGAAGGCAAGCCGAAGAAGATGAAGAACAACTGGATAATGAAAGGCGTGTTGCGTATCAATTCAATGTACGGCGTCACCAGCAGCCGCGCCCAATTCTTCCCGAAGCACCGCACCCAGGCGCAGACGATGCCAACCGCAGTACCGAAGGCTGCCGCAACCACGGTCAATTCCACAGTGATGGCGATGCCGTGCAGAAGCAGTGAATAGTATCTCAGGAGCCAGTCGTAGTCGAAGTGATGCTGCATGATACTCTCGCTCGGCCCATGTGAAGCTCCGGTGCCGATCGCGCGGCACCGGAGAGGGTGTCGCAGCGTCTAGAGGTCAGCCGGAACGTCCTGATGCAGCCATTTCCGCGTGATCCTGTTCAGGCTGCCGTCCTCCCGCGCCGCCTCGATGATTTCGTTAATTCGGCGCTTCAGATTGTCGTCGTTCTTTCTGAGCCCGATGTAGCACGGGGACTTGTTCATGATGAACTTCAGCTCCGGCCGGCGAGGCGGATTCTTCTCAAGGATCGCCGCGGCAATCACGTTGCCGGTGACGATGGCGTCGACCTGGCCGGTCAGGAAAGCCGAGATGGTGGTGTTGTTGTCCTCGAAGCGCTTGATGGTTGCGGCGGGCGGCGCGATCTTCGTCAGGGCGAGATCCTCGATTGAACCGCGCGCGACAGCCAGCGTTTTGCCGGCCAGATCGTCCGGCCTCGCTATATTGACCTCCGCTGGCGCAAAAACGCCGTTGAAGAACGGCGCGTAGGCATCGGTGAAATCGATGACCTTCTCGCGTTCCGGGTTCTTGCCCAGACTCGCGATGACGATATCGGCCTTGTTGGTCTCCAGATAAGGGATGCGATTGGGCAGCGTAACCGGGACGAACGCCAGCTTCACCCCGAGCTTCGTTGCGATAAGCTTGGCCACATCGATATCGAGGCCCTGAAGCTGCATGTCCGGACCGACGGTGCCGAAGGGCGGCGATTCCTGCGGCACGGCCACCCGGATCAGCCCGCGTGCCGTGATATCGGCGAGCGTGTCGGCCCGGCCCTGCTGGGTCGAAGCGGCAAAGCTCGCCACCAGCATGGCGACGAAAAGAAAACTGCGACGATCCATCATCATATGTCCTTTCCCAAAGTTTTTGTCTTCCCCATAGTTTTGCCCGTCGCGCGCCACGGAGGCGTCACTCGCCCCAGCGGACACATTTCAGCACGACCCCAACTCATCGCGGACCAGCTGAACCCAATAGGCGGCGCCGACCGTCACGATCGAATCGTTGAAGTCGTAGCTGGATGTGTGGAGCTGGGCGGCTCCGCCCCGGTCCATCCCATTCCCGATGAGGATGAACCCGCCCGGGCGACGCTCCAGCATGAAGGCGAAGTCCTCGGAAATCGTCATCCGCTCCGCGTCAGCGTGAACTCTGTCGCCGCCGACCAGCGCCGCCGCCGCGCGCACCGATATGGCCGTGGCCCTGGTGTCGGTCACCAGCGGCGGGTAGATCTGCTCATAGGCGACCTCGGCCGTGCATCCGAAGACCGCCGCCTGCTGTCCGGCAATCTCGGTCAAACGCCGACTGATCAGCTCCCGCGTCGCGGCGGTATGGCTTCGCGCGGTTCCGCATATCGCGACTTCCGAGGGGATGACGTTTGGTGCATCTGGATTGCCGCCGGCGACCGATCCGACGCTGACAACGGCTGTCTCGATGGCCGGCACATTCCGGCTGACGATGGTCTGCAGCGCGAGGATGAAGCCGGCTTGAGCCAATGTCGCATCGGTGCCGGCATGCGCACCCGCGCCGCCATGTCCGCCCGTGCCGCGGAAAGCGACGCGCCAGGTGTCGCTGGCTGCGAGAAAGGCGCCGCTTCGGGTCCGGAATTCGCCGGCCGGTATGCCCGGCATGTTGTGCATCCCGTATAGGCGGTCGACGGGATGCCGGTCGAAAAGTCCGTCTTCGATCATCCTCTTCGCGCCGGCCATTCCCTCCTCGGCAGGCTGGAAGATGAAATGAACACTGCCCCTGAAGTCCCTGCGATCGGCAAGATAGCGCGCCGCACCGAGCAACATGGCGATATGTCCATCATGGCCGCAGGCATGCATTTTGCCGGCGATGGTCGAGCGATGCCCACGCCCGTCGACTTCATCGATATGCAAGGCATCCATGTCCGCGCGCAAGCCGATCGCCGGACCGGCGCCCCGGTCTCCACGCAGCGTACCGACGACGCCGGTGCCGCCGATGCCATCGGCCACGTCCAGCCCCCACCGGCGCAGCAATCCGGCGATCAGTTCCGCCGTTCGCACCTCTTCATATGCAGTTTCCGGGTGCCGGTGGATCTTGTGCCTGATGGCGACCAGCTCCGCCGCGACGCCTGCAAATTCCGAGAGCAACTGATTACCGCTCATCGCCACCCCATTTCCGCATCTTTCCCACCGAAGGCGCGGCCACCGGCCGCCAGCCACCGCAGGACGGCGTGCAGCCGGCATGCCGCGGCACGCCCGACATCCGCATCGCACTGCCCTTCCGGCTACGTCATTGCGAATTGGCTTCGACAATTCCGATCGCGTCCGGCTCGCGACTGCGGCCCGCGAAAACTGCTAATCGACTTCATTTGCATTGTCATGATAATTGTTATGCGATAAGTCATACCCCCATGAGCAGCAGCAACCGACCGCGACGCGCTTCGTTCTGGAACGGGAATTGGGCGAACCTCCGCGACATCGAAATCGTTTGCGCCGTCATCCTTGAACGGAAGACGACCGGCGCCGCCGACCGGCTTGGCATATCCCAATCGGCGGTCAGTCGTGCCATTGCCAAGATCGAAGCGCGGATGAAGACGCAGCTCTTCCACCGCGATGGCGGTCGCCTTAGCCCGACGGCGGAAGCGCTGAGACTGTTCGAGAGGGGTATGGCTGTTTTCGGCATCTTGGCCGAGCTCGACGAACCGGTGCCGGACGGCACGGCGCGGGAAATCACCATCCTAGCGCCGCCGACGATATCGCATCTGTTCCTCATCCGCGAAATCGCCGCCTTTGCCAAGGCGCATCCCGATATAAAGGTGTCCTTCGATGTCGCCACAATTGCCGATCTGGCCAGCTGGATTGCCGAAGGACGCGGCGATGTCGGCATCTCGGATGCGCGCATCGCGCATTCCGGGGTTGCCATCGAGCCGTTTATCGAGACCCCCGCCATCTGCCTGATGCGAAGAGATCACCCTCTGGCAAGGCGGCGCCGGATCGTGCCGACGGATCTCGATGGCGTCGATTATGTCGCCATCCATCGCCGACATTCGCTTCGAGGCGCCCTGGACCACATCTTCAACAAGCACAATGTGCATCCGCACGTCACGATCGAGACGGGCAGCGCCCAGTTTGCCGCCGAACTGATTCAACGCGGTCTCGGGGTATCCGTCCTCAATCCCTTCCCGCTTATCCTGCAGCGGATACCCAACACCGTTCACCGCCCCTTCGACGCCGATCTCAGCTTTCAAACCAACTTCATCGTTCCGGCCAATATCCCCTCCCCCGTGGCCACGCGCATGTTCATCGACTTCATCAAGACGCGCAGGAATGACGTTCTCGATACGGTGAGGATGGCGGCGGCTTAATCGGAAGACCGCCCGCAAAGGCCAGTTGCGCAGGGCGGCCGTCGTCGATCGGATGAAGGGCGGCATCCACCGCCTGGCGGACCCGGCGGTATAACTCGGGTGATGAGTACGACGAGGAATAGGCGGGCCGCTTGCCAGCGGGGCGGAGGTTCCGGCGGACGTCAAACGGCGGACGTCAAACGGCGGACCGGCCGGCATCACCCGGATGCGGAGCGACCGCTACGGATAATCGGTTCCGGCCATGCGGGCCAGATCCTCGCCTAAACCGAAAAACGGATCCGCCGGATTAGACGGATGCCTGCGTCAGTCCATTCGGAAAGCGCTGAGCACCCTCTTCGAGCGGAACGGCGGTGCTGTTTAGATAGAAGGCGGCCATATGGTAGAAGCTCGACGAGAAGATCAGCTCTATCACCTGATCATTGGGATAATGCTTGGTGAGCTGGGCCCATGTCTCATCGGCAATCGTGGAATGGTGGTGCAGTTCATCCACCATACGCACCACCAATTGCTCGCGCTCGTTCCAGAGCCCCGCTTTGAGGTCGCGCCAGGACTCGGAGAGCGTCACATCCTCAACCTGTTCCGGCGTCAGACCGCATTTTTCGCCAAAGATGCTGACATGCATGCCCCATTCGTATTCAGAGCGTGTCAAGGCGCCGGTCCGGATGATGGCAATCTCCCGGTCGCGCTCCGCAACGGCGGTCTGGAACATGACGATATGCGACATGGCCTGGAACGCGGCCGCCAGCTTCGGGTGATTGGCAAGCGACATGCGCAGGTTCACCGGCGACAGGCCCTGGAAGACGGCGTTCCCGACCACCGCTGCTGTCGCCTCGTCATAGGGCGGCTCGCGCAGGGCCAGCCGCCGCGACTTGGGAATTTTCCGCCGGCCCAATTTTGCCAGGATGTCGTCGCCGTTCGATTTGGGATCCATACTGCTGGGTCCTGACTTTGGGGTGTTGAACCGGATTCAGGTGGGAGGGCCGGAGCGCCTGGAATAATAACGTTTCTACTACAAATTCTTATTACTTCTTCATCAATAGATGTATCCGCATTCACATCTTAATGGAAACGTTTTTATAGTGATATCATGGGGGGCGGCAGGCTGCAATCCGCCACGTCCCAATTGCTGAAGATTCCCGCCGCGCCTCCTGCCTGCGCCTATGTCCGCTTGCCGCCCGGCTTCTTCGGTGGGGCGCAGGAGCCGCGGATGATGAATTCGGTCGGCAGCGAGATATGCTGCGGCCTGTCCCTCTTCATGCCGTTCAACTGCTCGATCAGCAGGTCAGCGGCCGCCCTGCCGAGCTCGGCAAGGTCCCAGCGGACCACCGTGATGGGCGGGCTGGCGAAACGCGTCAGGTCGGTATCGCCAATGCTGATGAGAGAGAGATCTTCCGGGATGCGCAGATTCCTCGTCGATACCGTCTTCATCACGCCGGCGAGCATGCGCGTGCCCAGCACGATGATCGCCGTCGGCGGATTGGGCCCCTGCAGCAACTTTTCGATATCCGCATAGGCGAAGTGAACGGACGTCTTTTGCGGGCGGATCAGCTCAGGGTCGACGGCAATGCCCGCTTCCATCAGCGCCTGACGATAACCGGCAGCACGTTCGCGACCGGGACGCACATGCTCGCTCGGCAGCAGCAGCGCAATTCTCTTGTGGCCGAGACCGAGCAGATACCGCGTTGCGTCGATCGCGCCGCCCCGATGATCGACATAAACGGCGTCATATTTCGCAGGCACCTCGCGATCGATGAGGACGACCGGAACGTTCACCTCCGCCAATGCGGTGTTCACGTCCGCGCGGGTCTCGTCGCTGGCCATGACGATCATCCCGTCCATGCGGCGGCGCCGGACCATCGAGATCATGGCGAGTTCGCGTTCCTCGTCGTTGCGCGTCGTCGACAGAACGAGGACGTAGCCCTCCTTCTGCAACCGTTCCTCCGCCGCGTTGACGATTTCCGCATAGAGAGGATTGGCAATATCCGCCAACATGCATGCGATGGTCTTGGTCGACTTCAGCCGCATGCTCTGCGCGACGACGTCGGGCTCGTAGCCAAGTTTCGCGACGGCCCGCATGACCCTGTTGTGCAGTTCCGAACTGGCATACGGCCCGCCGTTCAACACACGGGAGACGCTGCCGACGGATGTGCCTGCCGCCTTGGCGACATCGCGGATGGTCGGACGGCGATTCATTCAGCTTGCCTTCACTCCGATTGCAGCCGGCCACCCAGATTGCCGCGCCTTTGCAGAGAATACCACCGAAGGTCGTCTCCGAAGCCTCGTCTTCGTGTCATTATGGTCGATCACCGCCGCCTGGTTGAAACGTTTTCCGCTTTATCGCATTCCGCGAACGCCGTCGTCAACACGGGCCGGCGAGGACGCCCCAGTGCCGCGAAGGCCCGGGGTCGCGGGGGAATTCACGATTCGACCGCGATGCCGAAAGTGTTCAGGAAATTGCAGACCTGCTGGTAGTGACCGATCGTCAGCACGAAATCGACCAGCTGCTTCGCGTCGAAGCGCTCGAGGAATGCCTTCCGGCTCGGCTCGGTCAGGCCATGCCGGTCCAGGACCTCGTCCGTCATCCTGATGATCAGGATTTCGTCCGGCGCCAACCCCTCGCAGAACGGGCCATCGCTGGCCCCCCGGATGGAGGCCTCGGCCAATCCGACCTCCCGGCCAATCCGCTCATGGTGGTGGACTTCATACAGGGACCCGTAGCGGCGTCCCACCCGGAGGATGGCCAGCTCCCGCAACGCTGGCGGCAGGGCATTCCTGCTCCGCACCGCATCCGTCATCGCCAGGAAGCCGGATGCGGCCTCCGGCGAGTGCATCAGCATCCGGAAGACATTGCGGTTCCGGCGCCGCGCCAGCTCTTCCCGCAGATGTGCGGGAAGCATCTCGAGGTCCGGATAGGGCATGGTGGTCACCGATGTCTTCGGGCCGTATTCCTGCATTCCGCCCTCCATGGCGCCTCGCGGCGGCGCCGCTCATTGCGTCCTTGCGTCAGCGGCCTTCGCCGAACTGATCGCGCATCAGCTTCTTGTCGAGCTTTCCGACACTCGTCTTCGGCAGGGACTCGACGAAGCGTATATCATCCGGCACGCCGTATTTGGAAATGGCACCGCTAGAGACATACCGCGCCATATGGGCTTTGATGTCGTCGGGCGTAAGCTCCGCCCCAGCCGCCTTGAGCACGACGAGCGCCACCGGCCGCTCGCCCCATCGGTCGTTCTTCACGCCGATGACGGCAACCTCGCCGACCGCCGGATGCTGCGAGATGACATTCTCGATATCCAGCGAGGACACCCATTCGCCGCCCGTCTTGATGACATCCTTCAAGCGGTCCACCAGGCGCAGATAGCCGTCCTCGCCAAGGATGCCGATATCGCCGGTATGCAGATATCCGCCTTCCCAGAGTTTCCTCGTGCCCTCCGGATCGCCTCGATAGCCCTGGGTGAGCCAGGGCGAGCGCAAGACGACCTCGCCGGCGGTGACGCCGTCCCTTGGGGTATCCCGCATCGATGTGTCGACGGTACGGACCTCGACCAGGATGACGGGCCGCCCCGCCGTGATGCGCGTATCGATATCCTTGTCCGGATCGCGGTGAAACGACGGAGCCAGATGCGCGATGGTCGACAGCGGTCCCGTCTCGGACATTCCGTAACCGCAGAAGATATCGATGCCGCGCTCTTCGGCGGCAAGGGCCAGCCCCTTTGGGAGCGCCGAGCCACCGGTGATGATTTTCCAGCCATGCATGTCCACATCCTGGCCGGCCCGGTCGGACAACAGCATGTGAAGGATGGCCGGGACGCAGTGCGAGAAGGTCACCCCTTCCGTCTTCTTCAACCGGAGAAGGGTCTCCGGGGAATACCGGCCCGGGTAGACCTGTTTCAACGCCAGGGTCGTTGCCGCGTATGGAAGCCCCCAGGCGTGGACGTGAAACATGGGGGTGATCGGCATGTACACGTCAGCCTGATGCAGGCGCCCCTGGACGGCGGCGGTGCCGTATGTGGCCAATGCCGCCAGGGTGTGCAGGACCAGTTGACGATGCGTGAAATGGACGGCCTTGGGCAATCCGGTCGTGCCGGTCGTATAGAAGGTCGTAGCGGGCATGTTCTCGCTGAAGTCGGGGAAATCAAAGCGGGGAGGCTGCGCGGCGATCCAGCTTTCATATTCCTTGGAGAACTGCCGGGCCTCGATCGGCGCAACGGCGTCATCGACGATCAGGATGATGTCCTTGACCGACTCCACGCGCGCACCGACCTCCTTCAGGAGCGGCAGGAACTCGGTATTGACCAGCAGCAGCTTCGGCCTGGCATGATTGAGGGTATAGAGGATCTGCTCCGGACTGAGCCGGATATTGACCGTCTGCAGAACGGCGCCAATCATCGGGATGGCGAAGAAGCATTCCAGATACCGGTGGCTGTCCCAGTCCATGACGGCAACGACATCGCCTTGCCCTATGCCAAGGGAGGTCAGGGCATTTGCCAGTTGGGCAACCCGGGCGTGGAACTGCCGGTAGGTGAGCCGCTTCAGGTCGCGATAGACGATCTGCTGGTCAGGATTGCGGACGGCAGGCGCGAAAAGCAGCTGCTTGATCAGCAGCTGATAACCCTGTCCGGAATTCCCGCCAGATCCGTTTGCGCTGGCCTCGTCCATTGTCCACCTGATTGCTGTCCACCTGATTGCTATTGTGGCGGTCGACTGTCAGGCAGCCGCCGCCCTTATCATGTTCCTGGCGATCACCAGCTGTTGGATCTGTGTCGTGCCCTCGTAGATGCGGAACAGGCGCACATCCCGGTAGAACCGCTCCACGCCGTAATCCGCGATATAGCCGGCGCCGCCGTGGATCTGGACCGCCTTGTCGGCGACCCGGCCAACCATTTCGCTGGCAAACATTTTACAGCACGCCGCCTCGGTGGAGACGCTGGCGCCGGCATCCTTCCGGCGCGCGGTTTCCTCGACCATGCACCGGGCGGCAAAGGCCTCCGCCTTCATGTCGGCGAGCATCGCCTGGATGAGCTGGAATTCGGCAATCGGCTGACCGAACTGCTTGCGCTGCATCGCATAGCGCAGGCTGTCCGCAATCAGGCGCTCGGCGATGCCGACGCAGACCGCGCTGATATGGAGGCGACCGCGGTCCAGCACCTTCATGGCCGTCTTGAAGCCCTGACCCAGCTTCGCCGGACCACCGAGAATGCTACTGGCCGGAACCCGCACGGCGTCGAAGACGACGTCGCAGGTATGGGCGCCCTTCTGGCCCATCTTGTGGTCGTTCCGGCCCAGGCCGACACCCTTCAGGTCGGCCTCGACCAGGAAGGCGGTGACGCCCCGCGCATCCTTGCTGTCCCTGTCGGTGCGCGCAAAGACGGTGAACAATCCGGCTTCCGGCGCGTTGGTGATGAACCGCTTCGTGCCGGTGATGACATACCCGTCGCCATCCTTGACGGCCGCAGTACGCAGCGCGCCCGCATCCGATCCGACATCGGGCTCTGTCAGGCAGAAGGAGCCGATGACGGCGCCCGCGGCCAGGCGAGGCAGCCAGGTCTGCTTCTGCTGCTCCGTGCCGTCCATGACGATGCCCTGCGAGCCGATGCCATTGTTCGTGCCGATGAGCGAGCGGAAGGCCGGCGATGTGCCGCCCAGCCGGAAAGCCACCTGGACCTCCTCCGACATGCTCAGGCCAAGCCCGCCATAATCCTCGGGGATGGATAGGCCGAACAGGCCAAGATCCCGCATCTTGCCGACGATATCGGCCGGGATCTCGTCGTCCGCGGCGACCGTGGCTTCAGCAGGTTTCAGACGCTCCTCGACGAAGCGCTCGACCGTATCGAGGAGCTGATCGAGGGTTTCCCGGTCCAATGCCATTGGTGCGCCTATTTGAACGAAACGGCCTGCCTCGCCGCAGCCGCGATCATCTCCGGGCTGGGCAGATAGGCATCTTCCAGGTTCGGGGCGAATGGCACCGGTGTGTGCGGGCAGGTGACCATCTCGATCGGCGCCTTGAGAGACTTGAAGGCCCTGCTTGCCACCATGGCGCCGATGTCCGAGGCCAGCGAGCAGCGCGGCGGGCTTTCATCGACCACCACCAGGCGGCCGGTCTTATCCACGCTCTCCAGGATGGTGTCTTCGTCCAGCGGCGAGGTCGTGCGGGGATCGATGACCTCGGCCTTGACGCCTTCCTTGACCAGGGCCTCGGCGGCCTTGGCGGCACGACGCACCATGGCGCCCAAAGCCACGACGGTGACGTCGCTGCCCTCGCGGAGGATGTTGGCCTCGCCGAAGGGGATTTCATAGGAATCTTCCGGGACCTCGCCTTCCATGTCGTAGAGGGCCTTGGATTCCAGAAAGAAGACCGGGTCGTCATCGCGGATCGCCTTAATCAGCAATCCCTTTGCATCGTAAGGGTTCGACGGCATCACGACCTTCAGGCCGGGAATCATGGTCAGCAGCGGATGCAGGGTCTGGCTATGCTGGGCGCCCGCGCGCATACCGGCGCCCCCCATGCTGCGAATGACGAGCGGGGTCTTGGCCTTGCCGCCGAACATGTATCGGAATTTGGCTGCCTGGTTGTAGATCTGGTCCAGGCAGACGCCCACGAAGTCGACGAACATCAGCTCGGCGACCGGACGCAGGCCGGTGACCGCGGCGCCCGAAGCCGCACCGATGATGGCGCTTTCCGAGATCGGGGTATCGATGACGCGGCTCGGGCCGAACTTGTCGTACAGGCCATAGGTCACGCCGAAGACGCCGCCGACCGAGCCGACCTTGCCGGAGCCGCCCTGGCCGCCGCCGACATCGATGCCCATCAGGATGACATTCGGGTCGCGCGCCATTTCCTGGGCCAGCGCCTCGTTGATTGCTTTGCGATAGGATCTCTTGGCCATGGCGATGCTCAGTAGCGGAGGTAGACGTCTTTGGTCAGGGTCGACAGCGACGGCTGCGGGGCAGCCAGGGCGCGCTCGGCGGACTCGGCAACCGCTTGCCGGACCTCGGCGTCGATCGCATCCAGTTCGGCATCCTCCAGCAGCCGGGCGCCGGTCACCGAATTGCGAAACCGAGCAAGCGGATCGTTGCTGCGGGCGGCCTTCAACTCGTCCTGGTTCCGGTATTTCTGGGGGTCGCCCACGAAATGGCCGAGGAAACGCGAGCAATTGAGCTCGAGCGTGTATGGACCGCCGCCGCCGCGGCAATGCTCCAGGGCGCGCCGCATGGCTTCGAGCACCGCAAAGAAATCGCCGCCATCGACGACCTCGGCAGGCATGCCGAAACCCTTGGCGCGCCCGGCGATCGACGGGGCGCCGACCGCATATTCCGCCGCGGTGAATTCGCCATAGCCGTTATTCTCGAAGGCGAAGATGACCGGCACCTTCAGGACCACGGCCATATTGAGGGCTTCCAGCGTCGTGCCCTGGTTGGAGGCGCCATCGCCGGAGAAGGCCACGGCCACGCGGTCAGTGCCCTTGTATTTCAAGGTCAGCGCTGCGCCGACGGCGATCGGCGGACTGCCGCCGACGATGGCATTGGCGCCCAGCATGCCCTTGGTCATGTCGGCGATATGCATCGAGCCGCCCTTGCCGCCGCAGATGCCGCCATCCTTGCCCATGATCTCCAGGAACATGCCGCCGACCTCGCAGCCCTTGGCGATGCAATGGCCGTGGCCGCGATGGGTCGAGCCGATATAATCCTCGTCGGTCAGGTCGAAGCATACGCCGACACCCGAGGCCTCCTGGCCGAGATAGACATGAGCGAAGCCGGGAATGGTGCCGTTCGCGAATTCCTTCTCAACGCGCTCCTCAAAATGGCGGATCGTCGCCATCTGGCGATAGGCGCGTTTCAGATCTTCTCTGCTCAACTGCATGATGCTTCCAGTCGTAGTGCCTATTTCGCGAAATGCCGGCGCAGGATGGCGTTGAAGGCGGCTGCCTTTTCGAGCTGCGGCAGATGGCCGGCATCCATCCATTCGACATCCCAATTGCCGGGGAGCTGATCCTGAAGCGGCCTGCCGACGATCTGGTCGTTATGGCCGGCGATGACGAGCGTCGGCGGCAGCCTGTCGAGCGACTTCTGGAGCGCCGAGAAATCGTCGCCGGCCAGCATCCTGTCGCGGATGACCTTCAAGGCCTCCCTGGCGCCGTCCAGGCGCAGGTATTTCAGGACGCCATCGACCATTTCCCGACCGACGAGATCCGGATCGGCCACCAGCCACTGCAAGGCCGCCTTCACATCGCGCGCCCTCTCGGCATTGATGACGTCGTCCAGGAAGTCGGCCGACACCTCGGTGCCCGGCAGGGCCGCCGAGCAGACCAGCACCAGCCCCTTCACGAGCCCGGGATGGTCCAGGGCGAGGCGCTGGGCGACAGCACCGCCCAGCGAGTGGCCGACGACCCAGGCATTCTCGACCTCCAGGGCCTTGAGCGTCTCTGCCACAATCCCCGCCAGCTCGCCGAGCGAACCGTCGACCATCTTCTTGGCCGAGGCGCCATGGCCCGGCAAATCCGGCGCGATAACCCTGCCGATGGATTTCAGGTCCTCGATAGTGAACATCCAGTTGTTGAAGTCGCCAGAATAGCCATGCAGCAGAACAATGGGCTGCCCGGCCCCCGCGCTAGCCACGCTGATATTGCGGCCGCCCACATCCCAGGTCTCGACCTTCAGGGCATTTGCGGCGGCCGCATCCTTCTCGGCGACGTCCACCGCCGGCTGGGCGCTGATGTATTCGTCGATCTCGGCATCCGAGGCATCACCATCGGCCAGCACGGCGATGATGGAGCCGACCGGCAGAACCTCGCCCACATCGCCGACAATCCGGACCAGCCTGCCGCTTTCGGTGGCTTCCAGCACATTGGTAATCTTGGTGGTCTCGATCTCGACGATCTCCTCGCCCTCCTTGACCGATTCGCCGATTTGCTTGAGCCAGCCGACAATGGTGCCTTCCTCCATGGCGAGACCCCATTTCGGCATTCGTATCGCTTTGATATTCGACATGCTCGTCCGTGCTCGATCGTTTGCGCAAATCTGGTCGCCACCTGACCTTCGATGGCGGGATGAATGACTTACAGCTTGCTCCGGATGGGGTCCGAGCCGTCCCAGGCGAGGGCAGCCTGGCGAATACGCTCGTTGAAAGCGCCGGCGCGGCCGGAGACGTCGTAGATCTCCATCGTCGTCGATGGATAGCCCGGTCCGCATTCGAAGTAGGCGAGCCGGTTCCCGCCGATCCTGGCCTCCTGCACCGGCCGGTGGCCCGCAGCGAGGATACGCCGCAGGTCTGCGTCGTAGTCGGTGGTCCAGGACGAGGTATGGTGCAGCACTTCGCCGTGTCTTTTCAGGTCGTCCAGGTAGATCGAGGGCACGTCGTTGCGCTGCTGTATGAGCTCGATCTGCATATCGCCGGAATTGGCCAGGGCGATGCTGAGCTCGATATCGTAGGATTGGCCGCGATACTTGAAGTCGCTCATGCCGACCCGGGGGAAATAGACAAAGGGGCCGATGCCCAATTGGCCCGTCCAATGCTCCATCGCCTTGTCGATGTCGTGCACGACATAGCCGAGCTGGCGCACCGCCCCGAAAATCCTGCTCATTCCCGGTTCCATCCCCTTCGTGGTTGCGGCGTGGCGCTGTTGCTGCGGCATGGCCGGCCGGGTTCGGCCGCCTGCCCTGCCGGTTGCCCAAGCCGGCGGCATGGGTGCTCCCGGTCTATAATATAGAAACGTTTTTACATCAATGCTTATTGGCATTTCCGGCTTCCGCACGCTATGGGCCAGCATCACGGAGCCGATCCGAGATGGTCTATGTAATTGTCATGTATGACTTTTATTCATCTCGTTTGACACGCCGCCGATCCGGCTGCCTGCACAAGACGGCCCATCCTCCAGGGCGAAAAGCCGCGGCAGATCAAGCCTGCGATGGAAACGTTATCATTGGCTCTCCGCCCGACTTTCACTAAGATGGCCAAAAGAAAGATCGGAAGGAGGGGCGGAAATCGTCATGCCGCAAAGGTTCGGCATGAATGCCTCGCGCCGCATGGATTCGCGTCAACTCAGATACTTCGATGCCGTCGCTCGGGAGCGCAGCTTTCACAAGGCTGCGGAACGTCTGCGCATCTCTCAGCCGGCCCTCAGCCGTCATATCCAAAGGCTGGAGGAGGAGTTCGGAACCCCGCTTCTGGTTCGCCACACCCGCGGCATCGACCTGACGTCCGAAGGCGAGATCCTTCTGCGCCATGCAACATCGATCCTCCGACAGTTCGAGGCCGCTCGCGACGACGTGCTTGCCCATGCAGTCGAGCCCACCGGCACCGTCTCCATCGGCGCGCCGCCCACCATCAGCGCGATCCTGTTCGGCGACCTTACCGGCGATGTCGCCCGGAAGGCGCCGAATGTCAGCCTGACGCTATGCGAGGGCATTACGCATTACCTCACGGATTGGCTGGAAACCGGCCAGCTCGATGTCGCGGTCGTTGGCAACCCTCCGCCCCTTCACAGCATCGCGACGGAACACCTTCTGGATGAAGAGGTCTATCTTGTCGGCTGCCGTTCCACGGCCTTTCCCAAGGAAAACCTGCTTCCGGAGGCCCTTGTGGACCTCCCACTCATCCTCGCGACGCGCATGGAGACAATCGGCTCATGGCTTGAGGAGCGCCTGGGCGCGGTCGGCGAGCGGTTGAATGTCAGATACCGGGTCGAGAGCCCGGCAATCGCGCTCGATCTTGTCCGGCGGAGCCTCGGGCTTGCAGTCCTTCCGCGGTCGGCAATCTGGCAAAAGCTCAACGATGGGCAGATCCATACCGCCCTGATCAGGCAGGTGACCCTCAGCCGCTATATCGCGCTGCCGCAAGACAGGCCCCGGACAAAGGCGATGGAGATCGTCCTGGGCAGCATCAGGGAGAGACTGGCCCACTTCGACGGGCTTGGCGCCTTCCGGTCCATCTGATGCCGGCCCGCCATCAAACTTCCCGATCACAAACCTTACTCAATGATCGCGGCCAGCTTTCCCAGCACTTCATCAACGATGAAATCGGGAGCTTTCTCGATCCTCTTGCCCCCCCGTTCCTGTAGGTCCATCGACCGCACCGCGTTGACCAGCACCACCCCTTGCGTATCGGTCCCGGCTGCGGCCAGCGATACGGTGAACCCAGCCACGCGGGAGAAATTGCCCCCTTGTGCGATCGGGGCTACCAGCGTCAGGCCAAGCACATTGAAGGCCCGTTTCGACAGGACGAGCGCAGGCCGGAAACCGCCCTGCAATTCCCGACCCACGGTAGGATTCAAGGATACCCGGATTATATCGCCCCGGTCGAAACCCGCCGCTCTTACCATTCTTCACGCCCGACAGCCCGGGCGCTGTCCCATTCGCGCAGAGGTTCCGGCATCGGGGCCGCCGGGTCGCATTCCGCCAGCAGAGCGTCCAGCGTGAAGCGGCGTTGTTTCGCGGGCTTCAACAGCAACCCGCCGTCCGTCTGTTCCAGCGTGACGGTCTGCCCTGCCCCAAGCCGCAGGGCATCGCGGAGCACCTTGGGAATGATGAGGCCAACGCTGTTTCCGTGTTTTTTCAAAGTGGCTTCGATGGTCGCCTCCATACGGTATTACATTGTATAACTATGGGTCTGGCGGTCAAATGTCAAATTAAGTTATACAGGCCTTTGCGGCCGGACGATGTAGCAACGACAGCGGTCTCTGGCCAACCTCCCAAGAATAATTGAGGGCGTTGCCTCCGGCGTCAGCCCGCTCTGCACTGCCTTCACCAAATGCTCTCGACCGATCGGTGTCAGACGGGCATTCTTATGGATGTTCATCCGGTCCTCCGAGGAATCACTGAAGTCTCGCAACCTCAGCTTCCTCGCTCAGGACCAGATGGACAACCTATTGAAAGCTCACAGCTAGCCGCGAAGCGTCCGGAACCGCCCCGGCATGTCCGCCATCCGGTGACGATCACTAACGCAAGGGCTTAGTCCGTGCCCCTGGCGGAGCGGCTTCCGCCCAGCTTCCTCCGTCCAGCTTCCTCCGCCCAGCTTCCTCCACGCTGTGCGCTCCGTGCAGCGATTCCCCGCGAAGCCGCTCGCTCCGCTTGCACCCCATGCTCGCCGCGGGCAAGGGTTCAGATGAACCCCAAACCCAAGGAGAAAGAGATGGGAACCAATCCCGCAACCGCAGCAAACGAGCGGCCCCGCATCTCTATGGTCTGTCTGACGGCCTACAATAACGGTGTCCTGCATGGCGCATGGATTGATGCCGATCAGGAGGCATGAGCGATCTATCACGAGATTTCCCGGATGCTCCGGGCTTCGCCGGTCCCGGACGCCGAGGAATGGGCCATCCATGATTATGAAGGCTTTGAAGGAGTTCGCGTCGCCGAATATGCCGGGATAGACGGCGTGGCGGAAACGGCGGCCTTCGTTGCCGAGCATGGCAGGTTCGAACTTGCTCCCTGCAAGCCCGGCGATGCCTTTTCGGCATCGCGCCGATAGAAACTCGGTATTACAGGCCTGCCGCTGCGTTTCCGTAGAATGGATCGCTTTTGCAGCCCCGAACAAATCGATGGAGGATTTGCCCGTGAAGACAGTCACCCCAAGCCCGGAGGAAATGAAAGCCCGCACGGCGCGTTTCAAGGACCTCATGCCGTACAGCAAGCAGCAGGAAAACACCGGCATTCCGGTCGCAGCCATGGAGCGCCTGACTGCAAACAAGGTTTATTCGATCATGGTGCCCGAGGGGTATAAGGGCCGCAGCGCCATGGCTCCCCTTAAAGGCCTGCCTGGCGCCGTGATTTCCATTGCCGAATGCCCGCCGGGCAATGGGCCCGGTCTGCATGCCCATGAGCAGACCGTCGAGAATTTCTTCTGCCTCAACGGCAAGTTCGAGGTGACCTGGGGCGACGAAGGCCAGCACAGCATGATCCTGGAACCGCTGGATTTCGTCTCTTTCCCCCCCAAGGTGAGCCGGGCCTTCCGCAATATCTCGGATGAGACCGCCCGCCTGTTCGTGCTGATCCAGCCCGTATCGGATGTCCAGGAAGACCGCGTCGCCTATGCGCCCAAGCTCGAAGAAGAACTCAAGGACAGCTATGGTGCCGGCACCGTGGAAGCCTTGAAGAAGATCGGTTTCAAGTTCGACGCCGGCATCGACGCCTGAAGCCAGGCCGGGCGGCGACCGGGGCGTCGCCCGACCGTTACTTTTGGCATGCCAGGAAGTCGCGCACGGCCTGGAAGAGTTCGGTGCGGCTCGGCTCCAGCAACATGAAATGCGTGCCGTCCGGAATCTCAACGAAGGTCGCAGTCCTCATACCCAGCTTGGCGTGAAGCGTCCGCCCCTGGGCCGGCGGTGTATCCTGGTCGTCGGTGCCGACGATTACCAGCGTCGGAATGGTTATGTTGGCGGGGTCATAGAACGGTCTTGCCGCCATCCAATACTGATCAATGTCCTTGATGGTGCCGTTCGGCGCCCGGATGACCTTCGCATCCGGATCGCAAGCCTGAAGCGATGCGATCAGCGCCGCCATCCAGCCCCTGGCCTTCACCTCGGCCTGGATCGCCGGCTTCAGGCCCTTGAACCAGCGCTCGACCAGCTTCTCCGGGTCGACGTCCCGATATCCCTTCTCCAAAACGCCGGGCGTTACCATCGGCGACGGCGTATTCCGCAGCCACTGAGGCGCGTAAAGGGTGAGGGAGCGGACGGCGTGGGGCGGCCGCGAGCAAAAGGCGGCTGAAATGGTGGCGCCCCACGACCAACCGATGAGATCGACCTGGTCCGCTTCGGATAGCGAGAGGATGTAATCGATACCGGCGGCGAGGTCCGCCAGGGCCTCTTCCGTATCGGTGACAGGGATCTCCGTGCCGTCCGCCCGCTTCCTGGGAGCAGGCTTGTCGGACCGCCCGTAACCGCTCAGGTCCAGGCACCAGACATCCCGGCCGGTGCCGGCCAGGTCGTCCATCCAGGAGAGGCCGTCGAGTTGCAGGTCAAAAACCGCGCTTCCAGGAAGGGTCGAGCCATGCAGGAGCACAATCGGCGTGGCATCGGCGAGCCGGTGCGCCCGCTTCCTCCGCAGGTACAGCGAGCCCCGCCCCGCGCTTGCAGGAGCCGAATGGTCTGCGGCCGTCAGCGCGAGCTCGTTGATATCCATACTCCGCTCCATACTAGGCAAGGGGTGGGCTGGACCGGCCCCTTCCTGTCAGTCGTTCCAGCCCGCCAGTCGTTCCAGCCCGTCAGTCGTTCCAGTGATGGATCAGCTTCAGCTTGCCGCCCTGGACCTGGGCGTAGCCGAACGTTACCGGGCCCGAATGAGCGCCTTTGGTGTAGTCGACCGGGGGGATGACGCCCGCATCGACCTTGCCGATGCTTTCCAATGCCGCCATGAAGCTTTCGCGGGTCAGGGTCTTGCCGGCCTTCTTGGCGCCCTGTTCGAAGATCACGGCGCCGGCCATGCCGATATACGACCAGTAGCCGACAGGGGTGTTCGGGGCATATTTGGCCATCACCTGGTTCGCCAGCTTCACCATCGGCGTATCCATGGAATCGATGGCGGCATACAGGTTGACGTAAAGGCCCTCGATGGCCGAGCCGGCCAGTTCAATCGCGACCGGATCGCCCATCAGCTGCGGGGCCAGGAAGTTGGTCTTCCATCCCATCTTCTGGGCTTCCTTCAGGAACAAGGCCCCCTGCTTGGGAATGACCGCCATGATCACGGCGTCCGGCTTGGTCTGGGAGATCGCCAACGCCTGCGGGCTGACATCGACATCGCTCGGCACATAGGACTGGGTATTTACAATCTCCATGCCATTCTTCGTGGCGAACTCGCGCGCCCCTTCCAGCAGCTCCTTGCCGTACTGGTCGTCCTGATAGAAGACCGCAATGCGCTTCGCCTTGAGGTCCTTATGGGCAAATTCGGCCAGCGAGGTGCCATGCAGGGTGCCAAGCGGCGAAATCGGGAAGACGATGCGGTCTTTCGGCTTGTTGATGGACGGATGACTGCCGAGCGGCCCGAGCAGCGGAACGTTGCGCTGCTTCAGGAACGGGATGGCGGCCAGGGTATTGGTGGTGCCCAAGGTGCCGACGATCAGGAAGACCCCGTCGCGGTCGACCAGCTTCTTCGCGACGGCAACCGCCTGCTGCGGATTGTAGGAGTCGTTTTCGACCGTCCACACCACCTTGCGGCCGTTGATGCCGCCCTGATCGTTGATGTATTTCAGGTAGGATTCCATGCCGTCACGATACTGGGACGCACCGGCCGAAAGGCCGCTCTGGAGCGGCAGGAACGAGCCCAGCTTGATTTCCTTGTCCGTAACGCCCGGGTCGTTGGCCCAGGCGCCCGCGGCCGTCATCAGTGCCACTGCGGCACCTGCAACACTCCAAAGCAACTTTCTCATGGTTTCACTCCCTACCATTGCGATTGGTTGACTAAGCCTCTCCGAGATACGCGGAGATTACATGCGGGTCCTTCGCGAGCTTGTCCGCCGCGCCCGACATTTGGATTCGCCCTTTCTCCATCACGTAGGCCCAGCTGGACCGCCGCAATGCCTGCCGGGCGTTCTGCTCGACGAGCAAAACAGTGATGCCCTCTTCGTTGATTCTCTTGACCAGCTTCAGGATTTCCGAAACGAAGAGCGGCGACAGCCCGAGCGTGGGCTCGTCAAGAAGCAGAAGCTTCGGGCTCGACATCAAGGCGCGGCCGATGGCCACCATCTGCTGCTCGCCGCCCGAAAGCGTCGATGCAAGCTGCCTGCGACGCTCGCGCAATCGCGGGAAGAAGGTGAATACGCGCTCCAGATCGGCAGCGATGCCGCCCCTGTCGCGGCGGAGATACGCCCCCATATGGAGGTTCTCTTCCACGGTCAGGTCGGGAAACAGCTGGCGGCCTTCCGGCGACAGGGCGATGCCCATCGATACGACATCTTCGGCCGGCCGGCCGAGGATCTCCTCGCCATTGAATTTAATGGAGCCGGTCGCCCGGCCGGGCATCACCCCCATGATGGCCGTCAACAGCGTCGTCTTCCCGGCGCCGTTCGAGCCCAGCAAGGACAGCACTTTGCCGGCCTCGACAGTGATGGATACCCCGGACAGCGCCGAGATGCCGCCATACCATGCACAGAGATCGCGAATCTCAAGCATCTTCGGCCTCCTCCTCACCGAGATAGGCCTTGATGACCATGCTGTTCTCCCTGACGGCCTGCGGCGGTCCCTCGCAGACCTTGGCGCCCTGGACCAGCACGATAATCTTCTCGCAAATTCCCATCACAAGGCGCATGTCGTGCTCCACGAGCACCACGGTGATGCCGCGCTCCTCGCGCATCTCCTTGATCGTCTGTCCGAGTTGCCGGGATTCTTCCGGATTCATGCCGGCGGCGGGCTCGTCGAGAAGGAGCAGCTTCGGCTTGCCCGCCAAGGCTCGCGCCAATTCCACGCTCTTCTGGATGCCGTATGGCAGGCCGCTGACGACTGTATCGACATGGGCGGTCAAACCCAGCTCATCGATCAGCTGCCGGGCTTCCTCATAGGCCGCGCGACGGGCGCGGTTGGCCCCCGGCAGGCTCAGAAGCTCGGAAAGCATGTTGCTGCGGAAACGCGGAAAGCAGCCGACCACCACGTTTTCCAGCACCGTGCCCTCGCCGAACAGCTCCAGATTCTGGAATGTCCGCGTGACGCCGATCTCGGACAGCCGATGCACCGGCCGCTTGAGCAGGTCGTGACCGTCATAGTCGATAGTGCCGCAGGTCGGATTGAGGATGCGGCTCAGGCAGTTCAGCAGGGTCGTCTTGCCCGCCCCGTTGGGGCCGATGAGGCCGACAATCGAACCCGCGGCCACATCGAAGCTGACATCTTGGACCGCCTTGAGGCCGGCGAAATGCAGCGAGAGCTGCTTGACCGAGAGAAGCGGCTTCATCGGCGAGCCCTCGCCAGATCGAGTATCCGCTCCGGAATGCTGGCCAGCCCGCCGGGCAGGAAATGCATGAACAGGACCAGCGTGCCGCCATAGACGATCATCTGGGCGTCCTTGAGCTCGCGCATCAGTTCCGGCGCATAGGCCAGGAAGACACCGCCGAGCAATGCGCCTGCCACTGAATTCAGGCCACCCACAACCACCATGGTCAGGAAACTCAGCGAGACCGTCAGCGTGAAGGAATCCGTGCTGAGCTGGCCGATGAGATGGCCATACAGGGCGCCGGATACACCAGTCATGAAAGCGCTGAGCACGAAGGCCGTGATGATATGATAGGTCCGGCCGACACCGGAACACTGGGCGGCGATTGCGCTCATGCGCAGCGCGCCGAGGCCGAGGCCGGTCAACGATTTCCGGTAGTTGACCGTCACCCAGGTGAAAAAGACCGTAATGGCCAGGATGACGTAGTAGTACGGGCCGTCATCCAGGAATTCGTAGCCCAGGATCTGCGGCCGGGGCACGAACATGCCGCCGCGGCCGCCGGTCAGGCTGGTCCACTCATAGAGGACCTGCTGGACCACGAGCGCCAAGCCGAGGGTGGCGATGGCGAGATAATGGCCTTGGACACGAAGTGCGGGCAGGGCGACGATCAGCCCGAATACGGCCGCCACCGCCCCGCCAAGCGCAACACAGAGCAGGAATGGCAGGCCGACCTTGGTGACGAGGATGGCGCATGTATAGGCGCCGATCGCCCAGAATCCCGCATGGCCGATGGAGATCTGGCCGCCGACACCGGTGACGATATTGAGGCTCAGCGCCACCAGGCCATAGATCAGGATGATGGCAAGGACATAGTGACCATACGGCCCGACAAAGGCAGGAGCAACAAGCGCAACGCCCATGGCGACCGCGGCGAGCAGCCGGTCTTTTCTGACAGATTTCATACTTTCTTCCTCGCGGTGCGCCCCAGGACACCGGTGGGCTTGATCATGAGAACGGCGATGATGAGCAGGAAGGCGAAAGCCTCCTTGAAGGCGTTCGACACATAGGCGCCGAGGAGCGTCTCGGAGAGACCGAGGATGACGCCGCCGAGCACCGCGCCGGGAAGACTGGAAAAGCCCCCCAGGATGGCGCCGGCAAAGGCCTTGAGCACGACCGGCACCATCATCTGCTGATCCAGGAACGTGATCGGCGCGATCAGCATGGCCGAAACCGTGCCCAGGCCGCTGGACAGGGCCCAGGACAGCATGGCGACCCGGGTCACCTTGATGCCCATCAGGCGGGCCGAGCGCGGATTCATGCTGGCCGCCCGCATGGCGGTGCCTTCGCGGGTATGCTCGAAGAAATAATAGAGGCCCGCCATGATGACGATGGCAATCCCGATCACGCCGAGGCTGGCCGGAAACACCCTGGTGCCGAACACATCGACGGGTTCCGAGGGCAGCAGCGATGGAAAGCGGTATGGGTCATAGCCCCAGATCAGGCCTGCCAGGCTGTTGAACGCGAACCACAGGCCGATGGTGACGATCAGAAGGTTCAGGTGCGGCGCATTCCGGATGGGGCGGATCATGATCCGCTCGATAAGCGCCCCCATCAGCATGCCGATGGGAAATGCCAGGACGAACACCAGCATCAGCGGCAGCTTCATCGACACCATCATGCTCAGCGCGATGAAGGCCCCGAACATCGCCATTTCGCCCTGGGCGAAATTGACGACGTCCGTCGCTTTGTTGACGAGGACCAGCGACAGGCCGAGGAGGGCATAAATGCTCCCCAGCGCCAGACCTGATATCAGCAGTGCCAGAAGCATCCTACCCTCTTACGCGCTTCTTGGTTCGGGAGCGGGGGGCCGCGCACGAATTGCGAATGATGAGCTCTGTCGGAAGAGACAGGTGAACAGGACCGGCGCGCTTGACGCCGTTCAGCTGTTCGATGAGCAGTCCGGCAGCATCGCGGCCCTGCTCGGCAAGGTCCCACTTGATGGCCGTGATCGCCGGGGCCGCGCACCGGACGATGTCGGTATCGCCGACGCTGACAATCGACATATCGTCCGGAATGCTGAGCCCGCGGGCGGCGACGGCCTTCAGGACGCCAGCCAGCATCCGCGTGCCCAGGGTGATGATGGCTGTCGGCGGATCCTCCGACTGAAGAAGGCGGTCGACTTCGCTGAAAGCAAAGCTCGTGGATGCCTTCTGCGGCCGGATCAGGTTCGGATCCACCGGCAGGCCGGCTTCTCTCAGCGCCGCCTTATAGCCTTCGGCACGTTCCCGGCCGGGCCGCACCTGCACGCTGGGCATCAGCAGGGCGATGCGCTTGTGGCCGAGGCCGATCAGGTACCGGGTCGCCTCGATGGCGCCGCCGCGATGGTCGACATAGATGGCGTCGTAGTTGACCGGGACCTCGCGGTCGATCAGGACCGTGGGGATCTCCAGTTCCACCAGCGCCTTGTTGACATCGTCGAAAGTCTCGTTGCCCGCCATGACAATCAGACCGTCCATACGGCGGCGCCGGATCGAGGAAATCATCGCCGTTTCACGGGGAGCGTCGTTCCGGGTCGTGGCGCAGACGAGCAGGTAGCCTTCGCGCTGCAGCCGTTCCTCGATGGCATCGACGATTTCGGCATACATCGGGTTCGTGAACTCGGACAACATGCACCCGATTGTCTGCGTCGACCTCAGCCGCATGCTCTGGGCCACGACATCGGGCTGGTAATCCAGGTCGCTGATCGCACGGGCAACCTTGCTCTGCAGGTCCGGGCTCGCATAAGGGCCGCCATTGAGCACGCGGGAGACGCTGCCGACGGAGACTCCGGCGGCCTTCGCGACATCGCGTATGGTGGGACGGCGTTTCACAATGATGCCTGGCGCCCTTCGTCAGATCGACGAGGCGCCGTCGACTTTGAGCAGGACGCCGTTGACGTAGCTGGCCTCCTCGGACGCGAGGAACACCGCGGCATTGGCGACATCCCAGCACGTCCCCTGCCGCCCCATCGGGCATTTCGCATCGCGCGCGGCCATCACGTCCTTGAACTTCTCGGGCGGGAGATCCTTGTAGAGCGTGCGGATATGGGGCGTGTCCATCATACCGGGCAGGATCGCATTGCAGCGGATCTGCTTG
This sequence comes from Hyphomicrobiaceae bacterium, assembly GCA_036380915.1. Lineage (GTDB taxonomy): Bacteria > Pseudomonadota > Alphaproteobacteria > Rhizobiales > Hyphomicrobiaceae > ZC4RG25. Next base: position 7,383 of record DASVDU010000244.1, on the reverse strand, counting down.
TGGGCATATTGACGCGCGATAATCTGCGTCATGTGGTTCAGCGCGGCCTTCGAGGAGTTGTAGGCGATATAGGGCACGCCGGAGAACTTGAGGCTCGCCGTCGACGAGATGTTGATGATGGCGCCTCCGCCCCCCTTCTCCATCTCCGGGATGGCGTATTTGCAGGCCAGGAAGACGCTCTTGATGTTGACGTCATGGACCCGATCCCAGGCTTCCTCCGGGGTATCGACCACGTCGCCCATATATTCGATGCCGACATTGTTATGCAGGATATCGATGCGGCCGTGCTTCTCGACGGCGGCGCGGATGACGGCCTCCACATCCGGCGCCTTGCTGACATCGGCTGCCATCGCCAAGGCAACGCCGCCTTCCTTCTCGATGAGGCCGACCGTTACCTGGGCCGCGTCCTTGTTGACGTCGACGACCACCAGCTTCGCCCCCGCACGGGCGAAGGCGATCGCGACGGCTTGACCATTGCTGAGGCCGCCTTCGGGGTTCGAGGAACCGCCGCCCATGACGACAGCGGTCTTGCCCTGCAGGCGGCTGGATCTGGCGGGCGCGGCGTCGGACATCTTCGTTTCCTCACAAACGGTCTGCGTTTCTGATATCGTTTCCAGACTTATGGCACCCACAAGCCCGCGCCGTCAACGTCCTTCGCCTATTTCACGGTTTTTTATAAGATTATTCTGACCGATATTATTGAAACGTTTCTAGTCGACCGCTAGATTATCGGCGGCCGGATGGGCCGGGTGGACCGGCAACCAGACATCGCCAAACGATGCGGAGTTCTGGTGAAACGACAACCAAGGGATGAGAAAATGCTTCTGAAGGATAAGATTGCGGTCATCACCGGCGCCTCGCGCGAACGGGGCATCGGCAAGGCGACGGCGAAGCTCTTCGCCGAGCATGGTGCCCGCGTCGCGATTCTGGATCTGGACGAGGGCGACGCCGCCAAGGCTGCGGCCGAGATCGGCCCCGAGCATATCGGCCTGCGCTGCGACGTCGCCAGTCTCGACGACTGCAAAGCCGTGGCCAAACGCGTCGTCAACTGGGCCGGCCGAATTGATATCCTCGTCAATAACGCCGGCCTGACCCAGCGCAGGAAGGTCATGGAGGTCAGCCCGGCCGATTATGACCTGGTGACGGACGTCGTTCTGCGCGGCACGCTGTATATGTCGCAGGCCGTCATCCCTCAAATGCGCAGCCAGAAGGACGGCTCGATCATCTGCATTTCGTCGCTATCAGCCCTGCAGGGCGGCGGCGTCTTCGGCGGCACGCATTACTGCGCGGCCAAGGCCGGCGTGCTCGGCCTGATGCGCTCGATGGCCAAGGAGCTCGCCCCCGAAGGCATACGCGTCAACGGCGTGGCGCCCGGCCTCATCCTGACCGACTTCTCGCGCGGCGAGAACCCGGATGCCAACAAGCACGAGATGGCCAAGAGCTTCCCGATGGGACGCGTCGGCATGCCCCGGGAAGTCGGGGGTGTCTGCGTCTTCCTGGCTTCAGAGCTGTCGTCCTACGTCACCGGAGCGACCATCGATGTGAACGGCGGCCTGTTCATCCACTGAGCCCTGGCGACCAGCCATGGACCGTCCGGCCCTGCGCCGGCAGCCCGCCGGGCCGACAATCAGGCCCCGGCCCCGAAGAGTTGGAGACGACTGATGAAGACCCAGAAAATCGGCGACATGACCATCGATACCGTCGTGGAGATGTCCCACAAGTGGTTCGACGCCACTTGGCTGTATCCGACCATCACCGACGAAATGATCCAGAAGAACAAGGACTGGATCAGCGCAATGCTGCTCGACCCGGTCAATCACAAGGTGGCTTTGAGCTTCCACAGCTTCCTGATCCGCACGCCGAACATGAACATCATCGTGGATACCTGCAATGGCAACCATAAGCCGCGGCTGCCGAAGCATCCCTGGTTCAACATGCTGGCGTCGAATGAATACCTGACCAGCCTGGCAAGCCACGGCCTTCAGCCGGACGACATCGATGTCGTCCTGTGCACGCATCTTCATACCGACCATGTCGGATGGAACACCCAACTTGTCGACGGAAAGTGGGTTCCGACATTCCCCAACGCCCGCTATGTCTGGGCCAAGCAGGAATTCGACTACCTGTATGAACAATACAAGGCCAATCCAGACGTTCCGCTTGCCAGCGGCTCGTTCAACGACTCGGTCCTCCCGGTGTTGGAAGCCGGGCAGGTCGAACTCGTTGACATGAACCACACGGTCGACACCCATCTCGACGACAAGGTCTGGATGGAACCGGCCACGGGCCACACCAAGGGGCATGTCGCCATCCATGTGGAAGGAAAGGACGGCCACGCCGTCATGACCGGCGACATCTTTCACCATCCCATCATCTTTGCGGAGCCCAGCCTGAGCAGCCTTGCGGATATCGACCCGGAGCAGCTTCTGAAGACCCGGCTTGGAATTATGGAAAAGTGCTGCGATACCGACACACTGCTGATGACGGGCCACTTCCCCGCTCCGACGGCGGGCCGTCTGGTTTCGGAGAAGGGCCATATCCGCTTCCGATACTGCGAGGAATGCTGACCCTCTTCCCTCCCGGGGCGGCATATGTTCTGGGCTCATGGATCGAGCCGCGGACGATCCGGTATCGGTATTTCAAAGGCAGGTCGCAAGGCCTGCCTTCTTTTTGTCGCTCGTCGGCAGAGGCGGGATTCCAACCGCCTCCGCGCGCAGCTATTTGAGCGGCAATGTGACGATCTGCGGACATGCGACCAGCAGTCCGATCAGCGCGAGTTCGATCAGGACAAAGGGGAATGCCCCCTTGAAGCACTCGCCGAGATCGAGTTCTGGCACCGTGTTCTTGACGACAAAGACGTTGAGACCGACCGGCGGCGTGATCGCGCCGATTTCCGTGCATTTGGTCACCAGGATGCCGAACAATATCGGATTGATACCGGCATGCACGACGACCGGGAATACAACCGGCAGCGTCAGGAGCAGCATTGAAATCGCATCGATGAAGCAGCCCAGAACCAGATAAGGCGAAATCAGGAGAAGCGTCAGCTGCCATTTCTCCAGTGAAAACCCGGCCACCCAGCCCGCCAGGTTCTGCGGGATCTGCGTCGTCGCCAGCCCGAGCCCGAACAGGCCCGCGCCGATCACAAGCGCAAATATCGACGAGGTCGCCACTCCGGTATCGACCAGGCCGCGCCAGATGATTTCCCGCCGGTTCTTCCGACGAAAGACGACAATCGCCAAGGCTCCGGCCGCTCCGAACGCAGCCGCTTCGGTCGCTGTCGCCAGCCCGAGATAGATCGTGCCCATGACAAGGGCGAAAAGCGCAATAACCTCCCAGCTCTGACCGATCGCCTGAAAGCGTTCGCGCCACGGCGCGGCAGGCAGAACCGTCGCCTCCTTCACCGCCGGCGTTGCCTGCACCCACACATACAACAGGAGCATATAGGCCAAAGCCGTCAACACCCCGGGGATGAAGGCCGCCACGAAGAGATCCGTGATCGGCACCTCTGTCGCGATGGAGTAAATGACCAGGATGCCGCTCGGCGGAATCAGCACGCCCAGCGTCCCAGCGGCCGCAACGCATCCTGCAGCGATTCTCTGGTTGTATTTATGCCGGAGCATCTCCGGAATCGCGACCTGGGCGACAGTCGCCGCGGTGGCCACGCTGGAGCCGGATACCGCCGCGAAGCACGAGGAGGCGAATACGGTAGCGACCGGCAATCCGCCCGGTATGGCCCCGAACCACGATCGGGCGGCATCGAATGCCCGGGACGCCACTCCCGCCGCGAACGCCATGTACCCCATGAACAGGAAAAGGGGCAGGACGATGTAAGCCAGGTTCGACGAGGCCGAATACGGGAAGGTCGATAGCAGAAATTCCAGGCTTTGCCAGGAACGGGTCATCGCCAGCCCGAATATTCCGGCCACGCCCAGGGCAAACGCGATCGGCATTCCGGCAAACAGCAGAACGAGCATCGCTGCAATCATTGCAGCCCCAGTTAAGGACGGGTCCAGGTGCATCATGCTTTCCCTCAGATGCCGTGTGGCGTCTTATTCCGGACCCATGCCGGATCCCTCCGGCGCGACGTCGTCGGAAACTCCCGTCAGGATGCGGATGGCATCGGCTACCAGCTGGACCGTCAGCAATATGAAGCCGATCGCAACGATAATGCGTTCCGGCCAGATCGGGAACGGATAGATCCCGTACGACGTCTCACCAATGCCGGTGGCATAGATCGCTTCCTGCATCGTCAGCCATGCCAGCAGGCCGATGACCCCGATCGATATCAGGGTGGTGACCAGCTTGAATCTCGCCTGCCAGCGCGCCCCCAGAAGTTCGGTAATCACCGACACGTGGAAGTTTGCGCGAGAGGCCTGCGCTCCGGGCATTCCGAGGAAGATCTTGCAGATCAGGAGAAGAACCCCGATCTCGGTGGCCAAGGGGATGGTGAAGCTTATGGTGGCCCTGAGGATGACGTCCGGAACGATGATCATCATCATCAACATGGTCGCAAGGCCGCTTGCCGACCCGAGGCCTGTATTGAAACGCGACACCGCATTGAGACATGACCGGATTGTTGGCTTTTGCAGCATCGCGTTTCTCTTCGTTGGGCGATTGCTCCGGGCTACTTCTTCCCCTTCAGATCCTCGAAGCGGTCCAGGCCGGGCTTGTAGGTCGACGCCTTCTCGTACTTCCTGACCAGTTCGACATACTGCTGGAACATCGCCTCGGCATTCTTGGTCCGCTTGCCCGCGAGTTGAAGCCATTCGGCTTTGAGCTTGTCTGCCGTCTTCGCGCGCCAGGCCTCGACCTCCTTTTCCGGCGTCGTGATGACCGTAATATCGCCCGCCTCCGCCGCGAATTTCTCAGCCGATTGCTGGATCTTCTTATCGACGACCTCGGCGTATTTTTTCGGCATCTCGCCGGCCAGATCGAGGATCACTTTCCGGGCCTCCGGATCCAGCGAGTCGAGCTTCCGCTTGTTGATCGAGGCGATCGACACGGAATTGATGCCCATGCGGCCCGCATCGCTCACAAACGCGGCGACCTTCGGCAGGCCGACACCGACCGCGCTGTCGAATGGGGCGCTCGACATCCCGTCGATTGCACCGCGTTTCAGTGCATCAACGCCCTCGGTGAAGGTCATGGCCACGGGCGTAGCTCCCAGGATCTCGAATGCCTGCGCAATGCCCAATGCCGACCGGATCCGCATCCCTTTCAAATCAGCGATGCTGCCGACCTTCTTGTTCGACCACACGCCGGTTTCGGGAAAAGCGGCGGCCCAGAGCATCTCGACACCCTTGCCTTCGAATTCCTTTCGGAAATCGGCGTTGTTCTTGTAGAGGTCGTTGAAGGCATAGGTGACGGCGTCAGCCTTATCGGTCAGGTACGGCACGACGATGCTCGAGAGCGGATATTCCTGCGGGTTATAGGCCTGCGGCGTGCCCGTGACGATATCGGCAGCCCCGCGGCTCAGGCCCGGGTAGAGATCGGCCGCATTGAGCAGAGAGCCTGAATAGTATGCTTCGAAGGTGACACGCCCATTGGTACGACGGGAGACCTCCTGCATGAACCATTCGTCCAGCTGAGTGGCGGTCCCGCCGCGGGTAATATAGCCGGCGTAGATCAGTTTGACCGGTTTCGCCGACGGGTCGGCATGGGCGGTGCCGGCCAGCGCTACCATGGCCGCCACATATGTTGGAATAACGATCTTTGCGAATTTCATGTTTTCCTCCCGGCCACTTTAATTCGGCAGCTCCTGCGCCATGGCCATGAGCAACCTACAAAAGTATGAAAACGTTTTCAACATGGATGATCGCCATCCTGTCCGGCACGCCCGTTCCGGCCCCTGGCCGATCACCGAATATCGTCGGCATAAAGAGCTTTGCCCCATAGCTCGCTTTTTCCCGAGGTAAATTAGATGCTTATGAGGGCATCCGGCGGCAGCCCCATAAACCCCGGGACCGGGAGGATCGTCCATGAGGGTCGCAGTTGAAGAAATCGTCTGGAAACGTTTCTATTATCTCTCCGCAACAGCGGGAATTTCCTGGACCTGAGGAGCCATAAATGCCTGTCGACGATGCAGTCCCATTCGGTTCGGTTCGACCATGCCAGGTGAATGCGATCGATTTACGAGGCCGCACGGCCATCGTCACCGGAGGATCGGCAGGCATAGGGTTTGCGATCGCCAAGCGCTTGCTTGCGTCAGGGGCGAAAGTCGCGATCTGGGGCCGCAACGCGGAGAGGCTGAAAAGCGCTGCGGCGCAGCTGGGAAGCAGCTTCAGCCTACATGCTTCGACAGTCGATGTCGTCGACGAGACAGCGGTGCGCGAGGCGGTGCAGGCTGCGCTGGACCAATTTGGCCGCCTCGATATTCTGATCAACAACGCAGGCATACTTGGACCACGCCATCCCGTCTGGGATTATCCGGCAAAGGCCTGGCGCGAAGTCCTGGATGTCAATCTGACCGGCGCATTCCTGTGCGCGAAAGCGGCCGTGCCCCATATGCGCCGCCAGAAATACGGACGGGTGGTCAATATCGGCTCGGCGTCCGGAAAGGACGGAAATCCGTATGTCTCGGCGTATTCAGCGGCCAAAGCGGGCCTGATGGCACTCACCAAAGCCCTCGCCAAGGAAACCGCCATTGACGGTGTGCTGGTGAACTGCGTCACCCCATCGGCGGCCGAAACGGAGATTTTCGGCGAGCTTACGGACCAGCGGCGGGCCGAGTTGCTTTCCCGGGTTCCGATGAAACGCTTTGTGGACGTTGACGAGATCGCAGCTCTTGTCGCATGGCTTTCGTCTGAAGAATGTTCTTTCAGTACGGGCGCCATGTTCGACATCACCGGCGGCCGTACGACATATTAGACATAGTGATATCGGACATATTGGTCAGGCGTATGGTTCATCGGCAAGCCGACCTTGGATGTCATCCAGCCGATCATGCATGGACAGGGATGGATGGCGAATGTGCCGCCGCCGACCACGCCGGGTTTCATCAACTGCTCAAGGCAACACCGCGCATGGTCTTCGAACGGCCCTGATCGCCGGGATTTGCTTTCCTGCCTCCCGCGCCAGCGGTCCCGATGCCGCGGGAGGCAGGGATGCCGGCCGCGGCCGCCCTGACCGGGAAGTCCCTCCGGTGCCGTCCAGGTCTGGGGCCTCCAGCTAAGCGCGTTCATTTGACGCCACGAAACTTTCATGTGAAAGTCACATAAGCGAAAAGAACGGCCGCTAGTGTTCGAACGAACACTCCTCCTGGGCGAGCGGCCGGATGGGACAGGAAACGGACGGAACGGGGATGCTGCCAGCGGATGACCGCGCCCGAGCGATCGTGGACCTCGTGAGGCGCGAAGGCTTTCAGGCCATCGATGGTCTTGC
>DASVDU010000243.1:0-19363 GCA_036380915.1 Hyphomicrobiaceae bacterium | reverse complement strand
ATGGAGCCGCCCTTCGGGGCGGCTCTTTTTGTTTGGGCCTGCGGCTGTCGTCCTACTCCCGCGCCACCACGGCCCCCGCCCGCTCCTCCTCCAGCCGCGGCTCGAACAGGCGGCGCACCTCGATCTCGCGCGCGATGTCCTCCACCTCGCGATGGGCGGCAGCCGTGCCGCGCTCGATGAGCTCGGCGGCGCGGTGGAAGTCGAAGGGGCCGATGCCGGCGAGCCGCGGAGAGATCATGAAGTCGGGCGGATCGCCGGCCAGCCGCGAGCGGGCGATGCGGTCCTGCACGATGTTGAAGGCGTCCATCACCACCGTCGAGATGCCGGGCGCGGTCTCGTCGGGGCCGAAGAACTGGCGGCGCAGCAGCTTCATTGCGGCGCGGCCGTTCTTCTTCGGCACGCCGTTGGCCTCGATCAGCAGGGTGTCCTGCGTGCCCGCTTCGAGGAACGGCACCACCGTGCCGCGGCCGCACATGTCGGCGTTGAGATTGACGGCGATGACGTAACGCGCCCCCAGCGCCCGGCACACCGACACCGGCACCGGGTTCACCAGTGCCCCGCTTCCCCCAGGGCTAAAGCTAGCCAAGCGTCGGCAGCGCTTGCTGCCCTGCAATCTGGCATAGTGCTCAGAGTCCCCCTATTGCCTCGAAACCACACCTCTCGCGACAAATGTACATAACCCCTTAACTTTGTTCGGTTCATACTTGCACTCTGGTGTGCGTCGGCTCAAGTTGCCGGACAGAACGCATGGATGATTTGGGCCGGCGGAGTCCTGAATGAAGAGGGTTCGTATATGGGTCGCGGCCGCGCTGCTGGCAGGAGCCAATAGTGCAGCCATGGCGTTCGACGTGCAGCAGGGTGCGCAGGCGCCAGCTGCTTCGCCGGAGGCCAACGCGGCCCCAGCCACTGAAGCGCCGCTCGGCGCTGATCTGTCGATGACGGAGACGAATAGCGCCCCGTCTGCTTCTGGCACGGAGGTCCGGATTCCCGGGCTCGGGAAACTGGGTGTGCTGCCCAAAATGGATTTTGGCCTGGAGTTGCTGTACGGAGCCACGGATCCGAAGCAGCCGGAAGCCACGCCCGAGCAGTCGGCGGACGGCGTCGTAGTGCGCGGGACCGTCAAGCACCGCTTCTAGAGCCTTTCCACAGGCACTCCATTTACCTCTCTCCAAGCGGGGATGTGGTTGGAGCGCCTTTGCGTATTTCGGCCTGATCCGGAACAGGCCCGAAGCTGCGGACGGGCACATGTTTTCCGGCTGGCTGGGCTGGGTCGTCCGATTCTACCGGTTCTGCATGGGGCCGAATACGCCAATGCCCGAGGGGCTGGTCGGCGACGGCCGCCTGATCTGTTGGCGCCCGATCTCCCGTAGCTGATCCATTCGCTGCCCGACGCGGGCGCAGCTCGCGGACCATTGCTGCCGTGTCATGCCGGTCCCGGAATCATAAATCTGCTCGCACTCCCGCTGGCTGTAGTCGGCCCCGGTCCGCTGGGCCGCCCGGCGCTGCGAGGCCGAGGGGCTGCCTTCGGCTTCAAGGCCCAATGGGCGGTTACGCGCGCGGCGGGCGTCGGCGGGGCTGCCGGGCCGCAAAGGCAGAACGCGGGACGGCGGGAAGTGGTCCGTCGATTCGCCAGCCTCCATGCGATTGCCTCGGCGCAGTCGCGACAACCGCTCGGGACGCCGGATCCGATTCCGCAGATTGGTGCCATCCAGGCGATCCTGCCTCAGCGGCCTGCCACCTGCCTCGGAGGAAAGTCCAGGATTGGAAGGCAGGCCGCGCTGGAAGGGGGTTGATCTGGCATCGGGGCTGTTGCCGGTTGCTCGATTGGGGCTGACGCCCGCTGCGGGCCCGGTGGCTGGCGCTCCGCCAGGTGAACTCGTCTGGCTGTGGGCCGCTCCTATACCGAGCGTCAAAGCAAGGCACGTGGCGGCGATGGTCACTGTGCGCATCGTTACCTCATTGAAGCAAGCTTGCGTACGCAACGCACCGCTCCGGCTGGTGTTCCTTTTCAAGTCAAAAGCCTGCTTCCACACCGACGGCAACGGTGGAAGGGGCGGCCGATCAGGGAGATGAACGATGAGCGCCGCGCAGGACGATGCCGAAGTCTGGTTCACGTGTGCGAACGAGCTCGGCGAAGGCTCCGTCGCCCATCCCGACCGCAATAGCCTGATCTGGTGTGATATTCTGCAACGGCAGCTTTACGAGCGCGCGTTTTCCGGTGGTGAGGCCCGCGTGCATGACCTCGATGCGATGCCGTCGGCAACGGCGCTGGTCGATGCGCGCCACATCCTGCTCGTAACCGACGTCGATCTGCGGCTGTTCGATCTCGAAACCGGATTGGGGCGGCCGCTCATGCCATTCCTCGACGATCAACCCGGTCTGCGAGGCAATGACGGGCGCGTTCACCCTGGTTCCGGCGCGTTCTGGTTCGGCAGCATGGGGAAGAATGCAGAGACGGAGGCGGGCGCGATCTGGTGGTTCCGTGGTGGCGAATTGCGGATGCTGTTCGACAGGATCACCATCCCCAATGCAATCTGCTTCTCGTCCGACGGCGCTTGTGCGTATTTCTCCGACAGCCACAAACAGACGGTCTGGCGGGTCGAGGTCGACCCGGCAACCGGACTGCCGACGAACGAACCTGCGGTGTTTTGCCGGTTCACTCGAGGCGACGGCGCGCCGGACGGCGCCATCGTGGACGCCGACGGCATACTCTGGATTGCGGGCTGGGGCGCCTCGGCTCTCCATGCGTGGGGCCCTGACGGCAGGCAGATTCAAAAGTACAGACTGCCCGTCAGTCAGCCGACATGCCCGGCATTTTTCGGACCGGCACTGAACGAGATCGTGGTCACCTCGTCGTTTGAGCACATGAGCGCCGAGGCGCGCGCGGCTGAGCCGTTTGCAGGATCCGTGGTAAAGCTGCGCCGTAACGTGCGCGGGATACGGGAGCCCCACGTGAAGATCGCCGCCTGAGTTGGGCGCGGACGTGTCAGCGGCCGCTTCGCGCCCCCGCACGCCTGCCTGCAAATCAGGAAACGGCCTCGGCCTCAAGAAGCTTAGCCCTTGGCTGGTCGGGCTCGTTCGGCTCCGTGAACCCGCCTTCTGCGACGAGCCGCGCGAAAAGCCCGCCCTTGTGGACCAGCTCCTTGAACGTACCGCGCTCGACGATGCGGCCCTGATCGAAGACGAGGATCTGGTCGGCGTTGGCGACGGTCGACAAGCGGTGGGCAATGATGAAGGTCGTGCGTCCGCGACGAACCGCATCGAGAGCGCGCTTGATCTTGCCTTCCGTCTCCGTGTCGAGCGCGCTGGTCGCCTCGTCGAGGATCAAAATCGGCGCCTGCTTCAGGATGGCCCGCGCGATCGCAATGCGCTGGCGCTCGCCGCCGGACAAGGCAGCGCCCCGCTCGCCAGCGAGAGTGTTGTAGCCGTGCGGTTTGCGCATGATGAACGCATGGGCCTCTGCGAGCCGCGCCGCCTCCTCGACCTCGGCATCCGTCGCAGTCGGGCGGCCGATGCGGATGTTCTCGGCGATGCTGCGATTGAACAGGCCCGCATCCTGGAAGACGACGGCCATCCCCCGGCGCAGCGACTCGAGCGTGATGTCGCGGATGTCGTGCCCATCGACCAGTATGCGGCCTGCCTCGGGATCCCGCAGGCGCTGCAGCATCGCAAGCGTCGTCGTCTTGCCGGAGCCGGTGGGCCCCACGAGAGCGATGGTCTCGCCCGGCCGCGCCTCCAGGTTCAGGTCGAAGACGCCCTGATGGTTGTTGCCGTATCGGAAGGTGACGTTCTCGTAGCGTACCGCTCCGGTGATGTTCTGAAGGGGCTTGGCGTCGGGCCGCTCGACGATGGCGACGGTCGTGTCAAGGAGGTCGAAGAACGATTTGAGCGTCGGCGCCTGCATGAAGATGCGTGCCACGAAGCCCGAGAGCTGATCGAGCTTTCCGATCAGCAGGCTGGCGAATGCGACGAAGCTGACGATCTCGCCGACCGAGATTTCACCGCGGTTCGCCAGAAATGCGCCTACGGAAAAGATCGAGACCATGGTGACCGTCGAGGCGGCCCGTGTGAGAATGTTGAGCAGGCCCCACCACGTCAGCACGGGGTACTGGGCCGCAAGAAGCTGTCGCATGAGATCGCGCAGGGCGGCAGCTTCGGCCGTGAGGCGACCGTAGCTCTGCACGACGGGAATGTTGCCGATGACGTCTCCGACCCGGCCAAAAACGTCCATATAGTAGCGCTCGACAGCGGCCTGCCCGTCCGAGGTGCGGTGGACCACCATCACGTTCAACACCGTGTAGATGACCGCCAGCACGGCGAGCAGGCTGGCAAGCCGCCAGTCCATGTAGATGGCTGTCGGGATGAGCAGCAGGATGCTGACCATGGCCGATAGCTGCTCGCGCATGAAAGTCAGCCAAGTGGCAAACAGGGCATCCGCACCTGCAAGGATGGTCCGCACCGTGGCCCCAGTCCCGCGCTCGGACAGGTAGCTGATCGGCAGTGTCAGTGTACGCTCGAAGGCCCCGCTCATGGCGGCAAGGCGCTGCCGGTGAGCCAAGCGGTCGGCTGCAACGGCGACGAGCACGCCCGCAGTAATGCCGAAGAGACCGAGCGCGGCCCAGAGCATGATCAGTGGAAACACCGCGGTGCTTTGGGACAGCCCGTCGACCACCTTGCCGAACAGGACAGGCTCGGCGAGCGCGACAAGGCCGACACCGATATTGGCGAGAATGAGCGAGAAGGCGAGCCAGCGCTCAGACATGAGCTGGCCGATGGCGCGCGAATAAACCGAGACGAGCTTCATGGCATCAGGTCGTGATCATGGCCAGCACACATCCGTGCTCGGGCCCTTGCGTCACATCCGGTCCAGGATCTCGCGCATCGCGCCGGCGAGCGGCCGGAACACAAATCTCAAGGTATGGCGGCCTGATGGCACCTCCACTGCGCGAAACAGGACGTTGGCTCGCTTCAATGTCACAGGCATCCCGTCGACCTCGGCGAACCACCAGGGGTGCCAGACATCGTTGAGCACGACCCAGCCGCCATCGGGGCTGTCGGCTTCTATGACGACCTCGGTGTTCTCGTACCGGACGATTCGGGCCTTGCCGGGTCGGTGCGCGGGAGAGACTGGAGCGTTCTCCAGCACGACTGTCGTCGCTAGATCGTCCGTTGGCCATTTTCCGCTCGCGAGCATCGCTTCGAAATCGCCTTCTACTGCCTCGTGAGCGAAAAGAACTCGCGGCAGGGCCCGCGGGTTCTCGTAAATGTATGCGTCCGATGTGCGCGCAATGAGCTTCAGGTCATCCGATGCCAAGTTCTTGTCGATCTTTTCGATCGGCACGCCTGTCGCGATGAACCGGAGTCCAAGCAAATCAGCGAGCTGCGAGCGGTATGAGGGAAAAAGCGGCGTGAATTTCCGCTGGTCGGGCAGGCCGACCGTATCCCCGGCTCCCGTGGCCTTTGAGTAGAGCCCGAGGCGGACAGGGTTGTAACCCAGCGTGTGTTCGAGACGGTGCGTCAGGGTCGAGCCGGGCCAATGGAAGCCGACCCCCGCGATCTCCACGCGCGGACGGGAAACTTCGTCGGAGGCCTCGCTCACCTTTCGCTGCAGCAGGCGGATCGTCTCGTTCCCCGTGTCCGGCTCCAGGAATTCGAGCTCGGCGGGCGGCATTGCGGTCGCGCCGTTCGGTCCGTTGTTGACGGCGAGATCCGCGGTCGCAAAGGCCACCAGCAAGCCTGTCATGAGCATCGGCCGCGCGGGCCACCATTTGCCGACGGCGAAGAGGATCACAGCCCCGATCCCGAAAGATGCTGCGGCCCGCAGCATTGGAGCGGTCGCGGCTTCGAGGTGGTCGAAGTTAAGGGCAAGCACCAGGCCGAGAGCGAAAAGCAGGAGAACGACCCCGGCTTCCAGCCACCGGCGCCAGGCTGCGACTTGCGGCAGCGTTCCGCTGAGCATCCGGTGTGCGACGTAGCCTGCCAGCAGGGCGCCGAGACCGCCGACGAGAAAAAGCGCATCCGCGGGACGGCGGTAGAGCGAAACCCCGGGGAGGATGTCGTAGGCGAGGCGGAAAACCGGCGTGTACCATCCGAGCGCGTAGAGCAGAACGAGAAGCGCCGAGATGCTGAAGAAGCGGGTATCGCGAGACCACAGCACGCCGCGGCAAATTCCGATCACGAGCAGGATCAGTGGGATCGCGCCGAGGTAGAGTTGCCCGACGTTCTGCGCGATGAACAGGTCCGTGCCCGTCCAGGTGTAGCTTGGGGGCCCCCAGTAGACCTCCATCTCTCCGGCGGCGCCGAACAGGTCCGGTATGGCGGCTGTGAGGAGCAGGGCCGGGTGAAGCGAGCCGCGTCCTGCTCCGATGAAATCGATCTCGGGCCGGTTGGACTGGCCGGCCAGCAGCGCGGTGAGTGTGATCGGAATGGCCGCGACGAGCAGCGAGGAAACGGCGGCGCAGGCGAGCGGCTTGATGCTGGCCTTCGCGGCAGCGACCGGCGATGCTGCCGTGAGCCAGTGCCAAACCACGTATCCGGCCAACAGGTATAAAGAGAGGAGCGCCACCTGATCGCGGCCAAGCGCGATGAAAGCGGCGAAGAGACCTGCGGCGGTGCCGTAGACAGGGCTCGAGCGCTCAAGCGCGCGCCGCAGGAAGAACAGCGCTAATGGCAGGTAGACCATGCTCAGGACCTGGCCGAAGTGCTGGATGCGCCAGGCCATCACACCGCCGAACTGAAAAGCGAGCGCAGCGACGAGTACCGCTGCCCAATGCCAGCCGAGATCACGGCAGAGCAGGACCACGCCGAAGCCGCCAAAAAGTACGGAGAGCAGCACCGTTGCGTCCACTGCCCAGTTGCCCGGCGCCGGATCGATCAGCGCCAGAAGCAGCATCGGCGGCGAGAACATCATCGATTGCGGATCGGCGATCTGGGGGTGTCCCGCGAATGCGTAGGGCGTCCAGAAAGGGAGCTCGCCGCGGGCAATGCTTGCGGCCAGGAACTGGACCTGCGGCTGGAATTGTGCCTTGGCATCCCAGGGGATCGTCACCGCTCCCGACAGCCAAGGCCAACAAAAGGCCAGCCAGCTCGACAGCATGAGGGCAACGATCGCAGCCAGCGAACGGTCGAGGGGTTGCGCCACGGCCGATTGCATCACCCTCTCCGACGCGCTCACAGGTCCATGCTCCGATCCTCTGATCTCCAACCGTTGCATGCTATTATGGCGCGCTAGTGCCGGGCGTCAGAGTTGCCTCGAGCGGAAACGAATGGGACGTTGGCGCGGATCCGGGCGGAGAGCCAGACCAGGATGATCATGGGCGGAAGGCTAGATGCGACGGCCGAGGACCCTTGCGGTCCCATTCGCGATGCCGATCCGAACCGCCCGTTCGTCGTAGCCCAGCTCGGGCAGTCCCTGGACGGCCGCGTCGCCACCGTCACCGGCGAAAGCCGGTGGATCAACCGGGACGCCGCGCTCGACCACCTGCATCGGCTGAGGGCTTGCGTCGACGCCGTGGTCGTCGGCATCGGCACCGTGCTGGCCGACGATCCGATGCTCAACGTCCGCCGGGTCCCCGGAACGCATCCGGCGCGCGTCATCATCGACCCGAACAAGCGGCTGCCGGCCGGCGCGCAGTGCCTGGCGTCGGACGGAGCGCGGCGAATTGTCATCCGGACCAGCAACTCAGGTGCCGTCGCCGGGGCCGACGTAATCTGCCTGGAGGCGACGGGTGGGGTCATCGATCCGAAGGCCATTGTCGAGGCGTTGTTCGAGCAGGGGCTGAGGCGGCTGCTGATCGAGGGCGGAGCGCGCACGGTCTCGAGCTTCATCGATGCCGACGTCGTGGACCGCCTCCACATCCTCGTCGCGCCTATGATCATCGGGTCGGGCCGGACGGGCCTTACACTCGAGCCCATCAGCCGGTTGAGCGATGCGCGGCGCCCCGCAACCCGGGTTCACCTGCTCGAGGACGGTGACGTCCTGTTCGACTGCGACCTGCGATCCGACGGTAGGAGGACAGCATGAACGAGCAGATTGATGCCAAGAGCGGGGCGGTGGAGGCCTACAGCGCGCCCGCGCGCTTCTTTCACTGGCTCACCGCGGTGCTCGTCGCGATCATGGTTCCCGTCGGCCTCACGATGAACTATCGCGGCAATACGCTCAACATCTGGGATGACGTCACCAACCACCTTTACAGCACGCACAAGCTCGTCGGCTTCCTGCTGCTGTGGGTGGTGGTGGTCCGCATCGGGTACCGCCTCTGGCACGGCGCGCCGCCCCCTGAGCCGACGTTGGAACCGTGGCAGCGCTACGGTTCGGCAGTGGTGCATTATTCTCTTTATGCGCTCATCCTGATCATGCCGATCCTCGGCTGGCTTGGCGTTTCGCTCTTTCCAGCGCTCGAAGTTTTCGGGGCGTTCTCGCTGCCGGCGTTGGCCGAGCCCGATCAGGAACTCTCAAAGCAAGTGCTTTCGGCCCACAAGGCGGTCGCCTTCCTGCTGATCGCACTCATTCTCGGTCACGCGGGAATGGCGCTGTTTCATCATTTCGTCCGAAAGGACAACGTCCTCTGGCGGATGCTGACGAGCGTCGGCCGCCGCTAATCGCCTTCCGGCAGGGCGAGCAGGTCCTCGTGACCGATGATCGTCACGGCAGATGGCGCGCCTTGCCGGTGCGCCAGCCAGTTGTCGATGGTGTGATCCGGCACGAGGCCGGTTTCGCGGACGGCTGCGGCCCAGCCCTTCTCCAACTCGCTGCGCAAGGGCACGCGGATGTTGTCGAGCACCCACGGACTTTTGCCCCTTCGGACCTTGTATCCGTGCCGGCGGAAGGCATTGGCCAGGACGTCCGTCGCCGCCGGTCCGGCTGCCGGGCCGAACCCTTTGTCGGTCTGCTGGTGCCTGTTGAACGCTTCCCGCATGGGCCGATCGGCAGGGTGCTCCGGCAGGAAGGCGGCGATGCCGTCGTAGGTCAGCACAGTGTAGAAGGCACAACCCATAGCAGCGATTTCGGACGCCATCGCTTCGATGAACGGCGCTGAGACCAGGTCGAACAGGGCCGAGGCGGTGACGAGGTCTGCATCGTGGAGAAGAGATCGCCAGTCGGTACTGGAGAGGTCTACCTGCGTGCAGGCCAGATCGATCTTGCCGAATGAACCGGTCGTGCTCCTTTTCGCGGCGGCGAGCAGAACGGGGTCGTTGTCCACGAGCAGCCATTGCTGGCGCGCCCCGAGCGCTGGCGCCAGGCTGCGCAAATTGGAGCCCGTTCCACACCCCAAGTCGACGACTTTGACCAGTTCCCGGCCCGCAAACGCTCGTACGCAAGCGGCGCGCACCTCGGCGTTGATCGCGGCGTGATCGGCGGGTTCGCGAAGGGCGAGCCAGTCCGGCGAAAATCCGCTCATGCCGAGACCCTTCGGATCAAATCCGCGATACGTCGTGCAGTTTGCTCCCATGTTGGAAGGTGCTGAGCGGCCTCCCATGACGCATCGGCCAATCGGCGCCGCAGATCACGGTCAGCGATCACCTGTCGTAAGGCCTCCGTCAATGGGCCCACGGCACCCGGCGGCACCTTGATGGCCGCGGCATCGGGCACGGTCTCGGCCGCAGCGCCCCCGGTGGTGCAGACGATCGGCAGGCCGCGTGCCATCGCCTCCGTCAAAACCATGCCGAACCCTTCGAACAGGCTCGGCAGCACGAAGACATCGGCTGCCGCGTAGGCCGATGCGATCTGCTGGCGATTGAGGGCGCCTGTCAGCGCGATGCGATCTTCGAGGCCGAGCCGTGCGATGGCGGATTTCAGTTCTGCCACTGCAATTGGATCGCGATCCAAAGGCCCGGCGATCGTCAGGCGCCAGTCGAGGCCCGCCAGCGGCGCCAGCGCCGTGACAAGTGTTGGAAAAGCCTTTCTCGGCGTGACCGAGCCGACGCTCAGCAGCTGGAGCGGCTCGCCGGTCCCGTGCGCCCGCTCGGCTGGCTCAGTCCCCGGCTGGGCGATTGTGATTTTCCTCTCTGGAACAGCGAATTTGTCGACCAGCAGCCGCTTCGTGAATGGGCTCGTGACGAGAACGGCCCTTGCGAAGGTGAGCGCCTTCCGCTCCAGCTCAACGAGCTGGCGTGCCCGCTCCTCTGAAAGGCCAGGCTCATAGCCCAGCGGATGATGGACGAGCGCGATGATCCTCTGCCGGGTGCCGGCGATCGCTTCTGCCGGCATGGCGCCGAACGCGAGCCCGTCGATAATGAGAACGGTGTCAGGTGAAAGACCCGCGAACAGGCGCGTGGTCTCCGCCAGCTCGTGCGGAGTCGGATCCGGATAGCCGGCGGGCAGAGGGAGATGCCGGGCGCGGATGCCGTGCTCCGGCAGCCGCGCCAGCACCTCGCGGTCGTACGCGTAGCCGCCCGTCGGCGTCGCGATGTCGCCGGGTATGGCGAACGCCACATCAATCACCGACGGGCCCCTCGAACGAGGCGCGCGCCAGATCCGTCTCGTGCAGGGTGACGCGAATCCGGGCGAGGCTCTTGCCATCCTCTCCCAACGCACCCTCACGCGCAGCCTTCGCCATGGCCTCGAAAATATACCCGCACAGAAACTCCGTCGTCGTCAGCTTGCCCTTGAACTGGGGCAGCTCGTCGAGATTTTGGTACGCAAGCGGCTTCAGCACATCGTCCAGCGCGCTCAGAGCTGCGCCGATATCGACCACGACATTGTGCCGGGTCAGCTTCTCGCGGAAGAAGGCGACGTCGACCACGTAAGTGGCGCCATGCATCTTTTGCGCCGGACCGAAGATCGGATCGGGAAGGCTATGGGCGATCATGATGCGGCCGCGCACCTCGACGGCGTACATGGCATTCCTTTCAGGTCAGACGGCAGTGGAATAGCGGATGACAGGCGCCAGCCCGGGCGCGTTCGCAGCAAGCACCTTCGGCAGCCGCGCTGGCGCCTCGGTAAAGTCGATTTCATCGGTGATGAGCGCATCGAGGCACGGGTCTTGCAGGAGAGACAGGGCGGCTTCAAGGCGACGCCGCCGCGTCCACCGCGGCCGGTGTGTCGGGGCGACCTCAGTCACCTGTGACGATATCAATCTCAGACGACGGCTATGGAAGGCGCAGCCGAGCGGCACCGGGATGCAGCCCTCGCCGTACCAGCTCATCTCGACGATGGTGCCTTCGAGCCCAGCCGCGCCGATCGCCGTGGACAGCCCTTCGGCCGTGGCGCTCGTGTGAAAGACCACGTCCGCATCCCGCGGGGCTTGTGAAGGAACGGCGAAGCCCACGCCGAGCTGCCTGGCAATCGGATCGCGCTCCGGCATGACATCGACCAGCGTCACCTCCGTGCCCGGCATCTGCGCCGCGAGAAAGGCTGTCAGCAATCCGATGACGCCGCCGCCTACGACGACGATCCGGTCGCCCGGTCCGCAATTCGCGTCCCAGAGCGCATTGAGCGCCGTTTCCATATTGGCGGCGAGGGTAGCGCGTTTCGGCGGGATCGCGTCCGGCACGACTGCCACCAGAGATGCGGGCGCAACGAAAAAATCCTGATGCGGGTGCAACACAAAAACCGTGCGACCACGGAGCTCTTTTGGGCCGGCCTCGACAACGCCGGCCGCGCAATAACCATATTTGACAGGGAAGGGAAAGGCGCCGCGTTGAAAAGGCGCGCGCATGCGTTCCCCCTCGCTAAGAGGGACAGCTCCGGACAAAATGAGGCGTTCCGTGCCGCGACTAACCCCACTGAACAAGGTGCGGACAAGAACTTCCTCGCGGGTCGGCTCGGGCAGTGGCTCGGCTCGCAGCTCCACCTTCCCCTTGTCGACATACCAAAGGGCGGAGGCGGAGCGGGTTCTTCCTGCTGCCGCATTTTTCATTTCGAAAGACCCTGCAGTCGACGGCCGACGAGAGCTGTCAGCGAGGTAGTGCGCCATGAGCGAGCACCACGTGCTGTTGACGCCGATGCCGGCGTTGGACAACCGGACCGTGCTTACTACGCCGACCGGTACGCAGTCCATCGAGGACCTGCGCCGACGTCGGCTCGTCGTGACAGTTCTTAACGTCTCGACGTATCTGCTTCTGATGTGGGGCATTTCTCTGGTGCTCGCTGCCGGAGGATGGACCTCGATCGACACGATTCTGTTCCTGGCGTTCGCAATCGGATCGCCCTGGACGGTGCTGGGTTTCTGGAATTCGGTGATCGGGCTTTGGTTGCTTCATGGCGTCCGGGACCCGATGGAACGGGTGGCGCCGTTCGCAAAGGCCGGCGACCGGAATACGCCGATCTCGATCCGCACCGCCGTTCTGATGACGCTGCGAAACGAGGATCCTGCCCGCGCCTTCCTGCGGCTCAAGACGGTAAAGCAGAGCCTCGATGCGACCGGCTGGGGCGACCAGTTCACCTATTTCATATTGAGCGACACGAGCGATCCATCCGTTGCAGTGGCGGAGGAAGAGGCGGCCCAGTCGTGGCGCCGCTCCCTGCCGGACCCAGAGCGGGTGATCTATCGACGGCGCGCGGAAAACACGGGCTACAAGGCAGGCAACCTGCGAGACTTCTGCGAGCGCTGGGGGCGCGATTTCGAGCTGATGCTGCCGCTCGATGCCGACAGCCTGATGTCGGGCGAGACCATCGTCCGGATGGTGCGCATCATGCAGGCCCATCCCCAGCTCGGCATCCTCCAGAGCCTCGTGGTCGGAATGCCCTCTGCCAGCGCCTTTGCCCGCATATTCCAGTTCGGAATGCGCCATGGCATGCGCTCCTACACGATGGGACAGGCATGGTGGGCCGGCGACTGCGGGCCGTTCTGGGGACACAATGCCCTTGTCCGCATCACGCCGTTCGCGCGGCAATGCCATCTGCCTATCCTGCCGGGAAAACCGCCGCTCGGCGGGCACGTGATGTCCCACGACCAGGTCGAAGCGACACTGATGCGGCGGGCCGGCTACGAGGTCCGCGTGCTGCCGGAAGAGTGCGGCTCCTGGGAGGAGAACCCGCCGACGATGCTGGAGTTCATGCGGCGGGATGTGCGCTGGTGCCAGGGCAACATGCAGTACATGAAGCTGCTCGACATGCCGGGCCTGCTGCCGATGAGCCGGTTCCAGCTCACCTGGGCGATACTGATGTTCATCGGCATTCCGGCCTGGACGCTGATGATCGCCCTGTTGCCGCTGGTGGCCTGGGAAGCTCAATCCGTTCCGGACTACCCGGCGAGCCTGGCCGCCGGCCTCTATGTGCTCTTCTTCACGATGTACATGAGCCCGAAGATCGCCGGGCTGGCCGATGCGGTGCTGACGCCCGGCGGCGTGGCTCGATACGGGGGCCGGCTGCGGTTTGCGGCAAGTGCGGTGATCGAGCTCGTGTTCTCGTTCCTGCTCGGTGCCGTCTCGACCATTCGCACGACCATCTTCATGATCGGGCTGATGTTCGGGAAGTCGGTCAATTGGGGCGGGCAGGCGCGTGACGCTCACGGCATCTCGTGGCGGCTGGCCTGGTCCAATCTCTGGCCGCAAGTGGTCTTCGGTACACTCGTGTGCGGCGCGCTGGCGGCAATCTCCCCTGCCACGTTGATCTGGAGCCTGCCGCTCACCGCCGGCTATCTGCTGGCGGTGCCGTTCGGCGTACTGACGGCAAACCCCGCGCTGGGACGATTGCTCAAGGCGACCGGTATTTGCGGCATTCCCGAGGATTTCGCGCCGCCGCCGGAAATCCAAGCTGTACAGAATTGGCACGCATGACCATCGCGGATGAACGTCTCACTGCGCTGAAGCGCGATCCGCGGCTCGCGAGTTTGAAGAGATCGCTCGAGATCTACTACGGCGATTCAGCGCGGAACGCGGCCATGGAGGCGCTCTATGGCAGGTTCGTCGGTCACGGCGATCTCGCCTTCGATGTCGGCAGTCACGTGGGCGACCGCATCGGGGCCTTCCGGCGCCTCGGAGCGCGCGTCGTGGCGGTCGAGCCGCAGCCCGACTGCGGGTATGTCATCCGATCCCTTTACGGCGACGATCCCGGCGTCACGCTGGTGGAGGCGGCCTGCGGGCGGGAGCCCGGGCGCACCCTTCTGCACGTCAACACGGCAAATCCCACCGTCACGACAGCCTCGGCGGATTTCATCGCCGCGGCAGAAGGTGCGGGCGGATGGGAGGGCCAGGTCTGGGACCGGCAAGTCGAGGTCGAGGTCACCAGCCTCGACGACCTCGCCCGCACGTTCGGTCGGCCGCAATTCGTCAAGATCGACGTCGAAGGTTACGAAGCCGAGGTGCTGGCGGGCCTCAGCTCCGCTCTTCCTGCGCTTTCGTTCGAGTTCACCACCATTCAGCGCGATGTCGCGCTACGCTGCACCGATCGGCTGCTGGACCTGGGGCCGTATCGGTTCAATGCTGCACTGGGCGAGATGCACGTGCTGCAGTTCGACGAATGGGTCGGCGGCCAACAGATCAAGACCTTCATCGAATCGCTTCCACACGAGGCCAACTCTGGCGACATATATGCATTACGTTCCTGACCGCCGGCGGGCGTTTGCGCTTGTCTTGGCCGCAATCCTCGCAACCGCCACCAGCCCCGCAATATCCCAGCCGCCCAATGCTGTCCGTCAGGAGCCGGTGCCTGTCGAGGTCACTAACGGCAGCCAGCCGGTGCTCTGTGCCGAGAAGGACAACGTCAGCATCGCGTTCACATCGCCTCGGGTGCGCAGCTTCCGGATCGAGGCAGCGCACCCGGTCTACATGTCGAACCTGCAGCGCGACAGCTTCGAGCCCGACTGGACGGACTGCGACATGTCCGGCGATCCGGTATTTGCGGCACCGGTTCCGCCGCGCCGGGTGACGATCTACGAGGAGATCGATTTCTGGCTGGTCGGGCTGACCTTCCCGACGTTCTGGCGGCCGGCGACGGCCACTGTTCGGGTGGGGGATCGCGTCGAGCACGGAATCCACCTCTTACAGCTCTGGATGATCCGGCCGATGGGCGGCGAGGAGGTCCTCGTCGTCTATCCGCAGGACGGCTACTGGCGCATTCGCCCGAAAACGCCTTCGGGCCTGGACACGACCGTGTTCGGCTCCTCCTTCCTGATTGGTCCGGTGGAGGATGAGGGCCGGCCAGTGGTGCGCCTCGAGGAGCTCGCGTTCGACCCGGAGACAAAGACCTTTACGCTCACGTTCGAGCGGGGAGGCTCGGCAACGGTCCAGATCGTCGAAACGGATCAGAACCGGCACGCGCTGCACGTCGTTTTCGACAAGCCGATCGAAGGTCGGCCGTTCGCCGCGATGCGCTCGATGTACGTCACCGAGTTCAACAACGACGCGGCGCGCATCGCCCTGCGTGAGCCGGGCGCGAAAGGTTGGCGCGAGGAGCCGATCATGTCCTTCGACAGGGCGATGGCGACCGACATCTGGCTCGGCCGGCTGACGCCTTCGCGTCACAATACCAGCTCACCCGACATGATCTTCAACAGCTTCTCCGAAACGACGAAACCGCGCCTTCGCCGCAACGAGCCACCGCCCGAGGTCGAACCGAAGAAGTAGGAAGGCAGCAATCTGCCTGCCTCGCAGCTGCGGGGCGGCAGACGGCTTCCGCAGCCGTCGTCGCCCTTCTTCCACGATGCGCTTGGTCAGTCGACCCGAGGAGATGTCTTGCTTTCCGGGGTCACGTCGAGCAGTCGCGCGCGACCCAGGATCTCGACCGTCTTCTTGCAGTCCTTCATGCAAGGGTCCTTGTTCCAGAATTGCTTCTCCGCGGTTTCGCGGTCGTCGTCATAGAAGTTGCCGGCGTTCGGCATTTTGACGGACGGGAGGTTCGCCTGATTCAACTCGAATTCCGGATCCTTCGTGATGTCGTTGAGGTAGAGGATGTAGGCGGTGAGCGCATAAATCTCGTCGGGCGACAGCGACTGGGCGTTACCGAACGGCATCGCCCGTCGGATATAGTCGAAAATTGTCGTTGCATAAGGCCAGAACGAGCCGACGGTCTTGTCCGGGCGATCGTTCTTGAGCGAGTCGCGCCCGCCGGCCAGGGCTGGCCAGCGGTCGATGCCCTCGCCAAACTCGCCGTGACAGACCGCGCAGTAGGTTTGGAAGATCTCTTCTCCTTCGGCCACGGTTCCCTTGCCCGCGGGCAATCCCTGGCCATCAGGGCGCACGTCGATGTCCCAGCCCGCGATCTCTTCGGGCGTCGCCTCTCGCCCCAGCCCGAATTTGCCGCCGAACGCGGGTGACGCGGCAGCCGCGGCCAAGGTCAGCGCGATGAAAAGACT
Source organism: Hyphomicrobiaceae bacterium (assembly GCA_036380915.1). Lineage (GTDB taxonomy): Bacteria > Pseudomonadota > Alphaproteobacteria > Rhizobiales > Hyphomicrobiaceae > ZC4RG25. The sequence continues at coordinate 3,125 of DASVDU010000243.1, read as the reverse complement.
AGGTAATTTCGACATTCTCGGTAACTCCATCGGCGCGCACGAGCCAGGTCTGGATGCCGTTGTTGTGGTAAATGGAGTTCACGCCCCGCACCTTGCGAAGCTCGGCCTTGGTCGGTTGCACGTAGCCTGTCGAATCCATGGCCCGCGACTGGATCAGCAGCTCCTCGCCCTGCCAGTCGAACTCCACGTAGAAGCGGGTCAGCGAGGCCTCGAGAACGGGGCCGTCGATGCGCGCGGTGCGCCAGTTGCGGCCGCCGTCGAGTGACACGTCCACTCGGGTGATGGTGCCGCGGCCCGACCAAGCCAGGCCGGAAAGCACGTTGTAACCCTTGTGGATCAGCGGCGCCTGTGGACTGGGGTTGGTCACGACGGACTTGGCATCCATGAAGTACGTGAAGCGGCGCGAGAGACCGTCCGCCAGCAGGTCGGTGTATTTCGATGTCTCCTCGCGGGTATGCCAGGGCTGGTCGCCGACCTCGATGCGGCGCAGCCATTTGACCCAGAGGTTGCCCTCCCAGCCGGGAACGACGGCCCGCAGCGGATAGCCCTGCTCCTCCCGCAGCGCCTCGCCATTCATTTTGAAGGCGATCAGGGTGTCTTTGAGCGCCTTCTCGATCGGCAGCGATCGCGTCATGCCGGCGCTGTCGGCACCCTCCAGCAGCAGCCACTTGGCATTCGGCTTGAGTCCGGCCTCCTCCAGAAGAAGCTTCAGCGGCACGCCAGTGTACATGACGTTGTGCACCATGCCGTGTGTATACTGGCAACCGTTGAGCTGGGCTCCGCGCCATTCCATGCCCGAGTTGGCCGCGCACTCGAGGAAGTGGATGCGGTTCACGCGCGGAAAGCGCTTGATGTCCTCCATCGAGAAGATGAGCGGCTTGTCTACGAGCCCGTGGATCATCAGGCGGTGCTCGAGCGGGTTGATCTCGGCAACGCCCCCGTGATGGCGCTCGAAGCACAGTCCGTTCGGCGTGATGATGCCGTCAAGCTCGTGAAGCGGCGTGAAATTCACCGAGCTTTCGCGCGAGCCGGTGAGCCACTTCACATCGCGACGGACGACATGCGCCTCGAACTTGGAGGGCATGCCATAGGGACGCGCATCGACACCGTCTCCCAGGACTTTCGACCATTCGGGAACATTGGGTGGCAAATTTTCGGGATTGCCTGCGATCGAGCCGGTAACGTCTTGCGCATAGGCCCTACGAGCGCCGGCCGCACCGATACCGGCCGCGGCAGCGGTCGCGATGAGCTGACGCCTGTTGAGGCGCAGGCTCCGCAAACCTGTTCCAGTTGTTTCCTCCGTCATGTGACAGCTCCTTGTGGATACAGCGCTCACGCCCCAACCACTTTGACGCTGGCGTTTGGCTTCAGATCGATGACCTTCCGTGCAGAGACATGCCTGGAGACCACGTCCCAGATCGGTGGTCCCTCGGTCCCCTCGTTCACGCTCGCCCAGCCTGCAACCACGTACTCGCGAGCCGCCTCGATCGGCTCCCCGGTCCTGAGCAGCGTGAGATCCGAAATGCGGCTTCCCATGCTGGCGCCGATGTCGATCGTGAAAGCCAGTCCGCCGGTACGGACCATGTCGCCGCCCTGCTGGTAATACGGGTCGGGGTTGAAGATGTTGTCCGCGACATCCTCCAGCACCTCCTTGAGGCGGGCGCCCGTCATCGTCGTGCGGTAGCAGGCCGGGTAGGTGAGGGCACAGGCATTGGTCACATCCTCGAATGTGATGTCCTGGCCGGGCAGCAAGCTTGCACCCCAGCGTATGCCCGGTGAGAGGGCGATCTCGGCATCCCGTTCGGCCAGCATCGCCTCGCAAAAGAGATCGTCGAGCGTGCCGGCGAAGGTCCCGCGCCGGTAGAGCAAGCCATTCGTCCGCCCGAGGACGCGAGCGAGATCCTCGGCGAACGGGGCACGGTGCTTTGAAATCAAAGCAGCCATTTCCGGATCAGGCTTGATCACGTCGGAGAAAATCGGGATCAGCTTGAAACGGAAATCTTTGACCTCCTTTCCCCGAACATCGAGATCGAGCCGCGCCACGAACTTGCCGTGCGAGCCGGAGGCGATGAGCAGCGTGCGGCCGACCTTGACCACCTCGGGCAACGCGTCGTGCGTGTGAGACGTCAGGATGACGTCGACGCCGTCGAGCTTACTGGCGAGTTTGCGGTCGAGGTCGAAGCCATTGTGCGACAGCAGAACGACGAGATCGGCGCCATCGGCCCGCGCAGCATCGATCTGCTCCTGCAGGTCCGAATCCCGGATGCCGAAAGTCCATTTCGGGATCATCCAGCGCGGGTTGGCAATGGGCGTGAAGGGAAACGCCTGGCCGACGACGGCGATATTTATGCCGCCCCGTTCGAACAGGCTGTAGGCTTTGAATACCGAGTCCTCGAAATCGGTATCGCGGACGTTCTGCGCCAATAAAGGAAACTCGAGCTTTTCCGTGATCTCCCTGACCCGGTCTTCGCCAAGCGTGAATTCCCAGTGGGCCGTCGTCGCATCGGGCGCGATGAGGCTCATGGCGTCGACCATGTCTTGCCCTTGTGTTTTCAGCGACGTCCAGCTTCCGGTCAGCGTATCGCCGCCATCGAGGACCAGCGTGCGATCCGGCCGCTCCGCGCGGATCGCCTTGATGACCGTCGCGATGCGATCGAGGCCGCCCATGCGGCCGTACTTGCGGGCAAGCTCTACGAAATCCTCGGCGCTGAAGGCGTAGGCCTCGGGAGAGCCGGGGGCAAGCCCGAACTCCTTCAGGAGGTCGTCGCCGGTAAGGTGGGGAACGCGCCCCCTTGCCTCGCCCACTCCGAAGTTCTCCGACGGCTCCCGGAACCAGACCGGGACGAGCTGCGCGTGCAGATCCGCCATGTGGACGAGCGTGACGTTGCCGAGCTCCCTGAAGCCCAACAGTGCGTCCTGGCTCAGCTTGCCCTGGGCGAGGGCACGGGCCAGGGAGCCCATGGAGCCACCAATCGACGCCGATGCGATCAGCGCCGCCTGCACGAGCTCGCGCCTCGAGATCATGCCGCTACCTCATTGTATGTGTTCGAGGAAGAGCTCGGTCAGGCGACCGTTACTTTCTGCTCGTGCTTGAAGATGGTGCCGTCGTCGTCGAGCCACGTGAA
>DASVDU010000242.1:0-8006 GCA_036380915.1 Hyphomicrobiaceae bacterium | reverse complement strand
TGTTTCAACGCCGTCGCTCAGCGGGGGCGCCAACGATTGTCGGGTACAGCGCAAACAGGTCCATCAGCGGCCACGGAGGCTTGGCTCATCTATGATGGCGAGTGTCCGTTCTGCAGCGCCTACGTAAAATATCTGCGGGTCCAGGACTCGGTCGGCGCGCTTCATCTCGTGAATGCTCGTGACGGTGGTCCGGTGGTCGAACAGGTCAAGCAGGCCGGAGCCGACCTCGACGAAGGCATGGTTCTGAAGATCGGCGACCGGCTCTATCACGGGGCCGACTGCATCCATGCGCTCGCCTTGCTCAGCACCCCCTCCAACATCTTCAATCGGATCAATGGGCGAATCTTTCGCTCGCCCACAATGGCGCGCCACCTGTATCCGATCCTGCGGGCCGGCCGGAACGCGGCGCTGCGGCTGCTTGGCCGGCGGAAGATCGGGCGCGCACCGCAATCGCTGCCGTAGCGTCCCGCTGGTCGGCATTGCGATGTCCTGAGCCTGCACCAACCCTCCGTCATGCGGCGTGACCGCGCTGTCTACGTGCCGCGTAAGGTCCGAGGTTGTGCGTGGCAATGGCGCATGTGCCCTGGGGCGGCACGGCGCATGAAAAGCTCTCGTCACCACGCCAGGGCATAGCACTCCCGACGCGGATCGGCGCCTGCCATGCGGTAGGCCGTCTTTTCATCGATGACGATCGCGCATAACCCTCCCGCCCGCCAGAACCGTTGCGGCCAAAGCTCGACCCGATGTCCCTTTTGTTCGAGATCGCAGGCCGCGGCGCGCAACTCCGTTTCCAGTCGCAGCATACCGGGCTCGCTGTGGTGCGGATAAAACGAGTTCGGAAAGCTGTAGGTCGCAAATCGCGGCGTCTCAATCGCCGCCTGGGGATTCATCCCGAACACCACGGTATTCATCAAGAATTGAAGCATGGCCTGACACTGCACGTCGCCGCCGGGCGTGCCGAAGACCAGGGCAAGCTTTCCGTCCTTCAGTGCCAGGGCAGGATTGGGCGTCAGGCGCGGCCGCTTCCAAGGCGCAAGCGCGCTCGCGTGACCAGGCTCCAGCCAGGATTGGTCGCCTCGCGGCGACACGGCGAAGCCAAGCCCCGGCAGAACGGGAGCCGTCGAATATCCGTCGCTCGGCGTCGCCGAAAACGCATTGCCGTACTTGTCCACGACGCAAAGATAGGTCGTATCCGGGGCTCCCTTGGAATGGCCCGGACCGGCGGAGGGCTTCACGCGCGTCGGTTCGACAGAGCGCCCGACATCTCCCGGCGGCGGCATGGCCGGCCACGCCTGGTCCAGGGAAACCTCTCGGCGCCTGTCCTTTGCATAGCCCTTGTCGAGCAGTCGCCGGAGCGGGACATCGACGAAGTCCGGGTCGCCGAAATAGGCTTCCCTGTCCGCGAAACCCAATTTCATCACCTCCGTCACGAGATGGATGTAGTCCGGCGAATTGCAGCCTATGGTCTGAAAATCATCATCCTCGAGCATATTCAGGAACTCGAGGAGAACGGGTCCCTGGCACCACGCACCGCAGCTATAGACCTCGTATCCGCGGAAGCTCGTCGAAACGGGCGCCTCGATGCCGACCCGAAACTCCCGCAGGTCTTGGGCCGAAAGCAGCCCGCCTTCACGCTGGTAGAACGCCGCGATCTCCTCCGCGATCGCGCCGTCATAGAATTCCTTGCGGACCGCACGAAGGCCGGCCCGGCGATCGGCGCCTTCGCGTCTCTCGGCCTCCATCAGTCTCCAGATGGTGCGGGCAAGGTCGGGCTGCCGGAACGGCTCCCCGACCGAGGGCGGCCGGCCATCGCGCAGGAAAACGGCGGCGGAGCTCGGCCATTTGGCATAGAGGGCCTGGTCCTCGGCAATCGTCGTGCACAGCAGCTCGTGCGCCGCGAATCCCTGTTCGGCCAGCTCGAACGCCGCCGTCGCCACGTCCGCGAAGGACCGCGTGCCGAATTCTTCAAGCGCGGTGACCCAGGCGTCGATTGACGCTGGAACGACGCTGCGCAACACGCCTAAGGGCAGTTCGCCGTTCGCATGTCGCTCAAAGAAACCGATGTCGGCGCGGCGCGGCCAGCGGCCGAGCCCGCTGATCGTAACCACCTCCGCGGCGTCGGCCAAATAGAGGATGATCGGTGCGACGCCCGCACATCCGACAATATCCGGCTGGAGCACCCCGAGGGCCAGACCGGCCGCGACTCCAGCATCGATCGCGTTTCCGCCCCCATCGAGAATGCGCATCGCCGCGAGCGTCGCGAGCGGATGCCCGGTGGACACGGCCGCCTCTCGCCCGATCACGGGAGGGCGGCCGGTGCTCCGCCCGCTCCCAATCACGCCCGGGGTCTCGTGATCGCCACGTCCCGACACCGCACCGGCTCCTGAACTATCTCAACAATGGCGCTGCTCGAGCGCAGGTTGGTGAAGTCCGCTCAGCCTCCGGCCTTCACCATGTCGAAAAGTCTCTGGTACTTCTGGAGGTACTCGGGCGGGGTTGGCTTCAGAAATACGGTCCGCGCCATCATCTCGGCCGGATTTGAGATCCCCAGCGAGTCAAGCAGCTCTTGGCTGACAAGGTCGAAGGCCTTGCGATTCACATGCCCGGTCCCGAAGGCTTCAAGCAGATGCGCGCCGGCCTCGGGGGATGTGAACGCATTGACGAAGTCGTACGCCATGTCGAGATGGGGCGTGTCCTTGTGGAGAACCAGACCGCAAACCCAGGTGCGCATTCCCTCCTTCGGGTTCATGTAGGCGACCGGCACGCCCTGGTTTTTCAATCTCTTGAATCCGTCATTCCAGGCATAAGCGGCAACGAGTTCACCGGATGCTATTCCCTGCTCTACCGTCGTCTGATCCGTCCAGTAGAACTTGACAAGCTCCCGCTGCTTCCGAAGGAGCTTTGCGACTTCCTCCAGTTCTTCATCACTCAGGATAAAAATGTCGGGAAAGCCAAGAATGGCTGCGGCGATGTTGACCGCCGGCGGTGCCGAGTCATACATCGAAACCTTGTCTTTGTAACGCTCGTCGGTGTAGAGGATCGACCAGGACGGTTCCCCCTTAAGCTCGACCATATCGGTCCGATAGACGATCGACGAGTTTCCCCAGTCGAACGGCACGAACCAGCGCTTCGTGCCGTCGTCGCTGACGGTGCCCGGAAGGTCTTTCAGTTCATCCCAGAAATCGGGGACATGCGTCAGGCGCGACGGATCGAACGGCTGAATGACATCCGCCTTGATCCAAAGCGAGATGTCGTCGGCACAGGGATGCGCGATGTCCGCAGCATAGCCGGCGCGGACCTTCATAAGCGCTTCCGCCGTATCGGCCAGGAAACTGAAGTCCGGCGGACTGCCGTACTTCTCGATATAGCCCGGGAACAGTTTCGGATCGTTATAGCTCGACCAGGTGAAGACTGACACCTGCTCTGCGGCGGTGCTCCGCGTATGGGTGAGGGGGAGTATGGCGACTCCAACCCCGACCGACGCCAATGCCCTGATAGCGGCTCGCCGGGTCATCGTCGGCCGACCCGAGCGATCGCGGAAGCGATTCTCTTCCATGGCGTTTTTCCCTGTTCTGTTTTAAAATTCTTATCTGGTAAAAAAATATTAATCCATATAAGTTTTTTGCGTCAACACCGTTATGGAAAGGCGCGATGATCGCTTTGGCTGCGCATGTCAAAGTGGAGGTCATGGTATGGTGCATGTGATGCAGGACGGCATGTTCACCGCGCATGCGGTGCCCAGCGATCGGGAGGTAAGGTGGCTTTGAACGAAACCCTTCTCGGCGCGTCGCCGCCTCACGGCTCCGCATATGGAAGCGAGATGATTCATGCCGATTGACAGCCATGCGGCCTTGCCTCTCAGAGACCGGAAGAAAGCGAGGCAACGCGCTGAACTACTGCGCGTGGCGGCCGAGCTGTTCAGGCGAGAGGGGTACGAGGGAACCCGGATGGAGGACATCGCAGCGCAAGCGGATGTCTCGGTCCCGACAGTCTACAACTACTTCGCCGGTAAGCGCGACGTTCTGATCGACCTGTTGATGCAGGACCGGCGCGAGACGCAGACCACTTTCGAGGTCGTGGTGAATAACCCGCCTGATGAGCCGGCCGACGCATTCGCCGCGCTGATCCATGCGAACATGGCGAATATCCGGTCTCCCGAGGATAAGCGGCTGTGGCGAGACCTTATTGCCGCGGTGGCAAAGGCGCACGATCGCGAGCAGGATCAATTCGAAAAAAATCACGAGATCTTCAGAGGGTATATAAAACGCCTGCTTCGGCACTTCATGAGATGCGGAAAGTTGTCCGGCAAGCTTCCGTTATCGCTGGCGGCAGACATCATATTTGCAATCAACTCGAGCAACCTCCGATACCTTGTCGCGGCCGAATCATGCACCCCCGAAGAGATCCAGAACCTCGCACGCCGGCAAATGGCTTTGCTCATGACGGACTGGTCTATCGGCGACTCCCGCAAAGTGGCGCCCCTCTCTCCCCAAATGAAGGGGTCGCGTAAGCCCAGCCCAAGGCGACGAGCAACGAGAGTCGTGGGCACGACGGATTCGTCAGGGTATCAGGAGGCGGATTGATGTTCACGACCCGACCGGAGATCAACGGAACCTTCGGGGTCGTCACCTCGACCCATTGGCTGGCAACGGCGGCCGGGATGGCGATCCTGGAAAGGGGCGGCAATGCCTTCGATGCCGCCGTCGCCACCGGGACTTCGCTTCATGTTGTCGAGCCTCACCAGAATGGGCCGGGCGGCGAGGTGCCGCTGATTCTGCACAGCGCCGATCGTGACGAGGTAAAGGTCATCTGCGGTCAGGGTGTCGCGCCCGACGCCGCCACGATCGAGACCTTCCAACATCTTGGCCTGGACGTCGTGCCGGGCAACGGGCTGCTTTCCGCTGTCGTCCCCGGATCGTTCGGGGCATGGATGCTGCTGTTGGCCGAGTACGGCACCCTGACCCTGCGAGACGTGCTGGCGCCTGCGATCACCTATGCGCGCGAGGGCTTCTATCTGGTGCCGAATGCCGCGACGATCATCGGCAACGCCGAGAAGCTCTTCCGCACGGAGTGGATGTCCTCGGCCGAGGTGTGGCTGCCCGGCGGCGAGGTTCCAAGGCCCGGAACGCGCTTTCGCCGGCCTCATCTGGCAAGCACGTTCGAGCGCATTGTCCGTGACGCCGAAGCCGAAAGCGGCAGCCGGCTGGGGCAGATCGAAGCGGCACGGCGAATCTGGTATGAGGGCTTCGTCGCGGAAACCGTAGATCGCTTCTTCCGCGAGAACGCGCTCATGGACACCTCGGGAGAGCGGCACAGTGGTCTGCTGACCGGGGATGACATGGCGCGTTGGCGCGCCACAATCGAAGATCCGGTAACCTACGAGTACGAGCAATTTACGGTCTGCAAGGCGGGGCCCTGGACGCAAGGTCCCGTCTTCCTCCAGCAGCTCGCGCTTCTGAAGGGCTTCGATCTCAAGGCCATGGGCCCGAACAGCGCCGACTTCGTCCATACGGTCGTCGAATGTGCGAAACTCGCCTTCGCGGACCGCGACGCCTACTACGGCGATCCCGGCTTTGTCGACGTGCCGCTCGATGCTCTTCTCAGCGATCGCTACAACGCAGAGCGTCGGGCGCTGGTTGGTGCAAACGCATCCATGGAACTGCGCCCGGGCCGCGTACCCGGCATCGAGCCGCACATAACCGTGCGGCCGAAGGGCTCGACACCGGTGGCGACTCCTGAATCGCTGGATTTCAACTATCCGCGCCCCAAGGAGAGCCTCGATCAGCCGATCTCCACGGGTGATACGACGCACTTCGATATCATCGACCGCCACGGCAACATGATCTCGGGCACACCGAGCGGTTCATCCCTCCATCTGGCCCCCATCGTCGCCGGCCTCGGTTTCAGCATGCCGGCCCGGGCTCAGATGTTTTGGTTGGAAGAGGGCCTGTCAGGATCTCTCGCTCCGGGCAAGAGACCGCGCACCACGCTCACGCCGACGCTCGCCCTGCGCGATGGAGAGCCTTACATGGCGTTCGGGACGCCGGGCGGCGATTGCCAGGATCAATGGGCGATCCAGGCGTTCTTGCGCCACGTCCATTTCGACCTGGATCTGCAGGCCGCCATCGATGCTCCGACGTTTCACACCTATCACCTTGTCGACTCCTTCTTTCCGCGAGAGTACGACCCGGGCCATCTCGCGATCGAAGGACGTTTCAGCGACGAGGTGTGCCGTGACCTCAGGCGCCGAGGTCATCGATTGGAAGTTTACGACGATTACTCTCTCGGCTACGTCACGGCAGCAACGAGAGATGGCGACCTGCTGAAAGCAGCCGCGAGTCCTCGGGAAATGCAGTGTTACGCAGCCGGTCGGTAGCAATTATCCGCTGCGCTCCACAGCAAAACCCCCTGCATCCTTAGCCCGGATATTTCGCCGGCGGCATCTGGATTTGCTGGTACGAGGCGCGTCCGCTCCGTCAACTCATATTGCCTCACGTCCCGGCATCTGGAGATCAGCGAAGATCCGGCGGGAGCTCCGCCGAGTTCGGTCACTCCAGCGGCTTCATCAGGCTGCTTTCTTCAGTTCTCTCTCCTTGGCCTTCTGAATCTGCTCGGCCATCTTCTCCAAGGTTTTGCCGTCGAATACGCTGCGCGCCTTCTCGAACATCTCCCCTTCCTCTTCCTTGATGTGATGTTCGAGCGTCTCCTTCAATACCGTTGCCCGGGCGAGCCAAGCGTCGCTGTCTCTGGACCGGCTGCGCGAGAGATCTTCGACCAGACGTTCGACAACTTCGTGCTCGACCACTGCCTCAAGGGCGATGTCCTTGGTTTCCTCCTGCTTCTTCATCGGCTCGTACAGCACCTTCTGCTCGGCATGTGCGTGGGCGAGCAGCTTCTTCCGAAGTTCCTTGAACAACTCGCCGCGCTCCTTGCCATCCTCGGACTCGCAGATCTGCGTCAAGAGCGCCTTCGCTTCGTCGTGATCCTGCTTCAGCAGTTCGAAGATCTCCACGGTGCGTCTCCTCAATCGTTGAACCCCAAGGTGGGCCGGCCAATGAACGCCTGCGCTTTGGAAGCGGTTCCGCTGGAGGCTTCTTCAACTTCAACCGGCGGCGGTCGGCCCAGCCGGAAGGCGGCACCGCGGTCCATGCGATCCGCCTTTCCCTCGGATTATCGAACTCGCATTCCTGGCGCGGGCACCGCCCCTGCTTTCCGAGCTATTCGGCGAGGACATCGCAGTCTGGCGCCGTCTCGGCCCACTCTCAGCCTTGGATTCGCCATTTGGCTCCGTGCACATCCGGCATGCAGACGGGCCGAGTCGTCTCATACCTTGAAAGATGCTCAGGCAGCTCTATATACCATCCATATGGATGGTAAGGGGATGGCGAGCAGATGGCCGGCAATGTGTATGAGATGCGACCGAAGACCACGGACAGTGAGAAAATTACGATCAATCTCGGCTTTGTCGATCTTGGCCACATCGACCTGCTGGTGCAGGAGGGGTTCTACTCGAACCGTACCGACTTCATCCGGACCGCCATCCGCAACCAGATCGAGCGGCACGCTGACGTGGTCCGGCAGGCCGTGACACGCAAGAGCGTGGATCTCGGCCTCCGGCATTTCAGCCGCGAGGATCTCGAGGCGGCACGGGATGCCGGGCAGATGCTCGATATTCGCGTCCTGGGTCTCGCCAGCATCGCTCAGGACGTCACTCCCGAACTTGCCCGTGCCGCCATCGCCTCGCTTTCCGTATTGGGGGCGCTGCACGCCAGCGCCGCCGTCAAGACAGCCCTCGCAGACCGCATCCGATGACGGCTTCCAGCGCGCGCCGCTGATGCCGCAGCGCGGACGACACCCCGAAACAGGAGACGGGCTGAACTTCCCCATGCGGTCGCTCAGCCTGTTCCCAAGCCCAGAAAGCACTCACATGACCTCTCGATTTCCCCGCGGGATGGCCGAGGCGACCCGCCTCACCAATGCTGGCAAACTCATCGAGGCGACGGCTC
>DASVDU010000241.1:0-24886 GCA_036380915.1 Hyphomicrobiaceae bacterium | reverse complement strand
ATCGCGCAGGCGAGTTTGGCGTCCTCAAGGCAGCGCACGCAGCCGGCGTGGCCGTTGCGGAGCCGATCGCGCGCTGTGCCGATGCGGACGTCATCGGCGCGCCGTTTCTGATCCAGGCGTTCGTGCCGGGTGTGGCTCAGGCGCGGCGCATCGTGCGGGACCCCGCTCTCAGCGATTTCGGCGAGAGCCTGGCCGAGAGCCTTGGCGCGGAGCTGGCGAAAATCCATAGCATCACACCGCCGCGGGACGACCTGAGCTTTCTGCCGATTCCGATGCTGGCGCCGGCGCGGAACGAGGTGGCCCGACTGCGCAATGCGCTGAGCCCTGCGACAGAGCCGCGGCCGGCCTTGGAGTACGTGCTGGCCTGGCTTGATGCGCACGCGCCGAAGCCCGAGCCGATCACGCTGGTCCACGGAGATTTCCGCACGGGAAACTACATCGTGAGCGAAGGCCGGCTCGGCGCCGTGCTCGACTGGGAGTTCGCCCATTGGGGCGACCGGCACGAGGACATCGGCTGGATCATGGCCCGCTGCTGGCGCTTCGGGAGCGACGCCCTCGAAACCGGCGGCATCGCCAGCCGGGAGGCGTTCTACCGCGGCTACCGGAGCGCAGCGGCATTACCCTTCGACGAGTCGCTCATCCCGTACTGGGAGATCATGGCCGCCGCCAAATGGGCGTCCGTCGCCGTGCTGCAGGGCGACCGCTACCGCAAAGGCGGCGAGAACTCCATCGAGCTGGCGCTCACCGGCCTCATGCCCTCGGAAATGGAGCTCGATGCGCTCGATGGCATCGCCGCGCTGATGGGATCGGGGGATCCGCGATGGCGGTGAAACGCATTTCGGCGGAGACGCTGATCGAGCTGGCGGTGGAAACGCTGAGAGGGGAAATCCAACCCAGCCTGCCGCCTGAGCACCGCTACACCGCCGCCATGATCGCCAACGCGCTGGAGATCGCGCGCCGTGAGATCCTGACGGACGGCGAAACGGCTCGCTGGGAATTGCTCGACGAGCTCTACCCCGAAGGGGACGGAGACATGAAGCAGCTCGCGCTTGACATTCGCTCCGGCAAGGTCAGCACTAACACCGTACCGGATCTGCACCAGCGACTCCGCGCCATCCTCGTGGAGGAGCTGCGTATCCGGAACCCGCGGTTTTTGAGATCCCGTCAGGGGCGGGAGTGAAATTATGGCGGGGGCTGGCCATTTTGCTTCGAAATGCAAGCTCCCCGTCAGAGGACGTGGTGGCCAGAGGAAATGCCCATGGTTGAGGAGCGACCAGAGCTCAGGAAGCGTCCGGCCAATTTCGTGCCGCTCACTCCGGTGAGCTTTCTAGCACGCGCGGCCAACTTCTTCGCGAACCAGACGGCCGTCATTCATGGCGCGCGCCGCTTCACGTATGCCGATCTCTACGCCCGCTCGCGCCGGCTCGCCCATGCGCTCACCAAGGCCGGCGTCGGCCGCGGTGAGACGGTCGCGATTCTGGCGCCGAATACCCCGGCATTGCTGGAGGCGCACTACGCCGTGCCGATGATCGGCGCGGTGCTCAATCCGATCAACATCCGCCTCGACCCGGCGACGATCGCTTTCTGCCTCCAGCACGGCGAGGCGAAGGTCCTGCTGGCCGATCGCGAGTTCGCGAGCAGCGTATTGCCGGCGCTCGAAAGGCTCGAGACGAAACCGCTCGTCATCGACATCGCCGATTGGGAAGCACCCGAGGCGCCCGCGTTCGGCAGCGTGGAGTACGAGGACTTTCTCGCCACCGGCGACTCGGCCTTCGCCTATCCCGGTCCCGAGGACGAATGGGATTCCATCTGCCTTCTCTACACCTCCGGCACCACCGGCAATCCGAAAGGCGCCGTCTACAGCCATCGCGGCGCGCACCTCAATGCGCTTGCCAACGCGCTCACCTTCAAGCTCGACCACAACAGCCGCTACCTCTGGACGCTGCCCATGTTCCACTGCTCCGGGTGGACCTACACGTGGGCGGTCACCGCTGCGGTCGGCACGCACATCTGCCTACGGAAGATCGAGCCGAAGCGCATCTTCGACCTGATCGCCGAGCACGAGGTCACGCACATGTGCGGCGCGCCGATCGTGCTCAACACCCTCATCCACGCGCCGGCAGAGACGAAACGGCCGCTGCCGACGCGCCCGAAGGTGATGACCGGCGGCGCCGCCCCGCCATCGGCCGTCATCCGCAACATGGAGGCCATGGGTTTCGAGGTGCTGCACGCCTACGGCACGACGGAGAGCTACGGCCCGTCGACGACCTGCGTGCACATGCGCGACTGGGACAATGGGCCCGAGGAGCAGCGGTTCACCAACATGGCGCGGCAGGGCATCCCGCACGTGCTGATCGAGGACATGACCGTCGCCGACCCGGTCACCCTCGGGCCCGTCGCGCGCGACTGCCAAGCCATCGGTGAGATCATGCTCCGCGGCAACACCCTGATGAAGGGGTATCTCAAGAATCCGAGGGCCACGGATGAAGCTTTCGCCGGCGACCTCTATCACTCCGGCGACCTCGCGGTGTGGCACCCGGACGGCTACATCGAGGTCAAGGACCGCTCGAAGGACATCATCATTTCGGGCGGCGAGAATATCTCCTCGCTGGAGCTGGAGGAGGTTCTCTATCGCCATCCGCAGATCATGGAGGCTGCCGTCGTCGCGAAGCCCGACCCGAAATGGGGGGAGACGCCTTGCGCCTTCGTGACCCTGAAGCCCGACGCTGAGCCGACCACGGCCGAGGACATCATTGCCTACTGCCGGGCGAACGTCGCCGGCTTCAAGGTGCCGAAGACGGTCGTATTCGGACCGCTGCCAAAGACCTCGACGGGGAAGATCCAGAAATTCGTGCTGCGCGAGCGCGCCAGGGAGATCGCTTAGAGCTTTTCCGATTCAGCTGGAAACGTGAACAGCAAGCACTCCGTTAACCTCTCCCATAGGGGGAGGTCGGCCCGAAGGGCCGGGTGAGGGGTTACAACAGCCGCTACCGGCGGCCCCCCCCTCACCCCGACCCTCTTCCCACCGGGGAGAGGGATATTGGGCGCGAGCTCACGCTGATCGCCGAGCTGCCAGCCAGTAGTCTACTACTTCATCTGTGGCGCCATGACCGCATTGGAATGTGCCTGCGCCCCGCCATGCACGCCGTTCGGCGCGGCGCCGACGGTCAGTGCGTGCGGCTTCGGGACGATGCCCAGGCGCTCCTCCGCCGCGGCGAGGATCTGGCCCAGAAGCTCCGCGTAGCGCATGCCCTGGAAGCCGGCCATGATGTTGAGCTTGCCGTCCCAGCACCAACCCGGGTTCGGGTTGACCTCCAGCAGCTTGATCTCGCCGTGGGCATCGGCGCGGAAATCAAATCGCGCGTAATCACGGCAGCCGAGCCGCTCGAAGAGCCGCGCCGAGTGCTCGATGAGCTGCGCCTGGATGTGATCGGGCAGGTTCGCCTCGTGATAGCGAATCTGCGTCCAGTAGGGGCTGTCCGGCTCCCATTTCGACTCGTAGCCGAGAATTTTCGGCAAGCTCGGATCAAGCCGCGAGTAGTCGACCTCCAGGATAGGCAGCGCGCGTAGGCCCTGGTCCGGATTGCCGATGAGGCTCACCGAATACTCCGGCCCCGTCAGATACTCCTGCACCAGAATCGGCCGGCGCGGGAACTCGGCCCTGAGCCGCTCCAGGTAGTCGAGCAGCGCCCGCTCGTTGGTCACCACCGCGTCCTTGGTGATGCCCTGTGAGCTGTCGCCGTAGTTGGGCTTGAGCAAGGCCGGGAACACCGACGGCAGCGTGGCGCCCTGATCGCCCGGGCGCACGTAGGTTTCGAGCGGCACCGGCACGTCGAGCGTCATCGCCACCGCGCGCACGAGACCCTTGTCGTAGCAGGCCGCGAGCGCCTGCGGCGCCGCGCCCGTGTAGGGGAGCCCCAGCACCTCCAGCATCGCCGGAACGTGCAGCTCCTTGAACGGATCGTTGTTGAGCCCCTCGTCGCAGAGATTGAACACGAGGTCCGTCCTGAGGCCCGCCAGGTCGCGCTCCAGGGTGGCGTGGTTGTCGAGATAGCGGAACGTGTAGTTCGGCAGCGTCGACAGCGCGTCCTTGAGCTTGCGGATGGTCTCCAGGTCCTCCGGATTGAAGGTGCCGCCGCGCTTGACGTCATCCGGCAGCCGCGGGTCGCCGAGCAGCACGGTGACATCGAGCTTCTGCACCTTGCCGCGACTCTTGCGGGCCGGACGCTGCGGGGCATCTGCCGTCAGCAGGATGCGGCGCGCCATCATGCCGAGGTCCTGGTCGCGGTCGGACAGCGCCTCGGCGTGACCGTGATAGCGGACGTTGCGGAATCCGGTCTTCGCCAGGAGCTTGGCGATGCTCTCCTTGGTGTAGAGCCGCTCGGCGTAGAACTGATCGGCGATAACGCCCATCTCGTCGTGGACGATCACCTCGCGGCTTATGAGGCGCTCGCGGTCCTGGCTGATGGAGCGCTCGCGGCAGACGAAATGGTGCTCGTCGATCCACTCCCACGAGCGGCGCTCGAAGTGCTCGGCCATGTAGGCGCCGTCGGTGATGTCGAGCACGAGCTGGCCCGTCGGGCGCAGGATCTTGCCGACGGTCGTCAGCACCTTCTCGTCATCCTGCTTGTTCGAGAAATAGCCGAACGAGTTGCCCATGATGGCGACGCAATCGAAGCTGCTCTCCGGCAGCCGCGGGTTCCGCGCGTCACCTTCCTTGAAGACGACCTGAAGGCCTTCACCCTGGGCACGCTTGCGCGCAAGGCGGATGAGATAGCGGGACCGGTCGACACCGGTGACATTCCTGAAGCCGCGCCTGGCCAGCTCCAGGCAATGACGGCCCTGCCCGCAGCACAGGTCGAGGATCGCGCTGTGCGGGTGGATCGCGGCGGCCGACACGATGAAGTCGACCTCGCGCCGGGTGTTCTCGATGTTCTCGACGACGTCGCCGTCGGTCTTCACGTAGAGGGCATTGAAGAGCTTGCGCCACCACTCCTGCGGGAGATGCGCCTCGAGATCGGCGACGGGGCCCAGGCAAGAGCGGGCCGACGCGCGCCGCGGCCGCTTCACCTTCGAAGCTATTGCCATGATGGACGGAAGTTCCTTTCGATGCCGCCGGATCGACGGCGAGGGCGTGCTCTTGAAACCCCCGTCAGCCGGCCGTACGGCCAGGCCATGAAACGAGGCCCCTATGGCCTCAGCGTGACTCTACTTAGCGGCTTGCAAGACCAATGCAAGTGACAAGTTGAGGGACAACTTCGGCCGGGGCGGTATTCAAGTGAAATTGTCGAAGCGGCTACTTGTTGCGCACAAGAATTGCGATAAAAAAGCCGTCAGTGCCGTGACGGGTCGGTGTCAAAAGTAGGGCGTCCGTACCGCCGTCGGCGGACCGGGGCGGCGCGCCGCCGATGGTTTCGGCCCAGGCGTGCGCATAGGGCCGCAAGGAAAAATCTGAGTGGCGGGCGAGGAAGTCCGATACTTGATCCCTGTTCTCCTCGGGCAGGATGGAGCACGTCACATAGACCAGTCGTCCACCCGGCTTCACCAGCGGTGCGCCGAGCTCCAGCACCTCCTGCTGCTCCTTCTGCCGGTCGGCGAGGTTTTGCGGTTTCACGCGCCACTTCGAGTCCGGACGTCGTCGCCAGACACCAGAGCCCGTACAAGGCGCATCGACGAACACGACGTCGAATCGGGGGCCGAGTGCCTTGACCGCGCCCTCGTCGCCTGCCGGGAGGACCTGGACGTTGCGCACCCCGGCGCGCCTCAGCCGCTCGAATATCGGCCGAAGTTGCATGCGGTCCGCATCGTAGGCGTAGACCTGCCCCGTATTCTGCATCGCAGCCGCCATGGCCAGCGTCTTGCCGCCGGCTCCGGCGCACAGATCCAGCACTTGCAGGCGCGGGCTGGCGCCGGCGAGCAGAGCGGCGATCTGGCTCGCCTCGTCCTGGATCTCGAACCAGCCTTTTGCGTGTCCTGGCTCGGCCTCCACATTCGGCGTCCGGCCGGGGCCGGTGGGTGGGGGAATGCGAATCCCGACGGGCGACAAGGGTGTCGGCTCGGCGCCATAACGGGCCAGCGCCTTCAAGACGCGCGCGCGATCAGCCTTCAACGTATTCACTCTGAGATCGACCGGTGCGCGCTGTGCGAGCGCCCTGCCCTCCTCGACGGCGCGGTCTGCGAACAGCCGCTCGAACGAGGGCGCGAGCCATTCGGGGATGTCGGCCTGAACGTGCATCGGCGCATCGGAGGGCACGTCACGCACGAGGCCCGCGCGCTCGGCCTCGCTGAGCGGCGCCAGTGCATATTCCGAGCCGTCAGCCGCGGCGGCGATCTCGTCGGGCGTCAGGCCCAGCGCGTCGGATGCCGCGGCGAGAACGAGCGCGCGGGCCGACTCATCGCTCATGCGTGCCGCCAACGAGAGCCGGCGACGGAGGACGTCGTAGACGAGATTGCCGATCGCGGCGCGGTCGCCCGATCCGGCGAACCGGTGCGCCTTGCCCCAATCGGCCAAGGCTTGCGCCGCGGGCCGGTGGCGGACGAAAATCTCGTCCAGCACCTCCACGGCAGCCTTCATTCGTGCGCCGGGCCGCATCGGCTAAATCCCAGTCTGCGACGTGACAACGGAGAGCGAGGCCCGAACTTGCGCGCGCAACGCGCGCAGCCATCGCCCCACCTGACGAGCAATTGGCCGGTCAGCAGCACCTGCGCTGAGAAGCCTCGCTCAGCCATTGCCCGGGTAGTTCGGGCTCTCGCGCGTGATACCGACGCCGTGCGTATGGCTCTCGCGGATGGCGGCCGGCGAGATGCGCACGAACTTCGCGCGCGCCTGCAGCTCGGCGAGGCTCCTGGCTCCGACATATCCCATGCCGGCACGCAAGCCGCCGACGAGCTGGTGCAGCACCGTGCTGACCGGGCCCTTATAGGGCACCTGCCCTTCGATGCCCTCCGGCACGAGCTTCAGCGTGTCCTTTACCTCCTGCTGGAAGTAGCGGTCCGCGCTGCCGCGCGCCATGGCTCCGACCGAGCCCATGCCGCGGTAAGCCTTGTAGGTCCGCCCCTGGTAGAGGTAGGTCTCGCCCGGGCTCTCGTCGGTGCCCGCA
This sequence comes from Hyphomicrobiaceae bacterium, assembly GCA_036380915.1. Lineage (GTDB taxonomy): Bacteria > Pseudomonadota > Alphaproteobacteria > Rhizobiales > Hyphomicrobiaceae > ZC4RG25. The sequence goes on along the minus strand of DASVDU010000241.1, from coordinate 17,786 downwards.
AGCAGAGAGCCGATCATGACCGCATCGGCACCGGCCGCGAGCGCCTTCGTAATATCACCTGAAAACTTCACCCCGCCGTCGGCGATGACAGGGGTGCCGGACTTTCGCGCCTCGGCGACACAATCGAGGATCGCCGTGAGCTGCGGGACGCCGACCCCCGCCACGACCCGCGTCGTGCAGATCGAGCCGGGGCCGATGCCGACTTTGACCGCGTCCGCGCCGGCGTCGATGAGCGCGCGTGTCGCTTCCGCTGTCGCCACGTTGCCGGCAATGACCTGCGTGCTGTTGGAGAGCCGCTTGATCCGCGTCACCGCGTCGAGGACCCGGCGCGAGTGGCCGTGCGCCGTGTCGACAACGACGACATCGCAGCCCGCCGCAATCAGCCGCTCCGTCCGCTCGTGTCCGTCATCGCCAACCGTCGTCGCGGCTGCGACCCGCAGCCGGCCCTGCTCGTCCTTGCAGGCGTTCGGGAACAGCGTCGCCTTCTCGATATCCTTCACGGTGATCAGGCCAACACAGCGGTACTCGTCATCGACGACCAGAAGCTTCTCGATACGGTGCTGGTGCAGCAGCCGCTTCGCCTCCTCGCGGCCGACGCCCGCTTTGACGGTGACGAGCCGATCCTTCGTCATCAGCTCGGAAACGGGCGTTTCCGGATTGGTCGCGAACCGCACGTCGCGGTGCGTGAGAATACCCACCAGCTTTCCGCCGCGCCCGCTGCGGTCCGACTCGACCACCGGAATGCCGGAGATCCGGTACTCCTTCATCAGGTCGAGGGCATCCTTGAGCGTGGCATTCGGATGAATGGTCAGCGGATTGACCACCATGCCGCTTTCGAACTTCTTGACCGCCTCGACCTCCTTGGCCTGCTGCTCCGGCGTCAGGTTGCGGTGGATTACGCCGATCCCGCCGGCCTGCGCCATGGCGATGGCCAGGCGCGACTCGGTGACCGTGTCCATGGCCGAGGAGAGGATCGGGATATTGAGCGTGACCGTTTTGGTGATCCGGGTGGAGACGTCGACCTGCCCGGGCAAAGTTTCAGAGGATTGGGGGACCAGCAGAACGTCGTCGAACGTCAGCCCGACGTTCTCGACGATCTCGATCGGGCGTGCAGCCATATGGGTGGCTCCTGGATGAGTGAAATGGTCCGCGTCCGCGGGACGATTTCGGAACGCGCATAGCACGCGAGGGGGCGCAAAGGAAGCGAACGCACCGTCACGGGCGGCGAACGACTGCCGCAGTCCCCAGCCAATGCGTGCTGCCCACAGCCTGGGCCAAATAGCAGCTCCCTGGAGCTGGATGACAGCACCCTGGAGTTGGCGCGTGGTGCTCGCCTGCTGCTCGTCCAGCGGCGCTAGCGCGCTCCCGTCGAATGGCCATTACCGCGGAAGCCGATCGCCAGCACATAGAGCTCGGCACTATCCGACCGGCTGGCAGGCGGCTTGACGTGGCGCACCTTGGCGAAATCCCGCTTCAGGGAAGCCAGCAACTCTCCCTCGGTGCCGCCTTGGAAGACCTTGGCGAGGAAAACGCCGCCAGGGGAAAGCACCTCGCGGGCAAACTCCGCAGCGGCTTCGGCGAGCGCCATGATGCGGAGGTGATCGGTCTTCGCATGGCCGACGGTCGGTGCCGCCATGTCCGAGAGCACGACATCCGCACCGCCGTCCCTGAGGCGCGCCTTCAATGCGTCAGGCGCGGACGGATCCATGAAATCGAGATGCAGGACTTCAACGCCCGCAAGAGGCTCCATCTCTGAAATATCGATGGCGACCACCTGCCCGTGCCCCTCGACCGACTTGACGCGAGCCGCCGCCACCTGGCTCCAGCCGCCTGGTGCCGCGCCCAGGTCGACCACCCGCTGGCCGGGCTTCAGAAAACCGTACTTGTCGTCGATTTCGATCAGCTTGTAGGCCGCACGCGAGCGATAGCCCTCGCGCTGCGCAGCGGCGACGTAAGGGTCCCTGAGCTGGCGCTCGAGCCAACGCCGTGACGATGCCGTACGCCGCTTGCCGCTCTTCAGGCGGACCTTGAGCTGGCGCTGCCCGCCGAGGCCGCTGCCTTGTTTTGGTGATTTGACCATGGGGCCTTCTAGCGCGTCGGGCGCCAGCGGCCAATCCGGTCAGTTCGGCCGGCGAGCGCGGCGGTCGAATGCGCGATAGCAGCCGTCCTCCGCCATCATGGTGGCGAGCATACCCTCTCGCAGCCCCCGATCGGCAACACGGAGCCGCTTCGCGGGCCACATCCTGAGCAGGCCCTCCAGGATCGCGCAGCCCGCGAGCACGAGATCTGCCCGGTCCTTGCCGATGCAGGGCTCGGCGACGCGCTGCTCGTGCGAACGGGCCAGCAGATCATAGGTGATGGCGCGCGCCTCGGCGGCATCGAGCCAGCACCCATCGACGCGGTTGCGATCATAGCGCGGCAAACCGAGCCTGATGCCGGCCATCGTCGTGACCGTGCCCGAGGTCCCGAGCAAATGGGCGCGCCCACGCTCGACTTGCGCCTTGAAACAGTGTTTGGCCTCGAAGGGGGCCAGCAGTTCGAGCACCGTATCGACCATGGCCTCAAATCCTGCGGCCGTGAGCTGCCGGCCACCGTAGCGTTCCGCCAATGTGACCACGCCCACGGGCAAGGATGTCCACGCGGCGATGCAGTTCATGGCATCCAGGCGGTCGCCCAGGGATCGCCGCCAGCTCCGGCGCCGGCGGGTGAGGTCGAGCCATACCAGCTCAGAGGAGCCGCCGCCGATGTCGAACACGAGCGCGAGATCCGAGCGGTCGTCGAGAAGGGTTGCACAGCCCGATACTGCCAGTCTCGCCTCATCCTCGCGCGACAGGATGTCGATCTCGAGCCCGAGCTGGCGGCTGACACGGGAGATGAACTCCGGGCCGTTCTTCGCCACTCGGCAGGCCTCCGTCGCAACGAGTCGCGACCGAACGACGTTGTGACGCCGCATCTTGGCCGCGCAGACCTTGAGCGCGTCGATCGTGCGCGACATCGCCGCTTCCGACAAACACCCCGTCGTCCCCACGCCCTCGCCGAGCCGAATGATACGCGAGAAAGCATCCACCACCTGAAAGCCCCGACGGGATGGCCGCGCGACCAGGAGACGACAGTTGTTGGTGCCGAGATCGAGCGCCGCATAGACGCGACTGTCACGGGGATGCGATTCGCGGGAAGGGCGCAGCGCAAAGCCGGGTTTCGAACCGGCCCACGGCGGAACCATGGTCGAGGGGCGCTCAACGGGCGCGATTGCGACCGCTTCTGGTGAGCCCCGGCCAATATTGTCAGGAGCCGCCAGATCCTCGGCCGGCCGGAGTGGCTCCCTGTCGTCGGTTGACACCTCCACGACCCTTCCCCAGCGCCTGGATTAGGCTCCGCTGGCGAAGACATCCGCCGTCGGAGAGTATGCAGTCATCAGGCGACGTCTGGTTGGACTTGACGATCACTGTAGCAGCTTGGCGGGCAGGGTAAACAACTTATTATGGTTTTCCTTGACGCGCGACCAAACAGCGGAGACTCAAGGCATTTTTCCAATGCAAGGAAGCCGGCGCGCACGCCGCAAGTCGCGGTCGCGTCGCGAACGGGGGGACAGCGGCCAAGGCCTACCATTTTTCCCCGGTCTAGACGACCTCGTTGCGCAAGGTCGCCTCACCGCGCCACAGGCGCTCGATGTTTTCGATCATGATGTCGAGCACATTGTCTTCATAGCGCCGGGTCTCGCCCGCCGTATGCGGCGTCAACAGCACGTTGGGCATGGCCCATAGGGGCGAGGACGGCGGCAGCGGCTCCTCGCGTGTCACGTCGATGCCCGCAGCGGCGATCTGCCCGGTCTGGAGCGCTGTTATGAGCGCGTCCTCGTCGACCACCCTGCCGCGCGCCACGTTGATCAGGTGCGCAGAGGTTTTCATCAGCGACAACGCCTTGGCATCGATCAGGTTTTCGGTCTCGGGCGTCAGCGGGCACGTGAGCGCGACGATGTCGGCCCGCGGCAACAAATCCTTGAGCTGGCTTTGGGGATGGACGCTGTCGGCGACATCGCCGCCACTGCTCGGATCGCGCTTTGTCGCGATGACGTTGAGGTCGAACGCCTTCGCAAGCCGTGCGAGGCGCGCACCGATGCTGCCAAGCCCGACGATCAGCAACGTCTTGCCGCCGAGCTCATCCTCGCGCAGCGAGGGATCGCCGATCATGCCGCGCCAGTGCCTCTCCTTCTGGTGATCGCGCCCGGTATGGAGCTGGCGCGACAAAGCCAGGATGAGCGCCATCGCGTGCTCGGCGACCGCGTTGGCGTTGACGCCCTTGGCGCTCGCAAGCCGAACGCCTTTCTCGCGGAAGCGCTCCTTGTCGTACTGGTCCGTCCCTGCACTGATCGACTGCACGAAGCGAAGGTTCGATGCCGCATCAAGCAGCTCGTTGCGCCAGAACCCGGACGTGACGATTACATGAGCCTTTGCAGCCGCCTCCTGCAGCTCCTCCGCCGAACGGACCTCAAGCCAGCTTATCCCAGTGTTTCGGCGCGCGAAGGCCTCGCCCATCCGATACGCGACGTGGGCGAAGCAGATGACGAGCTCCTCGCGGCCCGGCAACAAACGCGATGACATAAAGCTTCCCTCATGAGCGGCGTGACTGCAGGTGGAAGGCACCGATGGCGCCAGCGCCCAGAATGGCCCACCATCCGCACGCGGGCAATCCTTGGACCGCGAGCCTTGCCGATCAATAGACGCGATTGGGGAAATAGCGCAGCACCAGCTCCTCGTATCGGCCGCTGGCGCGGACACGCTTCAAGGCGTCGTTGAGCAGATGCTTGAGGTTCGGGTCACGTTTCGACACGGCGATCGCGAGGCCGTCGCCGAAGTATTTCGGCTCATAGTAAGCACCGCCCCTCAGCTCGCAGCATTCGTGCGAAATCGTGCCGACCACCCAGAAGCTGAGGCCGATGCCGTCGTCGAACACGAAGTCGGCCTTGCCGTTCATCACTGCTTCGCGCGCCTGCTCGGGGCTGTCATACTCCCTGATTTTGCTGAACCGAAAGAAGGCCTTGAGATAAGCGCTATGAGCGGTGCCCTTGGCGACGGCGATGGATTTGCCGTCGAGCTCCTCGGGGCTGATCTCGATCTTCTCCGAATCGCGCCGGGCGGCAAACCGCGCTGGAGTTCGGAAGTAGCGCTCGGTGAAATCGACCGTCTGCAAGAGCTGAGGCGTGATCCTGTGGCCCGCGATGACCGCATCCGCATCGCCCCGTTCGAGAGCCGGGATCAGCGTATCCCAGGGCCGCGCCTGGATGTCGCAGGAGGTGTTGGCTTCTAAGCAAAGCGCGCGGGCAAGATCGATGTTGAAGCCTGTCAGAATTCCATCCTCGTCGAAGTAGTTGAAGGGGGGAAAGTCGCCGTCGGTGACGAAGCGCAGCACGAGCCGGCGCGCCCCCTGGTCCGAAGCGGGATTGTCCGGGTCAGGTTCCTGCGCCACCACCTGATTCACCCCGGCGAGGAGCAGAACGGACAGCACGGCAGCGAGGAACTGGAAAGGTCGCTTCATCTTCAGGCCCGCTTTTCGATCACTCGCGACTCGCAACGCAGCAGGGCATTGCACCAACCTAGGATCATACCTAGCTGCCCGCCTCCCGTTCCCAACACTTAGTCTGCTGCCGTTTCGTCGACAACGCGTTCCGAGCGGAACCCGCCTGCTCGCCTGCTGTGAACTACCATAACCAAAGGTCCTTCGACTGGGAGGGCCGGCAACAAGACCTTGTCGCCGCCGAGGCGGAGTACGGCTTCCTCATCGGCCGGCTGCTCGACCGGGAAACGCTGCGACAGGCCATTTTGACGGCGGAAAGCTGGGGCGTCAGCCCGCTCGAGGTTCTGCTGGCGCGCGGATGGGTCACGGATGTGGCCTACGTCGGGGCCCTGGCAGATTATTTGGGCGTGCCCGCCTTGGGCCAGTTCGGGGCTGAGCTGCCGGACGAGGCTATTCTCATTGATGCGACGTCCCGGTCGCCCGGGCAGGTGGCCCGGCAGATCGCCGAACGCGAATCGGCAGGCGGCATCGCAGTGATTGCCACAGCCCGCGAGATGGAGGAGCGGGACTCCTCAGAGCGAGAGCAATGGCGGCTCAAGCGGGCCATCGCGGGATTGCTGCGCTGGCGCCCAGTTCTTTCTGCGGGTGCTCCGACCTGGACTTGGCAACTCATCACCGCGTCGGCCCTGAGCGGGTTGGTTGCCGGCGTCACGACGGTCGCGCCAGATGCGGGCTATCGCCTTCTCCTGGTCCTGCTAACACTCGTGTTCCTGCCGGTCGTGGTGCTCCGGGTGGTGGTGACGGCGCTTGGCCTGATGCCCCAACGCTCATCCGACGCCAGCACCCATCTGGCCGATGCCGATCTTCCCACCTACTCGATCCTCGTCCCGATGTTCCGGGAGGCCCAGGTTCTGCCCGATCTCGTGGCGGCAATCTCCGCACTCGACTACCCGGCCGCCAAGCTCGACGTGCTGCTGATCCTCGAAAGCGTCGACCTCGAGACGCAGGACATCGCCCGGTCGATCGAGCTACCGGGCTTCATGCGCACCATCGTCGTGCCGGACTCGCAGCCCCGCACCAAACCCAAGGCGCTCAACTACGCCCTGCAGTTCGCCCGTGGCGATTACGTCGTGGTGTATGATGCGGAGGACATGCCGGAGCCGGATCAGCTCCGTCTGGCCATCGCCACGTTCCGCGAGGCTCCGCGCGGTACGATCTGCCTTCAGGGGCAGCTCAACATCCATAATGCTCGCGAAAGCTGGCTGACACGGCAGTTCGCGCTGGAATATTCCGCTCTGTTCGACGTGACCCTGCCTGGCTTGGCGCGGCTCGGCTTGCCAATACCGCTCGGCGGCACATCAAACCATTTCCCGCGCGAGGTGCTGGATCGATGGTTCGGGTGGGATCCCTTCAACGTGACGGAGGACGCCGACCTCGGCATCAGGCTGGCGCGCACGGGCGGCCGCATCGGGGTATTGAACTCGACGACCTGGGAGGAGGCTCCCGCTCGTTTCGGCATCTGGCTGCGGCAGCGGACCCGTTGGATGAAAGGGTGGATGCAGACGTATTTGGTTCACACGCGCCAGCCGGTTCGGCTCATGCGTGAGCTCGGCTTCGCCGCATTCGTCGGCTTCCACCTCTACTCCGGCGGATTGATCCTGTCGGCACTGGTGTTTCCTCTGTTCTGCGGCATGGCCGCGTTCGAGGCGTGGCAGGGCGGCTGGCTGATGCTGCCGGAGTCGCTGTCCGGCGGCGCGTTATGGACCCTCACCGTATTCGAGCTCGCCGCGGCCTATGCCAGCTCAGTCTTGGCCGCCGGCGTGGCGGCCTGGCGGCGCGGGCGGAAATGGCTGGCGTTCCGTGCTCCGATCATGCCGGTGTACTGGCTGCTGATTTCCGTTGCCGCCTACCGCGCCCTCTTCCAGCTCGCGACGGCACCACATTTCTGGGAGAAGACGGAGCATCGCTCGCGCACGCGCTCCCGGAGGCCGTGACCTCTGGAGCAGGTAAAGCTAGAGTCGAAATCTAGATCCGGCTTCACCCACAGCGGCTGCAGAGGTTCGCGAATGAGCGGTTTCATCCTCGCCATTGACCAGGGCACGACCTCGACCCGCGCCATCGTGTTCGATAGGGACTACCGCATTCGCGGCCTCGGCCAGCAGGAGTTTACACAGCACTTCCCGCGCTCGGGCTGGGTCGAGCACGACCCGCAGGACCTCTGGCGCACCACGGTCGAAACGGTGCGTACTGCGCTTGCCAAGTCCGGCGTGCCGGCCTCAGAGATTGCCGGTTGCGGCATCACCAATCAGCGTGAGACGACGCTGCTGTGGGATCGCGAAACAGGTGTGCCCGTCGGTCCCGCCATCGTCTGGCAGGACAGGCGTACCTCGGACGTTTGCGCTGAGCTCAGGGCGGATGGGCTCGAGCAAGAGATCACGGAGCGCACCGGCCTGCTCCTCGATCCCTACTTCTCTGCCACGAAGCTCGCCTGGCTCCTCGATACGATCGAGGGCGCGCGCTCGAGGGCCGAGCAGGGCCGGCTTGCCTTCGGCACCGTCGACAGCTGGCTGCTGTGGAACCTGACCGGCGGCAAAGTGCATGCGACCGAGGTCACGAATGCCTCGCGGACGCTGCTCTTCAATATCCGGCAGCAGGCATGGGACCCGGAGCTGCTGCGCATCTTCCGCATCCCTAGTGCGATCCTGCCCGAGGTGCGCGACACCGCAGCCGAGTTCGGCACCACCGACCCCGATCTCTTCGGCGCGCCCATACCGATCCGCGGCATCGCCGGCGACCAGCAGGCGGCCACCGTAGGTCAGGCCTGCTTCACGCCCGGCATGATGAAATCGACTTACGGCACCGGCTGCTTCGCCGTCCTCAACACCGGCGCCGATCTCGTGCCCTCGCGCAATCGCCTGCTCACCACGATCGCTTACCGGCTCGATGGCCGGACCACCTACGCGCTGGAAGGCTCGATCTTCGTTGCCGGTGCGGCCGTGCAGTGGCTGCGGGACGGGCTCAAGATTCTCGAGCGGGCTGACCAATCGGCCCAGATGGCCGCAGCGGCTGATCCCAACCAGGACGTCTATCTCGTTCCCGCCTTCACCGGCCTCGGGGCTCCGCATTGGAATGCTGACGCCCGCGGTGCGCTCTATGGCCTGACCCGCAATACCGGCCCGAACGAGCTGGCCCGCGCGGCGCTGGAGGCCGTCTGCTATCAAACATGCGATCTCGTGGAGGCGATGCGCCGCGACTGGTCGGATGGAGCCGGCACCGTCCTCCGCGTCGACGGCGGCATGGTCGCGAGCGATCTCACGATGCAATGGCTCGCTGACCTCCTCGATGCTCCTGTCGACCGTCCGGCCGTACTGGAGACGACCTCGCTCGGCGCCGCCTGGCTCGCCGGCCGTCAGGCAGGCGTGTGGCCGGGCGAGGAAGGATTTGCCGAGAGCTGGCGCTGCGAACGCCGCTTCGAACCGTCCATGGACGCTGCGATCCGCAAGAGGAAGCTGGCCGGATGGAGGGATGCCGTGAGGCGGACCCTCAGCCTAGGCGCCTGACTGGAAATTTGGAGCGGGCGAAGGGAATCGAACCCTCGACACTCAGCTTGGGAAGCTGATGTTCTACCACTGAACTACGCCCGCATCCCTCGGCACCTCCGCCGGCAGCGAAGGCTGGGACTCTATGGAGGCCCGTATAATGGTCGGCTCCTCGCCGAGGTGCAAGAGGCTTGCGTGACAGGATCGCCGGGGTCTGCCCAACTCCTCGCCCACTCGCCCTTGCCCCCTGAATCAGGATAGCCTGATGCGGACAATGAACCGCTCACGAGAGGCTCAGCACATGCCAGTCACGTTCGAACACATCGAGGAGCTCAAGAAGCGCTCGGAGGAAAACAAGAAGGCGCAGCCTGACCAGAGGACCCATCTGGCGCTGGAGCTCATTGCCGATGCCCTGATCCTCACGCTGGAGCAGGAGCTCGACGAGGATTTGGCGGACGAGGTCGAGGAAGAGGAGGATGAGGGCGATTGGGAGGAGACCGAGGAGAGCGCCGCATCGGACGAATGAATGACACGCGGGGGCGCGTTGCACACTCCAGGCACGAGTATGTGGCCCGCCCCGCTTGGATCGCACAGGATTGATCCGGAGGTGAGTGGGTTGCGCCGAGGCGCCGTGCTAGCGTTGTTTGGAGTGCCTGATCGATCAAAGGAAGCGCGTGACCCTCGTTGAGAAACCCTTCGCCCGCCGCCCCCGTCCCATAGGCAAGTTCGAGGACCCGGACTGGACTGCCACCGGCGAGCGCCGGGCTGTCGTTCCGCTGACAGGGCTCGAGACGCTGTGGATCAACACCGGCACGCTCTGCAACATCCAGTGCCGGAATTGCTACATCGAATCGAGCCCGAGGAACGACAGGCTGGAGTACATCAGCGCGGCGGAGGTCGCGGCGTATCTCGATGAAATCGCAGAGCTGAAGCTGCCGACCCGCGAAATCGGGTTCACTGGCGGCGAGCCGTTTCTCAATCCCGAAATCGTCCCCATGGTAGGCGATGCGCTGGCACGTGGGCTTCGCGTGCTGGTTCTGACCAATGCCATGCGCCCGATGCAGCGGCCGAAGGTCAAGGCGGGCCTCCTCGCTCTGCTTGCCGCTCACGGGTCGCGGCTTAAGATCCGGGTCAGCCTCGACCACTACACGAAGGCACGGCATGAGAGCGAGCGCGGACCCCGGACCTGGAGCAAGACACTGGAAGGGCTCGACTGGCTCGCGGCCAACCGGTTCAACATCGCAATCGCCGGCCGGACCTGCTGGGGCGAGGACGAGCCAGCTGCGAGAGCCGGCTACCAGCGCCTGATCGCCGAACGGGGTTGGCCGATCGATGCACAAGACCCCAGCCAGCTCACACTGCTGCCGGAGATGGACGGCCACCGCGAAGTGCCGGAGATTACGACCGCCTGCTGGGGCATCCTTGGCAAATCCCCTGGCGACGTGATGTGCGCGTCCAGCCGGATGATCGTGAAGCGGAAGGGTGCCGCGAGCCCCGTCGTCGTGCCCTGCACGCTTCTGCCCTATGAGCCGGCGTTTGAAATGGGCCGCACACTGGCAGAGGCGGCCAAGGCAGACGGCGGGATGTTTTCACAAGGCGCCGTCAAGCTGTGCCACCCGCACTGCGCCAAGTTCTGCGTGCTCGGAGGCGGAAGCTGCTCCTAGTCCTTCACGGCTGCCGTTTCACCAGCGCGTCCCGAATCTCACGAAGGTAAGCCTCGGTGGGCGGCTCGACCTTCGGGGCGGCGGGTGCCGGCTTGCGGAAGCGGTTCACCGCTTTTACCAGCAGGAAAACGGCAAAGGCCGTGATCAGGAAGGTGATGATGGCGTTCAGGAACAGCCCGTATTTGATCTCGACGCCGTCGCCTGTCGGTGTCGGCAAGGTCAGGGAGAGCTGCGAGAAGTCGATCCCCGCCAGAATGTAGCCGATAGGCGGCATGATGATGCCGTCGACCAGCGTCGTCACGACCGGTCCGAACGCGGCGCCCATGATGACCGCAATCGCGAGGTCCAAAACGTTGCCTCGCATCGCAAATTGCTTGAATTCATCGATGATGCCCATTGTTCGACCTCCCATTTGGCCTGCCGCTCCAAGAGTCACAGCCGATCAAGATAAAGCGTGAATCGAACGCTAGTCCTGGGGCGGCAGGCTGTAAATCATCGGCTCGCGACACTGGCGAGCGTAGCTGTGAATACTTGGCCAGTGATGCCGTTCCACTCCAGGTATTGCGCTGGAGCCCAAATTTTGTGCAAATCAAGCTGACGTGCGCTCAGCAGCCCCATTGGCCTAGCGCGCACGGATCAAGGTCTGTCCCGGGCATAAGGACCGGCGCGCATGTTCGACGGTTGGGCCATTCTGGCGCTCGGTATCGCCTACATCTGCGTGCTGTTCGCCATAGCCTGGACCGGCGACCGCACGATCCGCTCACGAAAAGGCGGCCAGGGGCGGCCGCTCATCTACGCGCTCTCGCTCGGGGTCTACTGTACGTCCTGGACCTTTTTCGGCAGCGTCGGCCTTGCGGCCTCGACGGGCTATGACTTCATCCCCGTCTACGTCGGGCCGATCCTGATGTTCGCATTCGGCTGGCCGCTGATCCTGCGGATCGTGCGGTTGTCGAAAAGCCAAAACATCACGTCCATCGCAGACTTCCTCGCCGCGCGCTACGGCAAGAGCCAGGCGGTGGCTGCCGTCGTGACCGCCGTGGCGGTCGTCGGCACGCTGCCCTACATCGCCCTGCAGCTGAAGGCCGTCGTGATCTCCACGGAGGCATTGCTCGTCGGCAACCTGCACCTGCCGGAGGAATGGGCAGGCGTGGCGGGCTTCGGCGAGACGGCCTTGCTCGCCGCCATTGCGCTGGCGGCGTTCGCAGTGCTGTTCGGCACTCGGCACATCGACGCGACCGAGCACCAGGACGGCCTGATGCTGGCCGTGGCGGCCGAATCCCTGGTGAAGCTTACGGCGTTCCTCACCCTTGGCCTCTTCGTCACGGTTTCGGTGTTCGGCGGAATCGGAGGGTTCGCGGAGACCCTGCGCCAAAGCGACGAGGTGCAGGCGACGTTCGTCAGGCCATTCAACGGCGGCGTCTGGCTCACCGTCTCGTTCCTGAGCTTTGTCTGCATCATCCTGCTGCCGCGCCAGTTCCATGTGACCGTCGTCGAGAACAACTCCGAGCGCGAGATCCAGCGGGCGCGCTGGATGTTCCCCGTCTACCTGGTCCTCATCAACATCTTCGTGGTGCCGATTGCGGCGGCCGGCCTGCTGATCTTTCCCGATCGCTCCATCGATGCAGACCTCTTCGTGCTGTCGCTGCCGATCTCGCGCGAGGCCAACCTGATCACGACGGTCGCCTACATAGGAGGCCTGTCGGCAGCGACGGCGATGGTGATCGTGGAGTCGATCGCGCTCGCGATCATGGTCTGCAACGGCCTCGTCATTCCGCTCCTGCTAAGACAGCGGCTGCTCGAAGCGAGCGAGCAGGACAACCTGTCGAGCGTCCTGCTGGTCATTCGCCGCGCTGCGATCGTGTTGATCGTCCTGCTCGGCTATCTCGTTTACCGCGCCCTCGGCGAGGCCCAGGGCCTGGCGGCCATCGGTCTCATCTCCTTCGCCGCCATCGCGCAACTCGCGCCCGCATTCTTCGGCGGGCTTTTCTGGCGGAAGGGGACGGCGCGCGGCGCCATTGCCGGCATCCTAGCCGGCTTCGCCGTCTGGGCGTACACGCTGCTGCTGCCTTGGGTCGTCAAAGCCGGCTGGCTCGGGATGGACATCCTGCAGCACGGGCCGCTCGGCATCACGATGCTACGGCCGCAAGCGCTCTTTTTCCTCGAGTTCGAGCCCCTGACCCACGGCGTCCTGTGGAGCATCTTCGCCAACGTGACGGCGCTGGTGATGGTCTCGCTGCTGCGTCCGCCCGAGCCGGTCGAGCGGTTACAGGCGCATGTCTTCGTGCAGGACGACCTGCCGCGCATGACGCCCACGCCGAGCTTTCGGCTATGGCGCACATCCATCACCGTCGGTGATCTGCAGGCCACGGTAGCGCGCTATCTCGGGTCCGAGCGGGCCGAGCGCTCGTTCGCGGAGTTCGGCGAGAGCCGCAACATGAAGCTCTCCCCGCACGCCGAAGCCGACATCCACATCATTCGCTTCACCGAGCATCTGCTGACGAGCGCCATCGGGGCCGCCTCCTCGCGGCTAGTCCTGTCGCTGCTGCTGAGGCGGAGCAACGTCGGCAGCCAGTCGGCCCTGCGTCTCCTCGACGATGCCTCCGAGGCGTTGCAGTACAATCGCGACCTGTTGCAATCGGCGCTCGATCAGGTGCGGCATGGACTCAGCGTCTTCGACAAGGACCTGAAGCTCATCTGCTGGAACCGGCAGTTCAGGGAGCTGCTCGACCTGCCCCCGGACCTTGGCCGGGTCGGCATGCCTCTCGACCGCATCCTGCGCGCCTGCGCGGAGCGGGGCGACTTCGGGGAGGGGCCGATCGACGAGCTGGTCGCGGACAGGCTGGTGCGCCTCGCCGTCCGGAAAGAAACCGTCCAGGAGAAGCTGAGTAACGGCCGGATCTTGGAGATCCGCACCGCCGCCATGCCGCAAGGAGGGGTGGTCGCGACGTACTCCGACATTACGGACCGGGTGGCCGCGGCAAGCGCTCTGGCCAGGGCCAACGAGACGCTCGAGCGGCGTGTCCGCGAGCGCACGGCGGAACTGCTGCGGGTCAATGCGGCGCTTGCCGTGGCCAAGGCCAAAGCGGACGAGGCCAATCTCGACAAGACCCGCTTCCTGGCCGCGGCGAGCCACGACCTTCTGCAGCCGCTCAACGCGGCGCGGCTCTATGCCTCGAGCCTGGTGGAGCGGCGTTTGAGCGAGGATGATGCCGTCCTCGCCCGCAACATCGATGCCTCGCTGGCGGCGGTCGAGGACATCCTCGGCGCGCTCATCGACATCTCGCGCATGGACGCGGGCCGCCTCGAGCCGGACATCACCGATGTGCCGCTGGCGGAGCTTTTCTCCTACCTGGAGGTGGAATTCACACCCTCGGCCCGGGAGAAGGGCCTGGAGCTCAGGATCCTGCAGACGTCACTCTCGGTGCGCACCGATCGCAAGCTGCTGCGCCGGGTGCTTCAGAACCTCGTGGCGAACGCCATCAAATACACCAGCAAGGGCGGCGTGCTGGTCGGTGCGCGCCGGCGGAACGGCGGGGTGCTGATCCAGGTGATCGATACAGGGCGCGGCATTCCGGCCTCCAAGCACGAGCTGATCTTCAAGGAATTCCAGCGCCTCGAGGATTCCGGGTCCGAAATTCGCGGGCTGGGGCTTGGCCTCTCGATCGTCGAGCGGATCTGCCGCGTGCTGCAGGTGCCCATCAAGTTGAACTCGAGACCGGGCCACGGCTCGACCTTCTCTGTATTGCTGCCCGCCGCCACCCGTTCGCCTGCAAAGGTACCGACGGTGAAAGCCCCCATTCAGGGCCCGATCGCCGGTTGCACCGTGCTTTGCATCGACAATGAGCCCGCCGTTCTCGATGGGATGGAGACGCTTCTTGTCGGCTGGGGATGCAGGGTGCTCACCGCGAGCAGCGGCAGTAGCGCACTGGAGGCCATCGAACAGGCGAACGTCGTTCCCGACATCATCCTCGCCGACTACCACCTCGACGAGCAAACGGGCCTCGAGGCGGTCATCGGGCTGCGAGAAGCGCTCAAGGCCGACATGCCGGTCGTGTTCATCACTGCCGATCATTCGCCGGAGGTCGAACGCGAGTTGCGCGCCCGTGGCTTCATGCTGCTTCGAAAGCCGCTGAAAGCGGCTTCCCTCCGCGCGTTGATGAACCGGCTCACACTGCGGCGCGTCGCGGCCGAATGAGGTGATCTCGCGGATCGGCTACTTTGCCTGTTCTTCATCGAGGGGCCGGGCCGCATCGACGGTCATCAGGGGAACGCCCTCCCGAATTGGAAAAGCGAGACCGGCGGCGCGGCTGATGAGCTCCTGGCGGTCGCGGTCGTACTCCAGTCGCGTCTTGGTCAGAGGGCAGACCAGCAGCTCCAGCAAGCGGCGGTCGACCGTATCGTTCTGGCTCGGGTTGGGTGATGGCGGTGTTTCGTCCGTCATGGCGCGTGCCCATCGGCTTGGCATCAATTCATCGCCCCGCCCGATCCGCTCTCACTGGAGGCGAGCTCCATCTCGGCGAGCGCCACCAGAACCTCGGCGCGGGTCTTCAGGTCCTCCGCTTCGAGGAGGGCCTGCTTCTCCTCGGGACCATAGGGGCAGACGACGGACAGCGAGTTGACCAGATACTCGCTCGGTGCGCTCAGGATGGCGCGCCAGTCGGCCCTCAGCTTGTGCGCCTCGAGATAATCCCTGAGAACGCGCAGCAGTGTAGACCTGTCCACGCGGTCCTCACCCACACCCTCCCGGAAGTCGTCGCTGAAGCGGTCGTAGTCGACCTCGAAAATCCGATAGGGCTTCTCGGTCGGCCGCTCTGAGACGAGGCCGAACCGCGCGACGCCGGTGACCGTTACGAGCACCCGGTCATCATCCAGCTCCTGGAACGCGGTGAGGCGGCCGGCACAGCCGATCGTCCGCAGGCTCACGTCCTTGCCCTGCGGACTCTCCTCATCGCTCTCAGACCGTTCGGGCTGCACGATGCCCACGATTCGATCGCCCGCGACGATGTCCTCGAGCATCGCGAGATAGCGGGTCTCGTAGATGCTCAGGGGCAGCACGGCCCGCGGCAGCAGGATTACCCCGCGCAGCGGAAAAACGGGGATCCGCTGCGGCAGATCGGCCGGACGACGATAACGGTCCGTAGGGGCCAAGCCGGCCTCCCTCGAGCTTCGGGCCTCAGGAGAACATCAGCGACGACAACTTGCGCCGGCCCTCGATGGTGAACGGGTCCTTCGGCCCCCAGGCGTCGAACAGCTGGATGAGCTGCTTGCGCGCGGCCTCCTCATTCCAGTTCCGGTCGCGGCGGAAGAGCTCAAGGAGATGCTCCAGCGCACCGGCCTTGTCGCCGTTTGCGGCCAGAGCCAGCGCAAGGTCGAAGCGCGCCTGATGATCGGCCGGGTTGGCGGCGACCTTCGCCTGCAGCTCGGCCGTATTCGAACCGGCGCCTGCCTTCTTGGCGAGCTCCAGGGCGGCGACCACGCTGGCGACAGCGCTCGTCTGCTTCTTGTCCGGCGGAACCAGAGCGATGGTCTGCTCCGCGCGAGCCGTATCCCCGCTCTTCAGATAGCATTTCGCGAGCCCCGCCAGCGCGGCTACGTTCTGACGGTCCTCTTGAAGGACGGCGGCGTAAATCTCGGCCGCCTGCTGGAGGTCGCCGGCTTCCAGCGCCTGCTCGGCCGTCTCCAGCGCGGCAGCGACATCGGCTTCACTCTCCTCGCCGACCAGACGGTCGATGAAAGCCTTCACGGCGCTCTCGGGCTGGGCGCCCATGAAGCCGTCGAGCGGACGACCATCGCGGAAGGCGTAGACCGTGGGTAGCGACTGCACGCGAAGCTGTCCGGCAATGGCCGGGTGCTCATCCACGTTGAGCTTCACCAGCCGCACCTTGCCGTTGTAGCTCCTCACGACCTTCTCGAGAATCGGCGTGAGCTGCCTGCAGGGGCCGCACCACGCAGCCCAGAAATCCACCAGGACCAGTGCAGACCGCGACGCTTCCAGCACGTCCTTGGCGAAGTTCGCGGTTGTCGTATCCTTGATCACATCCGACTGACCTGCCGCAGCAGGCTGGCGTGCTCCAATTTCCATCTGGTTCTCCTCGGCCGGCTCCGTCTTCCGCGGTGCACTCAAGCGGAAAACCTCAAGATCGTGGCAGGTCGCGCCTCAGACAATGGGCGCGTCGACCAGTCCAACAATTCGCGGCTCATGTCCACAGGAGCGAATGAACCGCAAAAGGTCGTCACGCGCAATGTTCGTCGTGGCGGTGTTCTCGAGCGGATGGCAGTTTATCGTCTCATAAGCCATCAACCGCTCGTCGAGCAGGAAGCTGACCCGGCGGTCCCGGTCGTTGATGAGCGCGAACGCCGTGACCGAGCCGGGCGCCACGCCAAGCACCTCCATCAGCAGCTCCGGCTTCCCGAAGCTCAATCGCGCGCAGCCCAAAATCTTGTGCAATATTTTGAGGTTGATGGGGCTGTGACTCTCTGCCGTCAAGAGGAACAGCTTGCCCTTGGCATCCTTCAGGAACAGGTTCTTCGTGTGCCCTCCGGGCAGGTCGCGCTCCAGCTTCTCGCTTTCGGCAACGGTGAAGACGGGCTCGTGCTCGACGGTCCGGGTCTTGATGCCGAGCTGGTCGAGACGGGCAAACAGATCGGCGCGTGTTGCAGGCATCTCGGGGCGGCCTCGGGCAGGTGTTCGGATTGGGGCTGGCTGGGCAGGATCTAACCCCTTGCGGCCAGTGACGCAACCAAGGGCAGGGGCCAAACCTGGGGCGGCCAGATCGCGATCGTGGGAGTGGTAACGCCATCAGGCTCAGGCGTCTTTCAGATGCCCTCCCCACAGAGCTGATACCCTGCCCGTCAGCGCCAGTTTTCGCGAACGTCCTGTCTGGCCATCTTAGATCGGCATTTCGGGCATTGATCTAGCCGAGGAACTCGGGGACTGTCGGCTAGGAGCCTGTCCAGATATGTTGGGCGAGGCAATTGGTGAGGTTGGATAGGCCTGTCATGCGGCCCTGGCGAGCTTGGTGAGGTTGTGGGCGGTGCAGATCAGCGCCCATTCGTGGCGGACTTTGTC
>DASVDU010000240.1:0-7365 GCA_036380915.1 Hyphomicrobiaceae bacterium | reverse complement strand
ATGAGCTTTACGGCGCAAGCGACAGGGCGGTTCCCGGTGGAGGAGCATTCCCCCGATTCCCGCGCCGGTCATTCTCATGGGGAGGCCCCCATTGTCCGTGTCGAGGTCTGGCCACGATAATGTCGCCGTTCGACCTACGCAGCTCGTAAC
This sequence comes from Hyphomicrobiaceae bacterium, assembly GCA_036380915.1. Classification (GTDB taxonomy): domain Bacteria; phylum Pseudomonadota; class Alphaproteobacteria; order Rhizobiales; family Hyphomicrobiaceae; genus ZC4RG25. The sequence goes on along the minus strand of DASVDU010000240.1, from coordinate 7,215 downwards.
GAGTGCCACGCTGGCTGCCGTCGCAGCAACGCCGGCAGCCGCCCACGGCTTCGGCGAGCGTTACGAGCTGCCGTTGCCGCTGGAGCTATACGTTTACGGCGCGGCGGCCGTAGTGGCGCTCTCTTTCCTGGCTTTCGGACTGTTTGTACACCGCGCGCCTGCGCCGCGGGAGCGCTCCCCGAAAAATCTCCTCACCCACCCCGTAGGCCGGCTGCTGTCCCACTGGACTGTCGTTTTGGGTATGCGGCTCGCAGCCCTCGCGTTGTTTCTCGTGGTGATTGTTGCGGGCTTTCTGGGAGATCAGAACCCTTATCGAAACATCGTCCCGACGCTGGTGTGGATCATCTGGTGGGTCGGTTTCGCATTCCTCTCGGCGTTCATTGGCAACGTCTGGGCGCTCGTCAATCCCTGGACAACGGCTTTCGACGGTGTCCATCTCGCCCTCCGACGCCTAGGGTGGGAGGGCGCCGCCGAGCCTGTGCTTCGCTATCCTGGGGCTCTGGGCGTATGGCCGGCGTCGATTTTTCTGCTCGCATTCGCCTGGGTCGAGCTCATCGATCCGAACGCCGCCTCGCCTGCGCACATCGCCAAGCTCGCTATCGCCTACTCCATCCTGACCTGGGCCGGGATGGCGCTGTTCGGCCGAGATATATGGCTGAAGCACTGTGAGGTATTCTCCCTCTTCTTTGGCACATTCGCCCGCTTTTCACCGCTTGAGGTCAAGAAGGGGCGCGTTCTGGTGCGCCCATTCGGGTCGGGTCTGGTTGAAAGTCCGACCGTCTCGACGTCCATGGTCGCGTTCACCCTGCTGCTGCTTGCCACCGTGCTTTACGACGGCCTTATCGGCACCGGCGAATGGGCTCTGTTCGAGAGCGCGCTCCAGGCACATGCTCATGACATTGGAAAAACCTTGATCAGGACGGTCGGCCTTGTGGCTTTTTGGGCTCTCTTCCTTTGCGTCTATCTCGGCATTTCAGCCATCGCCAGTTGGACGGTTTCCGGCGCTCCTTCCACTTTGGAAATCGCCCGGAGCTTCGCTTTGACACTTGTGCCAATTGCGATCGGATACCACGTCGCCCATTACCTCGTATTCCTGCTGGTCCAGGGACAGTACGCCATTCCTCTCATTTCCGATCCACTCGGGCGCGGCTGGGACCTGTTCGGAACTGCAGGGTATCGGGTCGATATCGGGCTGATCGGAGCACGTTTCGCCTGGTATCTCGCTCTTGGCGCGATCGTCGGCGGACACGTGATCGCCGTCTATCTTGCGCATATCAGAGCAATTTCAATTATCTCCCGACCTCGCTCTGCCCTGGTGACGCAAGTGCCGATGACTGCAGTGATGGTGCTCTATACGTTCATCGGCCTTTCAATTGCCGCAGAGCCCATTGTCGAGAGTCGAGCCGGCGCTGAACCGATCGCGGATGCGAGCGCAAGAATCGCAATCCCGTCGGACGCCGTTCTGCCTGCCAGCAAAAGCGGCCTGCTGAACCCCGTGGGACCAGGTCAGGAGGCCGCATTGAAGCTCACCTACCGGATGCTGGGCTCTGCCTTTCACGACGGAACAAAGACCAGTCCCGCGGACCTGCTCTACGCCTATGCCTTCGCCTATCGCTGGGGCACCCGGTCAGGCGACGGAGACATGGAATACGACCCATATATTGACGCCGCGACGGCCGCGTTGCGCCGCGATCTGAAAGGCGTACGCATCACCGGCAGCGACACTACCTCGAAATCGCTGCGCGTTGGTGACGTCGATTTCGTGCGCGAAGTTTTCACCGTCGAAGTCTATCTGGCGACATCTGGGGAGACGGAGATCAGCGCATTGATCGCTCCGCCCTGGACGACGCTGCCGTGGACGGTGCTCGCTCTGATGGAAGAGGCGGTCGGCCGCGGCTGGGCTGCGTTTTCCGAAGCCGAGGCCACGCGGCGCAAAATTCCGCAGCTTGATCTGGTGCGCTCGACGGCGCTGACCTCCAAACTGGCATCACTCCTCGACCAGCTCGAAATCCAAGGCTTTCGACCGCCGGCCCTCCGAGCCCTTGTGACGGAAGAGGAGGCGCGCCGGCGGTGGGAGTCGCTTTCTGCCTTCTTCAAGGCGAACGGTCACTTCCTGGTGACCAACGGTCCCTACAAATTGCGGAGTTGGGGACCGGACCATGTCACGCTGGAGGCATTCCGAGACTTGAGCTATCCGCTGGGCGTTGGCTCTTTTGATGCTTTCGCCGTTCCGCGTCGGGGTTATATCACGGCCGCAGATTGGAATGGCCGGCGCCTGATCGTCTCGGGGGACATCGAGGTCATCGAGCGATACCAGCGCAGCTATCGCCTCATCCGCACGCCCCTGAAGTCTGTCCCGCGCCCGACGCTGCTCCGATCCGCACCGGAATGCCGCTATTTCGTCACCGGACCTGACGGCCGAGTGCTTGCGGCGGGAAAGGTCGAAGCGAGTGCGGATGCAGCGTGCCTAATTGACCTGGGAGATCGCCTTCCTCCTGGGCGCTACACGTTGGAAGCTCTTCTGGCTGTAAACGGCAACACGATGAACGCCGACATCAAGCGCTTTGATCTGGTCATACCTCCGAACCAGCAAGGTGTGGATTGACGCAAGGGTTACGCTGGGAACAGAGGCGTAAGACCGCCGTGACTGGCCAGCGATCGAACTTTCAGATCATAAGCCCGGTTTCGGCCGAAGCTTTCTCGCGCCGTGAACATCTGGGCGAACGTCTGGTTTCTTCGGATGAAGTTCCAGTCGCAGGTAACGGATGTGCCATTCGACGCGTGATGTTTTCGGCGCACACCGGGCATTCCTGATCGATAGCAAATGGCCAGGCTCAAGCTCACGTTTCTCGGAACGCGCGGCGGTATAATCCTGCGGTCGCCAAGACACCTTCGGCATAGCTCGCTTCTCGTTGAGAGCGAGCGTACCCGGGTCATGATAGATTGCGGCAGCGACTGGCTGCACCAGCTCAATTCCCTCGCCCCGACAGCCATCGTCCTCACCCATGCGCATCCCGATCATGCCGGTGGACTGGCGGCAGGAGCGCCATGTCCGGTGTATGCCACGAGCGAGACGTGGGCCGCGCTCGGCAGATTTCCCGTCGAGGCGAAACGGACGATTCCCCCGGGGAACCCCCTCCTGATCGACCATCTCACTTTCCAGGCATTTCCAGTCGAGCATTCGTTGCTCGCTCCGGCCGTCGGCTTGCGGATTTGCGCCGAGGGGAGCTGCATTTTCTACGCACCAGACGTGGCTGAAATCCTCGATCGGCGAGGGGCACTTTCAGGCGTAGACCTCTACATCGGCGATGGGGCGACCGTCCGCCGATCCATGGTGCGCCGACGGAATGGGGCATTGATCGGCCACGCTTCGATCGCAGCGCAACTCGGCTGGTGTAAGGACGCTGCCGTGCGGCAGGCCATCTTCACTCATTGCGGCTCCCAGATCGTACGCGACAAATCCCAAGAGATGGAAACGCTCGTCCGGCGGCTTGGTCGTGAGCACGGCGTTGCTGCACGCATCGCCTACGACGGGCTTCAGCTGTCAATCGGCGGCAAACCATCGGCCGGAACTCTCTCTGTCTGATGGCCGATCGGTTGATGCCCCATTGCCAACGGCTTGCCCGGTGTTGATTCTGCCAGGACGAACCGACGCCAAGCAGCACCTTCGCGCAATGCGAATCGGCAAGCTCACCCTACATCGTCCGCGGGTCACCAACTCCGCTGCAGCCGTGGTCAGATTCCGATTCAGTCATTTGCCACCGAGTATGCGATTGCCCGGAGGCAACTAACCTGGATGCGGCCGCTTATATTAGGTTGGGGGGCGCGGGACTGGCTTACACTGATCGGAGGGCGATGTCTGCACACCATGGCCGCGACTGAAAAACCTCGAGCTTGGTGGCTCACCAGTGAGATGGCAGCACGCATTCGCGCGCACGATTGGGGCTCGACTGCGCTTGGGCCAATGGAGTCATGGGGACACCCGCTCAAGACAGCCGTTCAACTCATGCTGGGCGCAGCTCAACCAACGTATGTCGCCTGGGGCCCAGAGCTCGTGTCTCTCTACAATGACGGCTACATTCCGATCCTCGGCGCCAAGCACCCGAGCGCTCTTGGACGGCCATTGCGGGAGGTCTGGGCAGATATATGGGATGATCTCCAACCGCTGGTGGAGGCGACGCTGACGGGACAAGGACAGCATTGCGTGGACTGTCCACTGGAGATCAGCGGTCGACCGGAGCGGCCGGTCAGCTGGTTCACTTTTTCCTGGACGCCATTGAGAAACGATGCCGGCGATGTGGAAGGCTTTTATTGTGCAACGACCGAAACGACCGACCGCATCCTCGCTGAGCGGGCGCTGCACGAAAGCGAGCAGCGGTTGCGGCTCGCGATCGAGGCAGCCGAAATCGGCATCTTCGAGATCGAGGTGGAAACCGGTCGGGTCCGCTATTCCTCCGAGCTGGCGAGGCTGCTTGGATTCCCGGAAGTGAGGGAAACGGATGTCGAGGCTGCATTCGCCCGCGTTCACCGCGAGGATGTCGCGCACGTCCGCCGTCTCTACAACGAGGCTCTGTCGCCCAGCGGCAGTGGCCACCTCATGATGGATTTCAGGTTCGTGCGCCCAGGCGGCGAAGTGCGCTGGATGACGTGGAACGGCCGTTTGCAATCCCAGCACAGGGACGGCGAGCTCAGCGCACCCAGAATTGTCGGCGTTTGCATCGACATCACCGAGCGGAAGCGCCATGAGGAGCACATTCAGCTGCTGATGCGCGAGGTCAACCACAGGTCCAGGAATATGCTCGCGTTGGTGATGGCGATTGCCCGGCAGACGTTCAGGGCCGAGCATCGGCAGGCACTCGACCTGTTCCAGGGCCGCATCCAAGCGCTTTCTACGAGCCTGGATCTGCTTGTCCGAAACGAATGGAGGGGCGTAGAGCTGAGCGATCTCGTGCGTTCACAGCTGTCGCACTTTTCCAACCTGTTCGGCAATCGAATTCGGTGGGGCGGACCCACCCTGATGCTCTCCCCGACGGCCGCCGAAGCAATCGGTATGGTGTTGCACGAGCTTGCGACCAACGCCGGCAAGCATGGCGCATTGAAGGACGACGCCGGCACCGTTCGCCTGGATTGGCAAATCCAGAGCGACGAGACGGGAGCCGCAATTTTCGAGCTGAGCTGGACCGAGGCCGCCGGCACGGCTGTCACTCCACCAACGCGGCGAGGCTTTGGCTCAGCCGTTATCATAGATGCCATCAAGGCGCAGCTCGGCGCCGAAGTGAATTTGGCTTACCCTCCTTCGGGGATCGTGTGGCAGATGAGGTGTCCACTCGGCGCCATCGTCGGAAACAGCGTCGGGGCCTCCCCCGGGGCGGCACCCGCAGCGCCTCTCATCATTTAAGCCAGAGGTGCTTTCTCCCTGTCAGATGGAGCTTGGCTCGGCGCCAAAACATCAACGCGTATTCCCGGAATTCGGCCGAGCGGATCCCGAAAGGGCGACAACGGTTAAGGATCCCGAAAGGGAGCCAACAGTTAAAGGGTATTCGCATCGATCTCTTGATCGGTTCGGATCCGCTTTTGACAGCCGTCAATGCTTCGATGGATCTAACGAACGAGAGTGCGGTCGCAATCCAGGCCAATGCTGCGCAGACGCAGGGGTTCGCCGATATTCCGTGACTCACATTCATGGCTTGCTGACTGATCCAAGTTCCTAATAAGGAGGCTGTGGCATGTCTCTTGAGCGCTTTCGTAGATCGAGAATGGTCGTCCTCCCCCAGAGCGCGATGGCCTATCAGGCAGCTCGAGCCATGGCGGACAATCACATCGGCTCGGTGCTGGTGGGCGGACCAAAAGGCTTGGTGGGAATGGTCACGGATCGCGACCTTGCTCTTGCTGTGCTCGGCGGAGACCTCGACCCGAAAAAAACCCGGCTCAGCGAAGTGATGTCCGAGGGCGTGATCTCCTGCGACATTGGTGCGGACATCGGCGAGGTGGTCCGCCTCATGCGGGACGAGGGCGTTCGTCGCATCGCGATTACCGAGAACGAGCGGTTGGTTGGCCTCGTCACGCTAGATGATCTTGTGGTCGACGGCTCGGTCGGTATCGAGGACTTGCGCTCGATCGTTTCAGCACAGCTCGAGGTCGAGGCGCCCCACAAGCCGGCCGGGACGCTGCATCCTGAGGCTGGCGCGAAACTGCAAGCCGCCGGGCGTGCTCGCGCGCTGATGCGGGCGCAGGCGCGTGCCGAGGCGACCTATCATCGGGTAGTCACCACGGTTGCTGATGCCGCCGGGCTGGATCGCGACCGCGCGGAACGGGCGCTGCTGCTCGGCGCTTGCATGCTCTGTCGTCGCCTCGTCCCGCAGGAAGCCGAAGATCTTATAGCGCAGCTCCCCTCGATGCTGCAGCCGCGCCTCGAAAAGTGTCTGGATGGGCCTGATCGGGCCGTGACCGCCGATGCGATCAGGGATGAGCTTGCTCGTTCTCTTGGCCTGGACCGAGAGCAGGCGACCATCACCATGAAATCTGTCTTCAAAGCGATTGGCGAGACGGTGAGTGCTGGTCAGATCGAGGAAGTGCGCGGGCAACTCCCTGAGGAAATGAAGCATCTCTTCCCTGAGACTCAGGCTTGACCAGCGGCGATAAATAATGCCGAAGATCCGGCGCAAATTTGCATCTCCGCAAATAACCGGAGTCAACGCGCAAGGCACGCCGCCGCAAATGCTGCGCCGGAACCACTTGCCCGGATCGGGAATGGGGGCACGCAGGAACAGGCTTGGTGCGCGACGGCATTTCTGCGCGCGGCCCTCGGGGCCGTATTCATCAACGTCAAAAAACGTCAAAAATGCACCCCGATCTCGCCGCCGACCATGGCAGGCGAGCACGGCTGCGCAGTGGTCCACTCCGTCCGGCGATCCCTTCAGTTTCCAACCTGCAGCGCCGTCAGGCGAATGAGCGAGATCAGCGGCGCAGGATAGAGGCCTAGCCATATCAGGATAAAGGTCAGCGCTGCCAAGGTCGCGCCGCCTGTCCAAGGGACGGTTTCGAATTCGACCGCTTCTGCCTCTGCCACGGGGGTGGCCATGATGACGATGACGCGCAGATAATAGAAAAGGCCGATGACACTCCCCGCGACAAGGGCGAAGATTGCGGGCCACGCCGCGGCACCCACTCCGCCGGCGACGGCATAGAACTTGGCGAAGAAGCCGACCGTCAGCG
>DASVDU010000239.1:0-21052 GCA_036380915.1 Hyphomicrobiaceae bacterium | reverse complement strand
ATCGGCGAGAAGCAGCGCCGTCAGCGGCGTCTGCTCGGTCGGCTTCGCGACCACGCGATTGTTGGTGGCGATGGCCGGCGCGATCTTGTGGCTGATCATGTTCAGCGGATGGTTGAACGGCGTGATCGCGGAGATGCAGCCGAGCACCGGCGTGCGCGAGGTATAGATGCGCCGCGCCTTTCCGTGCGGAGTGATATCGCAGGAATAGACTTCACTATCGTCGCGGATCGCGAGCTGACCTGCGAGAAGATAAACGTCGTAGGCGCGACCCACCTCATAGAGCGAGTCCTTGAGGCATAGGCCGGACTCCGCCGTGATGAGATGGGCGATCTCCTCCTTGCGCGCGGCCAGGATCTCCGCCGTGCGCGTCAGGATTTTCTGCCGGTCGTAGCGTGTCAGCTTCGAGCGGTATTCGTTTCCGATGCGGAACGCCTCGGCCACTTGGTCCGGTCGCGCCGCCGGCACCGTTCCGACCACCTCGCCCGTATAGGGGTTGAACACCTCCAGCCGCTCATCGGCATCGACCAGCTTGCCCGCGATGCGCATCTTCTCGTGCGCGGCGGTGGGCAGCTTGGGTTTCCTGACTTGGTCTTGCATCCGGGTCCTCGAGTATTTCTGTCATCTTACCTTTGGGAAAGAGCTTTGAGCATTCTCAACGTCATCCCCGCGCAGGCGGGGATCCACGATGCCTCTCCCCAATTCGCAACCTCTCGTCATCTACGGGCGCATTGCAAACGGCGCCCCAGAATTCGTCAAACAGATCGTTCCACTCCGGATTCATGCGGTTAATCAGCCTGAATTTCCAAGATCTATTCCACTTCTTCAACCGCTTTTCCCGCCGGATCGCATCCTCCATGCTCTCCATGAATTCGTAGTAGACCAGTCTATGAATGCCGTACCGCCGCGTGAACCCGTCGATAAGGTCTTGTTTGTGAGTCGAAACACGCGCTTCCAGGTTGCTCGTCACGCCGATGTAGAGGGTGCCATAAGGCCTGTTTGCCAGAATGTACACGCACGGTCGCTTCACAATATAAACCGGATCCGGGCATCTACGCATCACGGATTCCCGCCTTCGCGGGAATGACGGATTGGGGTGAATAGCTCATTCAAACCACATGGTTCAGCGCGACAGCGAAAGCATCGAAATTGCGCAGCCGATGGCCTTGTGGAATTTCGACTTTGCGGTTCGAAATCATGGGCACGCGCTGCTCTGCCAGGCCGCCATGAGACCGAAGGGGCTCGTCCAGGCCGGAAAGGTCGTGCTTTTCGGGCGCAGTGCCGAGAACTTTGTTCTTGGTGGACAGCACGACGATATCGCCGATGCGATCCGGCGGGAGCTCGAAGCGTTCGCAGGCCTCCGCCTTGTTCAAGGCAAGGTCGACGCCGTCGATGCCGCGCAGCCGGTTCAGAAGGCTTGGAATATCGGCACTGCTCGGAACGTGCACGGTCGCAAACGAGCCCAGCGCGCCATGGTGCGCCACATAAGGATCCGTGATCGGCAGGATGACACGAGCCGCTTCCTTGCCGAGCCATTCATCGAACAACGTCTGTAAGTAGATGACGTCCGGTGAGCCGTCCGGGAGATGCTTGTCGTTCATGCCGTGGTCGGCTGTGGCAAGGACGATAGCACCCGCTTTGTCGAGCTGATCGAGGTAGCCGTCGATCATCGCATAAAAATCGTTGGCCACCTTCGTGCCCGGGCCGACCTTGTGCTGGATGTAGTCGGTGGTCGACAAATACATAACGTCGGGCCGGAACGTCTGGATCAGCTTCACCCCGGCGGCGAACACGAACTCCGACAGCCCTGCGGAATAAACGTCCGGCAGCGGCAGGCCGACGAACTCGAGTACGTCGTCTATGCCGTTCGCCTGTTTCGTGGCCTTGTCAGCGCGTTCGGAGGAAAAGGCAATGGCGCGGCCGGTCGAATAATCGAGCCCGTCTGACAACAGCAGCCGCAGCTTGTCTTTCGCGGTCACCATCGCGACCTTGGCGCCGGCATCGTGGAATGCCTTGAGGATCGTCGGCGCCCGCAAGAATTTCGGATCGTTCATCATCACTTCGGTCTGGGCGGCTGTGTCCCAGAAGAAATTGCCGGCAATGCCGTGCACGGCAGGTGGACGGCCAGTGATGATCGACAGATTGTTCGGATTGGTGAAGCTTGGAATGACGCTGTCGGCGAACAGGTTGGCGCCATCGCGCATGAAGCGCTCGAACGTCGGTGCCCGGCCGGCCTTGATCGTCTCCTCGATATAACCCGGTTCGGAACCGTCGAGACAGATCACCACCGTCGGCGCTTTCGGGAACCTGTAGGTCCGACCGTTGCAGATCACCTGACGGGCAGCGTGATTTTCATTCATCGATTTCAACTCCTCATGCTGCCGATTTCAGGCTGGAAATTCCCATTTCCCTTAGCACATCCGCAATCGCGGCCAATGCGCCGCGCATGTGGCTGGCATCGAGCCTGCCGATGCAGCCGATGCGGAAGCTGTCCGCGACGGTGAGCTTGCCGGGATAGATCACATAACCGCGGCCTTTCAGGGAATCGTAGAATGTCTGAAAAACGAATTTCGGGTCTTTCGGCATATGGAAGGTGACGATGATCGGCGCCTGGAGCTCTTCTGGAAGCAACGGCGTAAATCCCAGCTCCCGCATACCGTCGATGAGAATTTTGCAGTTTTCCGCGTAGCGGCGGCCGCGGCCGGGCTGCCCGCCTTCCTGCCGGAACTCGGCCAGCGCCTGGTGGAACGAGACGATCACGTGAATAGGCGGCGTGAAGCGATACTGGCCGGTTTTCACGAAATTCTGCCACTGGTCGTGAAGATCGAGCACCAGCGTCGTGGCGTTGCCTTTGCATTCGGCGAGTGCCGCCTCTCTTGCGATCACGAATCCGAGCCCTGGCACGCCCTCGATGCACTTGTTCGAGGAGGCGGCAACGGCATCGAATTTGACCCGGGCCGCATCGAGCGGCAAGGCACCGAAGGCGCTCATGGCATCGATGAGCAGCCGGCGTCCATGCCGCTCGACGATGGCGCCAACCTCGGCAACGGGATTAAGGATGCCGCTGGTCGTCTCGCAATGGACGATGAAGACGTGCGTGATCGCCTTGTCGGTGGCGAGGATGCGCTCGACCTCGGCGAGATCCGGCGGCGTATCCTCTGGCGTCTCGTGCACCACCACCGCGCGCCTGGCGATCTCACAGATGCGCTTGGCGCGGTGGCCATAGGCGCCATTGATGAGCAGCAGCACCTTGCCGGTGGCCGGGATGAACGTCGTCAGCATCGCCTCGACGGCGAATGTGCCGGAGCCCTGCATCGGCACAGTGACGTGCGTGCCGCTCGCGTTCACGATCGCCGGCAGAGCTTCCAGGACCTCCTTGTTGATCCGCAGAAATGTGGAATCGCGAGAGCCCCAATCGTGAACCATGACCTCCTTGACCGACTTCGCCGTCGTAAGCGGGCCGGGGGTAAGGAGAAGCGGGTCGCCGGTCTCCGAGACCGCGGGTGTGCCCACCATGTAATCTGGCCTCCAGTGGCTGAGACTTCGTTTGCGCCGAGACTAGCGCGGGCCTATATATTGATCCAATATACGCCTTCGATCGGAAACATAGATTTTATCTATGAACCTCACGCACGTGCTGGCCTTCCATCGCGTCGCGACGGCCGGAAGCTTCACAGTCGCTTCGCGACTCGCCGGCGTTAGCCAGCCGACGCTGTCGGCACAGGTCCGGTCATTGGAGCAGACGATGGGCGTCGCGCTTTTCGAGCGCGGCGGCCGGGGCGTCCGGCTCACCGCTGCTGGCGAGCAGCTTTTCGCGTCGACGCGGAAGCTGGCCGAAGCCATGGACGAGGTCGGCCGCCTGCTCGCTACGAACCGCGCACCCGTGCGCGGTCACCTGCGGATCGCGGCAGACAGCGCGGTGCACGTTCTGCCGGTTCTGGCCGAGTTGAAGAAGGCGGCGGCATCGCTGAGTTTTTCGCTGCACATCGATAACTCGGCCGCCGTAATGGCAAGGGTTCTGTCAACCGAGGCCGATATCGGCGTGATGGCCCGGCCGACCGACAATCCGCGCCTTTTCTCGACGATGATCCGGCAGGACAGGCTCGTGTTGCTGGTCAGCCGCAAGGATCCGCTCGCGCAACGCAAGCGGGCGCGGTTGACGGAGCTCGCCGGCCGGGACCTCGTGGTCCGGGAGCGCGGCTCGATCACGCGAGAGGTTGCCGAGGCGCGCCTCGAATCCGCCGGCATCAGGACGGGACAGGTTTTCGATGTCGGCACACGGGAAGCCGTCGCCGAAGCCGTAGCCGCGGGGTTCGGCATCGGGCTTGCCTTTGCGAGCGAGGTCGGACGCGATCCCCGGTTGGTCGCAGTACGGATCCAGGATGCCGACGTGGACGTTGCAGAATATGCGATTTGCCTGTCGGAGCGACGAAGCATCGGCACAGTGGCCAAGTTTCTGGAAACGGCCCGCGGCCTCGCCATTCGGAATGGTTGGTTTACGGACCACAACAGTTCCGGGTCGTGAGCTAGGCTTTTAAAGTAAGCGGGAGTATGCTGGCTGGCTCGCGACACCGCCACGAATCTTTGTTTCTGATCCTGATGGCGTCGCGTTTTTATTCGGAGACAAAAAAGAAATGCATGGAAGCGAGCTGCTCCTGACACTGCTGGGCGGCGTCGCGCTCCTGATCTGGGGCGTGCGCATGGTTCGTACCGGCCTGACCCGCGCGTTCGGCGCGCCGCTACGGAGCGTGCTCAACAAGGCCTCCAAGAATCGGCTCACCGCCTTCGGCGCGGGCGTCGGCGTGGCCGGCGTCCTGCAGAGTTCCACCGCAACGGCCCTGCTGATCGCCTCGTTTGTCGGACGCGGACTTGTGGCGCTCCCCGTCGCGCTCGCGATCATGCTCGGCGCCGACGTCGGCACCACGCTCGTTGCGCAGGTCTTCGCGTTCGACATCAAATGGCTATGGACGGTCGCCACGATCAGCGGTGTGGTGCTGTTCAGTGCTTCGCATGGCGACCGGTCGAAGAACCTCGGCCGTATCGCGATCGGGGTAGGTCTCATGCTGCTGGCGCTCTCCGTGCTGGGGACCGTCTCGGGGGCCCTGCGCGATAGCCCCACCGTCACGATGCTACTGACTGCACTCGGCACCGAGCCGGCCATTGCGGTCATGGTGGCCGCAGTTCTGACGTGGGTGTCGCATTCCAGCCTTGCCGTCATTCTGCTCGTGCTGTCGCTTGCGACCGGCGGCGTCGTCGGACCTGTTCTCGCCCTGGCCCTTGTGCTCGGCGCAAACCTGGGCGGCGCGATAGCCCCGCTCACGGCGCTCACCGGGTCGCCCGTGACAGCCCGACGGGTTCCGCTCGGAAATCTGCTTGCGCGCGGTGTCGTCGGGATCGCGATAGTACCGATCTTGCCATGGGCCGTGACACTGATGGGCTACATCAGCGACGACCCGGGCCGGCTCGTGCTCAACTTCCACACCGGCTTCAACATTCTCGTTGCCGCAATCTTCCTGCCGCTGCTCACTTGGCTGTCGCGGTTCGTCACGTGGGCGCTGCCGGTGCCGCCGGACGCCCCCGACAGGGCCGTGCCGCAACACCTTGAGAACAGTGTGCTCGACACGCCGTCGGAAGCCCTCGGCTGCGCCATGCGCGAGACACTCCGCGTCGGCGACATTGTCCTGGAGATGCTGCGCAAATCGCTCGCCGCAATAGAGGGCAACGATCTCAAGATCGTAAAGGAGCTCGAAAAGGCTGACGACGACGTCGACGCTCTGCACGAGGCGATCAAGCTCTATCTCATCCGCGCGTCGAAGAACGAGCTCGACGACGAGGAGTCGCGCCGCTACGTCGAGATCCTGACGTTCACGACCAATCTCGAGCACATCGGTGACATCATCGATAAGAACCTGATGGAGCTTGCCAACAAGAAGATCAAGAAGCGGTACTCGTTTTCTCAGGAAGGACTGGCGGAACTGAAGCGGTTCCACGCCCGGGTGGTCGGCAACATGCGGCTTGCGCTCAATGTCTTTGCGACGCGGGACGTGACGCTGGCGCGGCGGTTGCTGATGGAAAAGACGGCCTTGCGAGCCAAGGAGTTCGAGGCCGCAGACCGACATTTCGCCCGGCTCAAAGAGGGCCGTGCGGAATCGATCGAAACCAGTGCCATCCACCTGGACATCATCCGCGACCTGAAACGCATCAACTCGCACCTGACCGCCGTCGCCTACCCGATCCTGGAGGCAGCAGGCGAGTTGCGCGAAAGCCGGCTGCGCGAGAAGAAGCGGGAGGGCCAGCGCGAAGAAGCGCCTGCCCGCGAGGCTACACTCGTGCCGACCCGGCAAAACGAGCGGCCGGCCTGAGCTCCGCCTACCGCAGTCGCAGCAGAACGATGCCGGCGAGCACCACGCAGCCGGCCACGATGCGCAAGCCGTAAATCGGCTCACGCAGGAAGAGGACGCCGATGAGCGTTGCGAAGAGCACGCTCGTTTCGCGCAAAGCGGCGACGAGCGCGATCGGGGCGACCGTCATGGCCCATATGGCAATGGCGTAGGCAGCCGTCGACAGCGCTCCGCCAGCGAGCACCATGCGCCAGGACGACTTGGCGCCCTGGATCATGGTAGCCGGCATGCGGATCAATCCGAAGGTGGCCATCATTGCGCCGTCGAGCAGGAACAGCCAAACGATGTATGGCGCGGGTGATGGTCCGATGCGGGCGCCGGTGCCGTCGACCAGGGTGTAGGCGGCGATGGTCGCGGCGGTCAGCAGTGCGAATGAGACGGACCGTCCCTCGAAGCGGCCGAGCCCGCCGCCCTTCCGGCGCAGCGACAGGGCCACGATGCCGAGGCCGAGCAGGATGACGCCCGCCCATCCGACAAGGCCCAGCGGCTCGCCGAGCCAGAAGGCAGCGCCAAGCGCCGTGATGAGCGGCGCCGTCCCCCGTGCGATCGGGTAGACCTGCGAGAGATCCCCGAATCGATAAGCCTCCGCCAGCGCAACGTAGTAGACGAGGTGAAGCGCCAGGGACATCCCGATGAACGGCCACGCCCCCGGTTCCGGCAGATCGACGAAGAACGCGACCGGCAGGATCACGACGCCACAGGCCGCAGAGATCAGGCTGACGGTCGTCAGCGGCTCGAGCCTGATCTTGAGCAACGCATTCCATCCCGCGTGGAAAGCGGCGGCAGCCAGCACTGCCACGAAGACGAATGCGTCCATGCTTCAAGCCTCCAACGTAGCCCGCGGCGCATCCGCCTTCGGCCCAGGCGGCGCACTCCTAGCGGAACTGACATGGAAGTGCATCTCTTTTGCAAGAGAATTGGGCTCAGGCGCTCGTCCTCGTGACGGAGCCGGTGCGTACGGAATCGGTTACGGGCGTCCAATCGGCAGGCATCCTCCGGACCCCCGCGGCAATGCGCTGAGGGGGCTAGCCCTCGCGACCTCTTTCTGCTATGAGCCCGGGTCTCAAGGTGGTCCATTCCGCGGTAGCTCAGCGGTAGAGCAACCGGCTGTTAACCGGTTGGTCGTAGGTTCGAATCCTACCCGCGGAGCCATCTGAGCGTTGCGCCAATAGAGACATCCCGCGCATGCTCTCACCACGCCAAGCCAGCGCTAGACCCGGCGCGTTCAGAGCCGCATTCAGCTCTTCCCACAACAGCCGTTTCGATCGCCCGTAAAAAGACTTAATGGTCCGCGCTGACCTGCGGCCCAATACGCATGCTCGACCAAGCGAAGCGTCTCGATATTGTCGACCGGGTCCGTTTCGAATGGTGCATCCGATCTGAGACACGAGACGAAGTGCGCGATCGCTGCGTCGAAACTCTCCTGATAGCCCTTATCCGGATCGAAACGCATTTTGCGCGGTGATGGGCCAAGCAGCCGAAGAGTCCAGTCATCGAAGACGAGGCTCGCACGGGACCCGATGAGCTCGAGCCGGTCTGACGGACGGGCATGGAATCCTGGCGCGGTCATTGTTCCCGTCACCTCTACGGGGCAGCCGTCAGCCGTTTCGAGACACATCGCGGCCAACGTCTCCCCCTTCACTTCGGGAATGGAGCGCAAGGTCCTGGCGGAGACCAGCCGCAAGGGACCGCAGAGATAGCGCATGACATCGAGGTGATGGATCAGCACCTCTGCGATCATCAGCCGGTGCTCACCTGCCATGAACGGTTGGCGTACAAGCGCGGGCCGCTCACCAGAAGCGTCCGGCAGCATAGCGGAGGACAGAAGAGTCATTCTCGCCAGGAGCAAATCGCCGATCAGGCCCGCGTCGAGCCAGCGCCGGGCCTCGCGAAACCAGGGTCTGAACCGCCAGTTCTCGTGCACCATGAGACGGGTGCGCCGGCCAACCTTTCGGATGAGATCGTCGGCTTCGGCCAAAGTCGGGCACAGCGGCTTCTGGCACAGAACAGGAATACGCCGCTCCGCCGCCGCGAGAACCCAAGCCGCGTGCGTCTGGCGCGGACTGGCGACGTCGAGCGCATCGATGATCTCGCAAGCGAACAGTGCATCGAGGCTGGCGTGGACGTGCGCGATGCCGAACTCGCTGGCACGCTCGCTTGCACGCGCCGAATCAGGGTCGCAGATTGCGACGACCTCGACGTCGTCCCCCAGCTTCTGCCAAGCCAGGAGATGGTGGCGGCTGATCATGCCTGCGCCGGCGATAGCAACCCTGAGAGCGCACGGGATGCTCATGCTTTGGGCTCCTCGAATCCGAAAAGCCGAGCTGGAGTCTGCCAAAGCACCTTCTCGCGATCTTCAGGGGATGTGAGCCAACGCGCGAGGGGAGCGAGCGTGTCTCCATAGCTCAAGCGCGGTGAAACTCCGGGGAACGGCCAATCAGAGCCCCAGATCAGCGAGTCGGGCCCGACCTTTGTCAGCAGGAGCTCGACGATCGGGTCGAGGTCGTCGTACTCGGGGCGCCTTCGCGAGATGCGGAAGGGCGCCGACAGCTTGATCGTGGCGATGCCATCGAGCGCCAAATCGCAAACCGCAGCGAAGCCAGGATTGCGAATGCCTTCCGGGCCGGTTAGGCCGAAATGGTCGACCAGCACGCGTACGCCGCTCGCGCGCAACAGATCAGCCGCAACCAGCCATTGCGCGTCGTCCGCAAAAACCTGCGCGAACCATCCCAGCTCCTTAATCCGGGTGAGCAAATGCTTCGTGCCCGGTCGAAGCAGATGGTCGGCATCGTAGCTGACGAGATTGAAGCGGACTCCGATGACGCCCGCATGCGAGAGCCGCTCCAGCTCGGCGTCCGAAATGTCGGCATCAACCACAGCGATGGCCTTGAACCGGCCCGGGCAGGCCCTCATCGCCTCAAGAAGTATGGAATTGTCCGTGCCGTATCCACTGAGCTGAACCAGCACGGCATGCGCCACACCGTTCTCGTCGAGCAGCCGGCAGAATTCCTCTCGCGTTCCGGTTTCCTCGGGCTTGGGCTTGTAGCCCATCTCGCCGCTGAGGGGAAAGCGGGCCGGATCGATGAGATGGGCGTGGCAGTCGACAATTCGCTGGTTCATAAGCTCACCTCAAGGGCATCCATCGCCGACAACGCGGTCCGCTCTGCTTATCGGCAAATTACGGAAACACCACCCGGTTCTTCAGGTCGCCGGTTGCGAAGAACATTTCGATGTTGTCGAAAATGGCCTGCATTTTTTGCCGCATGGCATCGCGCGTGCCGGCGGAAATGTGAGGCGTCAGAACAACATTCGGCAGCGTCAGGAGGGGATGTCCGGGGGGTGGCGGCTCTGACTCGAAAACGTCGAGACCTGCAGCCAGGACATGGCCCGACTTTAAGGCCTCGACCAAGGCAGCCTCGTCGATCAACCCGCCGCGCGCGGTGTTGACGATGATTGCACCGGGCTTGAGGCGGGCTATCTCGTTCCTGCCTATGAGCCCGCGGGTTGATGCCGTCAGCGGCACGTGCAGCGTCAGCACGTCGGCTGCAGTCAGAACCTCGTCGAGCATGCCGTTGCGGAGACCGAGGCGCGCCTCCTCATCCGAAGGCAGGCGGATAGCCGGATCGACGTAGATGCCGCAACAGCCAAAGGCCCTGAGGCGTTCGGCGACGGCCTGACCGATCCGTCCCATCCCGACGTAGCCGATCGTCTTTCCATAGAGCTCGCGCGAGACACCGCGCAGCGCATTCACATGCCAGCGGCCGCGACGCAGCTCCGCATCGGCGAAGGCAAGGCGCTTGGCGGCAGCGAGCATCAGGAGAACCGTGTGCTCGGCAACGCCGATGGTCGTTCCTGCCGTCGTCATGGCAAGTGGCAGCCCGCGGCGCTTGATTTCCTGCCAGTCTGTCGTGTCCTGCCAGCCGACGCCCTGGTGATGCACCAGCCGCAGCTTAGGGGCGGCGTCGAGATGGCGCTTCGTCAGCCGTGTGGCGGCGCAGATCACCGCATCGCAATCCGCAATCCGGCGGCATCGCTCGTCGTCATCGTCGCGCTCAAGCGTGATGACTTCGAAGCGATCGCCGGCCACATCTTTGATCAACGCATAAAGATCGGCGGTGGCGTGGCTCAGGTAGAGCACTTTGGGTCGCGCGGGTGGCATGGCGGCTTTCATTGAGACCGATAACGCTCCAGGGCAGGAATGAATTCAGTCCTCAAAGCGTACGCGCGAGGAGGAAAGGATAGGGTCAAGCCAATCGGGATATTTGGCACCGCCGGCCACGACCGACTCCATTCTTTCCTCCTTGGCGGCGATCGCTTTGAGTTCGGCTGCGGTTGTCGCGACGTCGGCGCACGGGACTACCACCACGCCGTCGATGTCACCCACGATGAGATCGCCGGGATGGATGACGACGCCGCCGATGGTCACCGGAAACCCGACTTCGCCTGGTCCATCCTTGAACGGAGAGTTGGGTGACAGCGCCTTCGCGAACGTCGGAATGCCGACGCGGTCGATACCTTCGATATCGCGGACGAGGCCGTCGGTGACGGCCGCGACGATGCCGGCGTTCCTTGCCATTCCGAGCAGGATGTCCCCGAGGACCGAAGCGGTCTCGCTGCCGTCGGTGGCAACGACAAGCACGTCGCCCGGCTGGGCGAACTTGAGCGCGGCGTAGGGCGCGAGATTGTCGACGGGCCGCGTCCGCACGGTCAAGGCCGTGCCGACGAAGCGCTTCGCCTTCGTCAGCGGCCGGATCCAATGTGGAAGCGCGCCACGGCGGCCCTGCGCGTCCACCACCCACCCCGTCGGCGCGGTCTCGAATGCTGCCACCTCGTCCCGAGAGGGACGCGGAAATGCGCGGCGGATGCGCAACTGTGCTGGCTCGGCCATGCCGTTACCTCGTTTCGGTTTGTTGACGAAGTGCGTTGCCGGCGGCGTCGAAGACGTGCGCGGCTGAAAGGTCTGCGTAAAGCGTCACGCGATCGCCCAGGTCGAGCGCGACATCACCGCCCGACCGCGCAACGAGCCGGGCTCCGGAGTCCGCGATCTCGGAGATGACGAGTGTTTCGGCGCCGAGGCGCTCGACCTGCACGACCTCGCAGGAGAAAGGAACTTCGGTCGGCCTGCCCTGGCCATGAGCGCTGACGTGCTCGGGGCGGATGCCGAACGTCACAGACGTGCCCGGCGGAAGCGGCGCCATGCGTTCCGGCGGAATGGTGAGCTTGAGACTACCGATCGCGAGCGTGCGGCCGCCCGCATCGTCCGTCACCACCGCTGGAAACAGGTTCATGGGCGGATTGCCGAGAAAGCCGGCGACGAACGTACTTGCGGGATTGTGATAGACATCGAGCGGTGTTCCCACCTGCGCCACGCGGCCATTGCTCATGATGCAGATGCGCGTGCCGAGCGTCATCGCCTCGACCTGGTCGTGCGTCACGTAGATCATCGTCGCGCCCAGACGCCGATGCAGGGCCGCAATCTCACCGCGGGTCGACACCCGCAACGCCGCGTCGAGATTGGACAACGGCTCGTCGAACAGGAAGACCTTTGGATTCCGAACGATGGCGCGCCCCAGTGCGACTCGCTGCCGTTGTCCGCCGGAAAGCGCATGCGGCTTGCGTTTCAGGAACTCGGAAAGGCCGAGCGTTGCGGCGACGTTCCTGACACGCCGCTCGATCTCATCGCGCGGAATCGACCGGCGTTTCAGTCCAAAGGCGAGATTGTCCCACACAGTCATATGCGGATAGAGCGCGTATGACTGAAAAACCATCGCGATATCGCGATCTTTGGCGGGGACGCCATTCACGATTTGACCGTCGATCGAAAGGGTGCCGTCGGAAATCGACTCAAGCCCGGCGATCATGCGCAGCGTCGTCGTTTTCCCGCAGCCGGACGGCCCGAGCAGGACCATGAACTCGCCATGTCCGATTTCCACCGACACGTCCTTTACCGCGGGTGTCTGCGCCCGTTCGTAGATTTTGGTCAGTCGCTCCAGCCGTACGATGGCCATTACCCCTCACCTACTTCACAGCGCCGGCGGTCATGCCCTGGATGAGTTTTTCGGAGAAGAACGCGTAGACGATGATCACCGGGACGATCGCAATCATCAGGCCGGTTGCGATCATTCCGATGTCCTCCTGCGTGTCGCCGATGAACCTCTGGATGCCGAGCGGCAAGGTGCGATTGGCTTCATCGGTGATGAGCACCACCGCAAACAGGAACTCGTTCCAGAGCAGAATGAAATTGAGAATGACCGTCGTCGCCACTGCAGGCAGCGCAATCGGCAGCGATACCTTCCAGAAGATCTCCCAGTCCGAATAGCCGTCCATACGCGCCGCATCGAAGAGATCGGCCGGAAGGCGGGCGAAGAAGCTCTCCAGAATGTAGATCGTCAGCGGCAATTGCAGCGCCACGTAAACGAGCGTCAGCCCGAGCTTGGAATTGTAGAGGCCGTAGTTCACGAGGATCTGGAACAGCGCGATGATCGTGATCTGCGGCGGGAAGATGATGGTCGAGAAAAGAATGAAGTAAATGACACGATTGAGCCGGAACCGGTAGCGCGCCAGGCAATGCGCCGCCATGGCTCCGACGATGGTCAGCACAACGACCGCCGCAATCACCACCTCTATGGAATTCATGAAATAAGTCGCGTAATTCGAATTGTACCAGGCATCGGGGAATTTTTCCCAGTGCGCGGGATTGGGAAACGCGAAATGGTTGAGGTGGATCTCGGTTGTCGTCCTGAGCGACAGCATTGCCGCCCAGACGAACGGCCCCGCGGCGAACGCTGTGTAAAGGCTTAACGCCAGCAGCACGAGCGTGCGGGTCAGGACGGGCATTGGTGCCTCAATACTCGAGCTTCTCGCGCGTGCGGAACAGCCATGTCAGGAGAAGCACCGTCGCCAACACGATGACAAACCAGACGGTTGCAATAGTCGAGGGATAGCCGAGATCGAATGTCGTCCACTCGAAGGCGCGCTTGTAGACATAGGTCGAAACAGTTTCCGTCGACCACAGTGGATTGCCCTTGGTGGTGATCCACACCAGGTCGAAAATCTTCATCTTTCCAATAAAAGACAGGACGACGAGATTCAGCAGCGTCGCACGAATGAGTGGAATGATGACGAACACGAGCTTTGCGGACCAGCCGCAATTGTCGAGCTCCGCCGCCTCGATCACGTCCTTGGGCAGGGAATGCAGGGCCGCGAGCAGCACGACCATGTTGAAGCCGACCCACATCCAGCTTGTCACGAGAATGAGTGCGCCGAGCGCGGTGTCGGGGCTGCCGAGCCAAGGCTGGGCGAGCGCGCCGAGGCCGATCGCGCGCAACAGCGTATTCAACGGTCCCCAATCGTAATTGTAGATCCACATCCACAGGATGCCGACGACGATGTAGGACATCAGCACGGGCGTGAACCAGGCGACACGGAAGAAGCGCGCGCCGGGCACTTTGGCGTAGAGCGCGAGCGCAAGCAGAAGGGCCACCGTAACCTCGATCACGGGCGAGATACACGCCCAGGTCACCGTATTGCTGACGGCTTTCCAGAAGATTTCATCCTTTATGAGCTCGCTGTAATTCGCGATGCCCACGAACTCTTCGCGGCGTGGCAATACTCTGTGAAAGCTGTTCCACAATGTGCGGATCGCCGGATAGGCCGTCAGCGCGACGTAGAATGTCAGTGCGGGCAAAAGGAACGCGACAATCGTTCCCCACGGCTGACGCACGTCGCCTTTCAGCTCCTTGGCCCGAAATGCAGGCATGATCGATTCCGATCTTTCGACAGATGCGGCCGGGCTTTCGCGCCCCCCAGCGCGCCAGCCCGGCCGCTGCCCCACCCCGCTGTGATCAGTTGGCGGCGTCCATCTGCTTCACTGCGTCCTCGACACTGATATTGCCGGCCGGGAAGGCGTTGTTGAACACCTGCGTGAACACCTCTTTCGGCTTCCCGGTCATCACCTGAATGGGAAGTCCGAAGTGATATTTCGCGCCGGCATTGGTCTTGGCGATCATCGCGAAGTACTCCGACGCCTGCTTGTCGTTCATCTTCGATGGATCGCTCTTGATGCCGGTCTGAACTTTCACGTTTTCAAGCCACTCATTGCCAACTTCTGGCGAGAGAAACGAGTTCAGGAATTTAATGACCTCAGCTTTATGCTCCGTCTCCGCGTTGGCCACGTAGCTGCCGCCGACTGCTATGGTGCGGCACTCGTTGCAGACAGCACCCGGAACAGACGGGAATTGCATGATGCCGAGCTGGAAATCCTCTGGCTGGCCGCCCTTGTCGACGGGATTGAATGCACGCGAGGTGTACCAACTTCCGTTCAGAAAAGTGAGCGCGCCGGGGTTTGTATGGAAATAGATATGCGCCTCGGCGAGCTTCATCGTCGTGAACGTTGCCGGCAGAAGCCCCGCGTCGGTCAAACTGCGGATCCACGTCAGAGTCTCGACGACACGTGGGTCCGTCCACGCAAGCTTACCCGCCAGAAGCTTGGAATAGTCCTCGACACCGAGCTTCTTCAGAAGCGCCTCGTGAACAAGGTGCGCACCCGTGAACGGTCGATCGCCAGCGCCGAGCGACATCGGCGTGATGCCCTTCGCCTTGGCCTTCTTCACCATATCGAGAAAGGCATCAGGTGAGAGCTGCAGATTGTCCGGCAGCTTCACCCCGAGCTCGTCGAGCATCTTTTTATTGTAATAGAGCTCGACCGTCCAAGCCTCGAGCGGAAGTCCGTAGGGCTTGCCCTTATACATCCAGGCTTCCTTCGCCCAGGGCTCGACCGCCGCCCAGTTGAGCTCGGAAAGATCGAGCAGGAAGCCACTATCCATATATTCGACCTGGTCGGGCTCGGCGTAGAACACGTCCGGTGCCTGCCCCGCGCGCAACGCCGTCTTCAGCGCCGCGTAAAGGGCCGTTTTCTCGTACCAGGTCGCCTTGATTTTGATGTCGGGGTTTTTCGCCTCGAAATCTGCAATGACTTTTTCGACGAAGGTCCGCTTGGGCATCTCTGCGGCCCAGTGGCTCCAGAATGTGATTTCCTTCGTCTGAGCCGCGGCCTGGGCTGCAAGCGCATTCCACGCCAGCGCGGCGCCGGCAAGCACCGAAAGCAGCTTCGATCTCATCGCACTTCCTCCCTGGATGGCAGCCTGGGCGCGAACACGCGCCCCTTTTTGCAGACCTTCTCCTGGCTGGCCTCGCGCCGCCTTGCCTGTCGACCGTAGTCGATAGCGAGTTGCCGGTCAATTAGATTATTGATAATCATGGCGATGACGAGTGAGTCGCCTTGCTGGGGGGGAGCCAGCCCGTTTTCAGGGGATTATACCGTGGGCCGGTTGGATTTGGCTGATCGAGAGCACGCGGAGGCGTCCGGCGGCGAGACGACCGTCGCCGATATCGTCCGCAGTCTCGAGTTCGACATTCTCTTCGGCGCGCTGCGCCCGCGGGAGCGGCTGGTGGAAGATGCGCTCATGGCGCGATTCTCGGCAAAGCGTCACGCAGTGCGCCAAGCACTTGTCAAGCTCGAGCACATGGGCATCGTCGTGCGCGCACCCAATCGTGGTGCATCGGTACGAGATTTCACGAGCGAAGAGGTGGAGGATCTTGCCGAACTGCGCGAGACGTTGCACAGTCGCGCCGTACAGCGCATGCCGCTACCGGCCACGCCCGAGCTCATTTCAGCGCTGACCGCCATTCAACGCCGGCACGACAAGGCGGTTGCCGCGCGTGATCCGCGCCGTATCGACGAGGCGAACGAAGTCTTTCACCGAACGATATTCGAGGCTTGCGGGAACAAGTTCCTCATCGACGCCATCGGGCATTACGCCTATCTGTCACGGGCCATGCGGCTTTATCCGCTCGTCGACCCGAAACTGCTCGAAACGCTGAGGCTAGAGCATTGGGCCATGATCGATGCGCTCAAGCGTGGTGATCGCCGCGAGCTTGCGCGCCTCGTCAAAGGGCATATCCAGCACTCGAAAAAATTGTACTTGCGGGTTCGGGGAGCAATTTTGGACTAGCAGCGCAGCGCGACGTCATCATGGCGCGTCCGATTTGGCGCTGCCCCGAGTATTCGCGGTCGCCAGCAGCGGTTGCTCACCCCAGCGATCGACAATGCCGGCATCGATCCCGAACAGGTCCAGAGCCCGAGCGACGCTATGCCTGACCATGTCGTCGATGGAGCCTGGCTTGGCATAAAGCGCGGGCACTGGCGGCATGATCACCGCGCCAGCTTCCGTAGCTTGGGTCATCGCTTTGAGGTGGCCGAGATGCAGCGGGGTCTCGCGCACCATCAGAACGAGCCGCCGCCGTTCCTTCAGCACGACGTCCGCGGCGCGCGTGAGCAGGTTCGACGTCGTCCCGTAGGCGATTTCGGACAGGCTGCGGATCGAGCAGGGCGCCACCAGCATGCCGAGGGTCTGGAACGAACCACTTGCTATGCAGGCCGCGATATCGTCGACGCGGTGAACGACGCTCGCCAACTCCTGAATGTCATGGACTTTCAGCGAAAGCTCGTGTGCCGCGGTGATCACGGCCGCGCGCGTCATGACCAGATGTGTTTCGAAGCCAAGCTCCCGCAATATCCTGAGCGCGGCGACGCCATAAGCCGCGCCCGAGGCGCCGCTGATGCCGACGATCAGACGTTGGGGTTTCGGCCCGCCCATTGGGAAACTCCGATGTGTCCTGTGTGCCCATGCGAGGAGATCTCGAGAGGATGCAATCTGGCATGGGACGCCCGGCGCGGGCTTTGCGGAGAGTCATGATTGCTGAACACGCTCCAATCGGTGTTGCGCCGCCGGAAAGCCGTTCGTCAAGCCCCGGCCCGAACCGCGCGGACGAGGCGGTAGGCATCTCCAAGAAATATCTGGCGGACAAACATGATCGTCGCTGCTACGCCAGGTCCGCCGCTCGACGCACAGACAGGCGACCCCGCGGGAGGCGGCCAGCAAAACGGCCATACGCGCATCAGCATTGATGGCTGAAATGCGACGCTCAGCTTCGGTCTACGGAACGTGATGCAACAGCCAAGGTCCTGGCGGCCGCGACTAGAATGACCTTGCCGCCATCTGGAACATCGAACGACCGCTTGAGATCGTTTACTGCATGGGCTTCAACCCGCTGCATCCGCCCATGTGGAGAGGACAGTGACGAAAGCACTGGAGCTGGTTCCCGGCGACGTCCCCCTGGCGCAATGGCGCGCCATCTATGAGGGGGCGCATGTCTCGCTACTCACTCCCGCCAGCCGCCACAGGCTTCAGGCGGCCGCCGACGCAGTAGCCGCGATCGTTCGGAAAGGCGAGCCGGTCTACGGCATCAATACAGGCTTCGGAAAGCTTGCCAGCGTCCGTATCGCGCCAGCGGATCTTGAAGCGCTTCAGCGCAATATCGTGCTGTCGCACGCTGCCGGCGTCGGCGATCCGGCTCCCGCCCCAGTGGTACGCCTGATGATGGCGCTGAAGCTGGCGAGCTTGGCGCAAGGCGCCTCGGGCGTGCGCCTGGCAACCGTCGAGCTGCTCGAAGCGATGCTGGCGCGCGGCCTGACGCCGGTGGTGCCGCAGCAGGGCTCCGTCGGCGCCTCCGGGGATTTGGCGCCACTGGCGCACTTGGCTGCTGCCATGATCGGCGTGGGCCAAATTGCAATCGACGGCAAGAACGTCGGTGCCGCCGAGGCGCTGGCTTCAGTTGGGCTAGCGCCGCTGACGCTCGGCGCGAAAGAAGGACTGGCGCTGCTCAACGGGACGCAGTTCTCGACCGCATACGCACTGGCGGCCCTGTTCGAGGCAGAAAACCTGTTCCGCTCGGCGCTCGTCACCGGCGCACTGTCGACGGACGCGGCCCGGGGTTCCGATGCGCCCTTCGATCCGCGCATCCATGCACTGCGCCGCCACCGCGGCCAGATCGAAACGGCTGATGCATTGCGTGCACTGCTTGCAGGTTCCGAGATCAGGGCCTCGCATCTGACCGGCGACGAGCGCGTGCAGGATCCTTACTGCCTGCGCTGTCAGCCGCAGGTGATGGGCGCGGCGCTCGACGTGTTGCGGCAGGCGGCATCGACGCTTGCAACCGAAGCCAACGGCGTCTCCGATAACCCATTGATTTTTCCGGAGGACGGCGTCGCGCTTTCGGGCGGCAACTTCCACGCCGAGCCGGTCGCCTTCGCCGCGGACATGATCGCGCTCGCCATTTGCGAAATCGGCTCGCTGGCCGAACGGCGCATCGCCATGCTGGTCGATCCGGTGCTGTCGGGATTGCCGGCCTTCCTGACGCCAAAGCCGGGGCTGAACTCCGGCTTCATGATCCCGCAGGTCACTGCGGCTGCACTGGTTTCCGAGAACAAGCAGCGTGCCAGCCCGGCGAGCATCGATTCGATTCCGACATCAGCCAACCAGGAGGACCATGTCTCCATGGCGGCACATGGCGCGCGCCGTCTGTTGCCGATGATCGAGAATGCTGTCAGCGTGATCGGCATAGAGCTGCTCGCAGCCGCTCAGGGTTGTGATTTCCATGCACCGCTGAAGTCGAGCCGCATTCTGGAACAGGTCCGCGCCCGCGTCCGCGCCGAGGTCCCGCCCCTCAATGACGACCGCCATCTTCATCCCGACCTGGTGGCGGCCGGACGGCTTGTCCGTTCGGGTGACATCGCGGCCATAGCGGATGACATACTGCCGACGATCAGCGGCGTCCGCACGGGCCTTTGAACGACGAGGAGCTGCCCATGCCGGTCATCGACAACTCTCGCTCCCGCCTGCCCGAAACATGGGCTGCTCACGAGCTGCGCTGTCCGGCAAAGCCCCCCTCAACCGATCGGCGCCGTAGCGGCGGCGAGCCAGGCCCGGTCGTCGGGGCCCAGCTCGGCTCCGATGATCTTGCCGACGCGGGCGTGATAGCTGTTCAGCCAATCCAGCTCGGCTGACGTCAGCAGGTCCGGCCGGATCAGGCGCCGATCGAAGGGGGCGAGCGTCAAGGTTTCGAAGCTCAGCATCTCGCGATCGCCGCCGGGCGGGATTTCCGGACCTGTCACGAGGACGAGGTTCTCCAGGCGGATTCCGTAGGCGCCCTCCTTGTAGTATCCGGGCTCGTTGGAGACGATCATGCCCGGCTCGAGCGGAGCCATGCCGCGGCGGGAGATCGACTGCGGCCCTTCATGGACCGAAAGATAGCTGCCCACGCCATGACCGGTCCCGTGGTCGAAATCGAGTCCTTTCTCCCACAGGGCACGGCGGGCGAAAGCATCGATTTCGATGCCGCGCGTGCCTTTGGGGAAA
Source organism: Hyphomicrobiaceae bacterium (assembly GCA_036380915.1). Classification (GTDB taxonomy): domain Bacteria; phylum Pseudomonadota; class Alphaproteobacteria; order Rhizobiales; family Hyphomicrobiaceae; genus ZC4RG25. The sequence continues at coordinate 1,395 of DASVDU010000239.1, read as the reverse complement.
CGCGCCGTGGCGATCGCGATATGCCCCTTGAGGACGAGGGTGTAGCGCTCGCACATCTCGGCCGTCGGCTGGCCGATGGCGATCGTGCGCGTGATGTCGGTCGTGCCGTCGAGGTACTGGCCGCCGGAGTCGACGAGGTAGAGCTCGCCGGGCTTCAGTTGACGGTTCGTTGCCTCGGTGACACGGTAGTGCACGATGGCCCCGTTGGGACCGGCGCCTGAGATCGTGTCGAAGCTGATGTCTTTCAGGGCCTGCGTCTCGGCCCGGAACTCCTCGAGCTTCCGCGCCACGCTGATCTCGTCCAGCTTTCCGCTCGGAGCCTCCCGATCGAGCCAGGCGAGAAAGCGCGCGAAGGCGGCTCCGTCCCGCAGATGCGCAGCGCGCGCGCCTTTGATCTCGGTCTCGTTCTTGCGGGCCTTGGGCAGAATGCAGGGATCCTGCCCCCGCACGATTTTGCGCGCTCCCCCGAGCTGGCGCGCAAACCACCAGGAGGCCGTGTCGGGATCGAGCCGCACGCGCTTGTTGGCGGCCTTCAGACGAGCCAGCCGCTCGGCAAGCTTGTCAGGGCTGCTTACCTTCGCGAAGGAGAGATGCGCCCTGGCATCCGCGTCGAGTTTCTCGCGCGCGATGAACAGCTCCGGCTTGCCCGAGGCCGGCACGATGGCGAAAGCGAGCGGCACGGGATTGTGCGCGACATCGCTGCCGCGGATGTTGAACAGCCAAGCGATCGAGTCCGGCAAGGTCAGCACTACGGCGTCCTGCTGATCCTCTTTCAGACTTTTTTGCAGTGCAGCAATCTTCTCCTCTGCCGACCGGCCGGCGTACTGCAAGGGGTGCGGCCGGACCTTGCCTGCGGGCGGGGGTGGCCGATTCGCACCCCAGAGCCGGTCGACGGGGTTGCGGCTCAGCGGTCTCAACTTGATGCCGCGCTCCGCCAGCGCATCCGTCAGCCGCTCAACCTCGCTCACCGTGTGCAGCCGCGGGTCGAAGCCGACGACAGCGCCTGATTTCAGCTTCTGTGACAACCAGTCCGAGGGGCGAGCCTGCGGCACCTGCAGGATCTCGAATGTCTTCGTGTCGACCTGCGCCCGGGCCTGTACCGTGTACCGCCCGTCCACGAATAAAGCTGCCGATTGCCGCGCAATAACAGCGAGGCCTGCCGATCCAGAAAATCCGGTGACCCACTTCAGTCGCTCCGCCGAGGCGGGCACATATTCGCCCTGGTGCTCGTCGGCCCGCGGGACCAGAAGTGCGTCCACCCCGAGCTGCGCCATCAAAGCACGGAGTTGTTTCACGCGGTCGACCGCGTTTTCCAGGCCGGTGGGGGCTTCGAAGCTCTGAAACATCATGATCTCCGGGCTCGACTCAGGCCAATTCGCGCGCGCTCCGTACACG
>DASVDU010000238.1:0-4577 GCA_036380915.1 Hyphomicrobiaceae bacterium | reverse complement strand
GAATTAGTTCGTGATAGATCTGTTGAAGTTTTGGAAGACTAATTCCTCCAGAGTCTCCGAGAGTTACTGTTTCTACTGTTTCACCACCGCCAGCTGGAAGATTCTGCGTCATTTTTCTTGCCCCCCGGGTATGCTATTGGTGTCGTACTCTAAATCATGAAGAATAAGTCTTCTACTACTCAGGTGGCACCTTGCGCGGCCGGCGATCCTCGTCGATGGCGACGAAGGTGAACAGACCTTCGGTGACTTTGAGAAAGTCGCCGCCGCGGCCGCGCCGCACCCAGCTCTCGACCTTGATGGTGATCGAGGTGTTGCCGATCCTGGTGATCTCTCCGTAGCAGCTCACCTCGTCGCCGACGAATACCGGGCGGTGGAAGCTCATGGTCGCGATGGCGACCGTCGCGACACGGCCATGGGCGCGCCGCGTCGCGATCATGCCCCCGGCCATGTCCATCTGCGACAACACCCAGCCGCCGAAGATGTCGCCGTTCGGGTTGGTGTCGGCCGGCATGGCCACCGTGCGGATGGCGAGTTCGCCTTGTGGCTGGGTTTGTTCGACAACGGATTCGGGCAAAGATTCCTCCATAGGCGAATGATGCTCGGTCGCGGACAGCGGCAGTATCAATGCCTTTGGCCGGTTCCCAGTCAACCGGCAATAATGTCGTTGTATTCCGGATTCCGGCTGGCCCAGGCCGCCATGAACGAACATTTCACGACCGCCTTGCGCCCCGTTTTCCGAAGGTTGTCGAAGACGCCTTTGGCCAGTCGCGAACCGATGCCGCGACCTGCGTACTGTTGAGGCACCTCCGTGTGGATCAGCACCACGCGATCGCCCTCGGACCGGTAGTAGGCGACTGCCTCGCCGTCGTCGAGCGCAAGCTCGAAACGATGAAGCTCGGAATTCTCTATGACGTCCTCCGCCATGCCCTCCCCCGCTTGCCGATCATCGTGACTCGCCATGGCGATATGGTTTGTATCTCAGAGTTACGATGTGTTTTTGGTCGGCATCTTCTCGAGGGTCCGCGGCAGAACGACAGGGCGCGAGGAAGTGTCGCAGCCGATGATGAAAATGAGGACTGGCTGATCGTCGTGTAGCGATCGGAAATCCTGCGATAACGGCAGCATTATGTCCGATTTCCGTCATGATCATCTCTGATCGAGTCTGGTCGAGCCGCAGCAAAGCGGACTTGTGTGTCGATATACTTGGCCGAGAGATCATGGCATGCAGGGAGTGGCGAGTCGCTCTGGCGAGACAAATTGCGCTGTCACTGGCAGACTACCGCTCGGTCTTAGTCGCCACCGCCGGAACAACTCTAGGATGATGATCGCCAGCGCTCCAACAGTGCTGCTCGGCAACGAGTCGATCAAGCGTATCCGCTCTCCGTCGTTCGCATCGCCGCTTCACTATTCCTTGTCATTGGGCTATCGCTGGTGGCGTGGACTGCCGGTTGGCCCTAAGCGCCCTGCTGGCGCTTGCACGATCAATGCGCTTGAGGTGCAGGGCAGATGTCTGCCCCGCACAAGGGTCAGTATTTCAACGTTCGCCCATGCCCTGAGCGGGCTTCTGCGCCCGACCTTCGCGGACCTTGGCTTCGATCCGCCCGCCGACGCCGGGATCGATATTCCTCCAATATTCAAATGCGCGGCTCAGCACGGGCTCACGGACGCCCCCTAGCAGGGCGCCTGCGACGGTCTCGACCAGGTGGTCGCGATCCGCGTCGCTGAACACCTCGCGCACGAGGATGCCGGGTTGAGTGAAATCGTCGTCGTCAGGCCGCAGCGTGTAGGCGCTCCGCACCATCTCGCCGTCGGCTTCCCAGTTATCGGGCATCACGCCGGTCTCATCAGCCCAGGGTCGTCCGCCGCTGTTCGGGGCATAGACCGGCGCCGCCCCGCTGTGATGATAGGCCATGTGCCCGTCGAACATGTAGGTGTTCACCGGCACCTTGGGCTGGTTGACCGGAAGCTGATGGAAATTGGCGCCGATCCGGTTCCTTTGCGCGTCGTTGTAGGCGAAGGCGCGGCCAAGGAGCATCTTGTCGGGCGAGAGGCCGATGCCTGGGACGATGTTGCCAGGAGAGAATGCCGCCTGCTCGATCTGGGCGAAGAAATTCTCGGGATTGCGATCGAGCGTCATCTTGCCAACCCGGACCAGCGGATAGTCCGCATGCGGCCAAGTCTTGGTCAGGTCGAACGGGTTGATCCGATAGGTCTTCGCGTCCTCGTAGGGCATGATCTGCACCGAGAGGGTCCAGCTCGGATAGTCGCCTTTCGCAATCGCTTCGAACAGATCGCGGCGGTGGAAATCCGCGTCGGCGCCGGCCATCGCCGCCGCTTCAGCATTGGTGAAGAACTCCAGACCCTGGTCGGTGTGGAAGTGGTACTTGACCCAGAACTTCTCGCCAGCGGCGTTGCCCCACATGTACGTGTGGGAGCCGTAACCGTTCATGTGCCGCCAGGTCCGCGGCAGACCGCGCGGGCCCATCAGGTAGGTTACCTGGTGCGCCGATTCGGGGTTCAGCGTCCAGAAGTCCCACTGCATGTGGCTGTCGCGCAGGCCTGAATCGGGAAGCCGCTTCTGGCTGCGGATGAAGTGCGGGAACTTCATCGGGTCGCGCACGAAGAAGATCGGCGTGTTGTTGCCGACGAGGTCGTAATTGCCCTCGGTGGTGTAAAACTTCAGCGAGAAGCCGCGCACGTCGCGCCAAGTGTCGGGGCTGCCCTGCTCGCCGGCGACGGTCGAGAAGCGCGCCAGCATCTCGGTCTTCGCGCCTTTCTGGAACAGTGCCGCCTTGGTGTAGCGCGAGACGTCCTCAGTCGCCTCGAACACGCCGAAAGCCCCGGATCCCTTGGCGTGGGGCTGACGCTCGGGAACCTTTTCCCGGTTGAAGTGTGCCATCTGCTCGAGGAAGTGGACGTCGTGGAGCAGGATCGGGCCGTCGGGGCCGATGGTCAGCGAATTGCGATCGCTGGGTGACGGAGCGCCCGATCCCATGGTGGAGCCAGTGTTCGTCGCCGATTGACCTGCCATGCTCTTCTCCTCGGTGAGGGCAACTATCGAACAGCGTATTCGGTATCGTTGCCGCGAAATCTGAACTGAAGCCAAATTACGGCAAAGCATCTCTCTTCAGAGATGCCCCTGTCCCCTCGGTCTAACTCATCTTGTCAGCCCAAGGTCCTTATGTCAAAGCGTCTATAGAGCGGGAAATGCTTGCGCTTTCGGCTTCAAGCGCGAGGGCCATCGCAGCAGAGGCTTGACATTTTTGCGGCCCTGGGTGACCGCCGGCCTCTCGTAAATGAAAGAGACAGCGGACCTAAGCCAAGGCGTCCATTCGCATGGTGCGCGATTCTGGCTTAGTCGGTTAGAGCCGCACTTATAACAAGTCGGGTTCTTCGCCCTTCCTGTCACAGAGCTGTCGTTTTCCACGTCTGGCCGACGTCAGCCGAAGTTCTCTCCCTTTTTGTTCGGGAATGGCCTGATGCTGACATGTGGACCTTTTGCCCTTCCCGAGAGAAGGGTGACAGTTCATTCCGGAGACAAGGTTTACACGTCGGGCATTTGGGGAGCCCCCGGATGCCTTGGAACGAGTGTAAGCCAATGGATGAACGTCTTCGCTTTGTCGCCCGCCTTCTGGAGGGAGAACAGATGGCGCCGCTGTGCCGTGAGTTCGGCATCTCGCGTGTCACGGGCTACAAGATCTTCAACCGCTACAAGGAATGCGGCCTCGATGCCCTCAACGATCGAAGCCGCCGGCCTTATCGGCACGCCAACAAGCTGGCCTGCCAGGTTGAGCGCTGCATTCTGGGCATCAAGCGTGAGTATCCTTCCTGGGGCGCCCCGAAGGTGCGCGAGAAGCTGATCCGCCAGTTCCCGATGATCAAGGCGCCCGCCATCAGCACTGTTCATGCCGTGCTGGACCGCAACGGACTGGTCAGGCGGCGCAAGCGACGGCGCTACAAGGCCGAGGGAACCGACCTGCATGCCGCTCAGGACGCCAACGGGCTGTGGTGTGCCGACTACAAGGGCGAGTTCATGCTCGGCAACCGCCAGTATTGCTATCCGCTCACCATCACCGACTATCGGTCCCGCTATCTCCTGGCCTGCGAGGGCATGGCCTCCACGCGGTCCGACTTCGCCTTCGCCCTGTTCGAACGCGTCTTCAAGGAGTTCGGCCTGCCCGCCGCCATCCGCACCGACAACGGCGCGCCTTTGGCCTCCGCCAACGCCCTGTTCGGCTTGTCCAAGCTCTCGGCGTGGTGGCTCAGACTCGGCATCGCCCTCGAGCGCATCAAGCCGGCCAATCCGCAGCAAACCGGCCGTCACGAGCGCATGCACCTGACGCTCAAGCAGGAAGCCACCAAGCCGGCCTCATTCAACTTCCTGCAGCAACAGGAGCGATTCGACGACTTCGTGCGGATTTACAACAACGAGCGTCCCCACCAGGCCCTGGGCGGCGCCTGTCCCGGCGAAATCTATACACCCTCGGCGCGCGTCTATCGCCCGCCCGAAGAGCCACACTATCCCTTCCACGATCGCACCATGCGGGTCACCCGCTGCGGTCGCATCTGCATCGGCA
>DASVDU010000237.1:0-29049 GCA_036380915.1 Hyphomicrobiaceae bacterium | reverse complement strand
GGCGATCACCGGACTGGTGGCCGCCAGGATGCCCGTCCGCATGGCGGCGCTCTGGCCGGCGCGCTGGCCGTGCCGCAGATAACGGAGTCCGGGGAAGTCGTTGGACTGGATCAGCGCTTTCACCTCGGCGCCGGTGGCGTCGGTGCTTGCATCGTCGACCACAATGACCTCGGCCAGAGTGTCGGCAGGAACGGTCGCGTAGGTTTCCTGCACGAGACGGCCGATGTTGCCGGCCTCGTTGAGGGCGGGAATGACCACCGATATGCGCATAGGTGAGTGCCGTTCCTGTGATGCGGGCGCGGCAAGCAGTTGTGCCCCCGATCGCGTTCGACCAAAGGTATCAGGGTTTGCGAGGGCTGCTCAACCATGTAAATGGGCGGCGGGCCGAAACCCGGTCGGCAAAGCAGGGGGACGACATGACGGTGCATGCCGCGCGTGGAAGCGATGCGGGCGTCCGGGCCGGCTGGCTGCCGGCGCTTCTCGCGGTGCTCGGACTGCTGCTGGCGATCCGCCTCGTCGCCCTGGCCTTCAATGGCACCGACCTGTTCTTCGACGAGGCGCAATACTGGTCCTGGGGCCTCGAGCCGGCCTTCGGCTACTACTCCAAGCCGCCGCTGATCGCCTGGATCATTCGCGCGGCGACGGAGACCTGCGGGAGCTCGGAGTTCTGCGTGCGGCTGCCGTCCCCGATCATTCATACGGCGACGGCACTGGTGATCTATGCGCTGACCGCGCGCCTTTATGACAGGCGCGCCGGGTTCTGGTCAGCAGTGGTTTTCGCCACGCTGCCGGGGGTTTCGCTATCGGCCGGCATCATCTCCACGGATGTGCCGCTGCTGTTTTTCTGGGCGGTGGCGCTCTATGCCTTGGTGCGCCTGCTCGAGACGGACCGATGGTGGCCCGCGCTGTTGCTCGGACTGGCCTTCGGCCTCGGGCTCAACGCGAAGTATGCGATGGCGTTTTTCGTGTTCTCGGCGGCCGCGTTCATGTTGGTGGCGCCGCAAGGACGCTGTTTGCTGCGCGATGCGCGCCTCTACGCTGCCTTGCTCATCGGTCTAGTGCTGATCGCGCCGAACCTTGCCTGGAACATCGAGAACGGCTTCGCCACGCTCGCCCACACGGCAGACAATGCCAAGTGGACGGGGGTGCTGTTCCATCCAAACAAGGCGCTGGAGTTCTTCGGCGCTCAGTTCGGGGTGTTCGGGCCGATCCTGTTCGGATCGCTTCTGGTGATCACCTGGCGCGCATGGCTGGAGGGCCTGCCGAAGCCGGATCAGCTGATGCTGGCGTTTGCGGTTCCGGTGATCTTGCTGGTCACCGTGCAGGGCCTCCTCTCGCGCGCGCACGCCAACTGGGCTGCAGTGAGCTATGTCTCGGCGACAGTCCTTGTGACGACGACGATGCTGCGGGAGGGGGCCTGGCGGTGGCTGAAGGGGTCTCTCGCGCTGCACGCGGCCATTCTCGTCGGCATCGGCATCGCGACGGCCAAAGCGGGATCGTTCCGGCTCCCCGGGGGCGGAGATCCCTTCGCACGAACGCTCGGCTGGCGCACGCTTGCCGAAGAGACGGCCGCTGTCCTTGACGAGGCAAGGCGGGCAGGACGACCGTTCGGCGCCGTGCTGACCGATGATCGCGCGGTGACGGCTGAATTGCTCTATTACATGCGCGATGAGCCCACGCCGGTTTTCGCCTGGCGCGAGCCGGGGGTGCGCCCGCGCGATCACTATGAACTCACCCGAGCCTACCGGAAAGGAGCACCTGAGCCCGTGCTGCTGGTGACGTTGCGCCCCGATGCAGGCGAGCTGTCGGACCGCTTTGCAATCGCGGAGATATTGACGGAGCGACGTGTGCCTGCCGGCGCTGGGCCGGCGCGCAGGGTTACATTTTACCGGCTCGACGGATTTCGCCTGGAGTAAGACAGCGGCTCGCAGCAGGATCGATCGCAGTGTAGGTTGCGCGTGTCGCAGGAGTGGCCAAGCGGACTGAGGAGGTGTCATGCAACTCAAGGGCAAGTCAGCCATCGTCACCGGCTCGACGTCGGGCATCGGGCTCGCGATCGCCCATGCCTTCGCGAAGGCGGGAGCCAACGTCATGATGAACGGCCTCGGCGACGAGAATGAGAACGCCAATCAGATCCGGGAGGTGGCAGCGCACGGTACTCGGGTCGCCTTCCATCCGGCGAACATGCTGCGCCACAACCAGATCGCGGACATGGTCGCGGAGGCGGAGCGCACGTTCGGGCAGGTCGACATCCTGGTCAATAATGCCGGCATCCAGCACGTCTCGCCGATCGAGGAGTTTCCCATCGAAAAGTGGGACGCCATCATCGCGATCAACCTGTCCGCGGCCTTCCACGCCATCCGCGCCGTCGTGCCCGGCATGAAGGCGCGCCGCTGGGGGCGCATCATCAACATCTGCTCGGCGCATTCGCTGAGGGCTTCGGTCAACAAGAGCGCCTATGTGGCAGCCAAGCACGGGCTGGCCGGGTTGACGAAAGTGGTCGCGCTGGAGACGGCCGAACACGGCGTGACGGCGAACGCGATCTCGCCCGGTTTCGTGTGGACGCCTCTCGTGGAAAAGCAGATCCCTGATCTGGCCCGTACGCAAGGGCTCACCGAGGAAGAGGCCCGGGCCCAGATCCTCGCGCGGCAGCCCACGCGGGAGTTCGTCACCGTCGACCAGGTCGGCGCGCTTGCCGCGTTCCTGGCCAGCGATGCAGCCGCCTCGATCACCGGAGCCAATTACTCGATCGACGGGGGATGGACAGCGCAGTGACAGCTGTCGATGGCGTCCGGGTCACCGGGGCAAGCCTCTACTTGCGGGGTGTGACGAGCGCCATCGGTTCTGCTGTTTGGGCGTCCTCCTCCTGGCTCGACAGAGTCGCGATCACCGCTGCAATCGCAGCCAGGGTGATGGCGAGCGCGATGACGACTTCGCGTGAACGGTGTCTCAGTCGATTGATTGCCATTGTGAACCGATGTGTCAGATCCTTGGTTCGAGGAATGGAAACGTAGAATGCTGGACCGCGCTAGCCCCGGGTGTGCCGCGCGACAGAAGAACACACGATAGTGATCCCGAACAGAAGCAGAAGCTTGGCCGCTGCCGGGTCCACGCGAGCTTCTGAAACGTCGCATTGGGAATGGTATCCACGCAACCATGGGTTGTTGATTGATTCGGGGCGCTGCGGGTCCGCTGAGCGCCTCCGGATCACTCCTGGAATACGGTGTCCCTCCTGCTGCGGATGGAGGGCAGCACTGCGACGACGACCAGAGCGAGGGCCAATGCCAGCAGGAGCGCGCTGACCGGCCTGTCGAAAAACGTAATGAAGCTGCCGCGCGAGATCACCAGCGCCTGGCGCAGCTTTTCTTCCATCAACTGGCCGAGCACGAAGCCGAGCAGCAACGGCGCCGGCTCGAACCCGAACTTCACCAGCATGTATCCGAACAAACCGAAAACGGCGACCATGAAGACCTGAAGTCCGGAATTGTTCATCGAATAGATGCCGATGCAGCAAAAGACGACGATGGCCGGGAACATCAGCCGGTAAGGCACCTTCAGCAGCCGCACCCAGACTCCGATCAACGGCAGGTTGATGATCAGCAGCATCAGATTGCCGATCCACATGGAGGCGATCATGCCCCAGAACAGGGCAGGCTGATGCTGGATGACCTGCGGCCCGGGCACGATGCCGTGGATCGTCATGGCACCAACCATCAGCGCCATCACCGCGTTGGGAGGGATGCCGAGCGTCAGAAGCGGAATGAACGAGGTCTGCGCCCCGGCATTGTTGGCCGATTCAGGTCCGGCAACACCTTCGATGGCACCCTGGCCGAACCGCTCCGGCTCGGCTGCGAGCTTTTTCTCGAGGGTGTAGGACGCGAACGGCCCCAACACGGCGCCATTGCCGGGCAGCAGGCCCAGAATGGATCCCACCAGCGTGCCACGCGCGATCGGCAGCGCCGACTGGCGCAGCTCACGAAGGCCCGGTAACAGGCGGCCGATGGGGGCTCTGACCACGTCCCGCGTTTCCGCCACCTCCAGGTTCCGGATGATCTCGGCAAAGCCGAAGATGCCCATGGCCGCTACGGCGAACGGTATTCCGTCGGCAAGCTCGTTGAAGCCAAACGTCAGCCGTTCCTCTCCGGTCTCGATGTCGATGCCGATCGTGGACATCAGAAGCCCGACCAGGATGATGGCGATGGCCTTTGGTACGGATCCGCTCGCCAGCACCACGGCAAAGATGAGGCCGAGCACCATCAGTGAGAAGTAATCCGCCGGTCCGAACAGCAGCGCCATTTTCGTCAGCGGCGTCCCGAGGGCAGCGATGATGAGCGTCGCGACGGTGCCCGCGATGAAGGAGCCAATCGCGCAGATGCCAAGCGCGATGCCGGCGCGGCCCTGCTTTGCCATCTGATGGCCGTCGAGGACGGTCACGACGGAGGTCGCCTCGCCGGGGATATTGACGAGGATGGCCGTGGTCGAGCCGCCATACTGGGCGCCGTAGTAGATCCCAGCCAGCATGATGAGCGCGCCCACCGGGTCGACGCCGAACGTCAACGGCAGCAGCATGGCGATGGTCGCGATGGGTCCGACGCCCGGTAGCACGCCGATCAGCGATCCGATCATGCAGCCGAGGAAGCAGAGCCCCAGGTTCTTCAGCGTCAGAGCTGTAGCGAATCCGAGCGCGAGATGGTCGGTCAGTTCCGTCAAGAGGAAGCCCTAGAAGATCTCATTGAACGGGTAGGGGAGCGAGGACGGGAGCACCGGGATCGGCAGCTGCAAGAGGAAGCTGAACAGGCCGATGCAGAATGCAGTGAGCGCCACGGTGAAGATGGCGATCTCCAGGGGGCGCGTCGTGCGATCAGCAAGGGAGGCGAACACGATGGCGATCGGCCCGGCGAAGATCAGGCCCAGCGGGCGGATGGTCCAGGCGAAGAGCAGGGTGGCGCCCAGCACGAAGAACAGGCCGCGGATGGACCACAGCGTCATCTGCGCTCCATCCGAGGAAACAAAGCCCTGCACAATGAGCAGCAGGCCGAAGCCGGCGATCATGGCTGAAACAGCCTGTGGCACCATGCCGGAGCCGACACCGCCGAATTGACCGAAGTCGAGATGCCACGAGCCGAGAAAGCCGAGCACGGCAATCGCGAGGAGCAGCATGCCGCCCGCGAAGTCTTGCGGTGAACGGATCGGCAGCCGCCTGGACACTGCCGACGGCGGATCGTGCGGTGTCGACCGCATCGTTCCCATTCCTCCCTAACGCGACATGGCGCTTGTTCTGTACGCCCGGCCTTGAAGCACCGGGAAATGGCAAAGGTACAGGCCGAAGGCGCTGGCGTCCATCATCAACGCCGATGCCGCTCGGGACGACTTCTGCCTGCGTCAGCCCGCCTGCGTCGCGGCGGTTTGAAAGTCATTGCCATTCGAGAGGCGAGGCGGTTTCCTGTGCGCGAGCCACACGCGGGGCTGTCCCGACAACGACAAGCGAGAAGAGGTTGAGATGGATCGTGCCCAAACGGCCGCGAGCGCGCAGGAGATCATCTATGAGGTGCGGGACCGGATCGGTTTTCTCACCCTCAACAGGCCGCACGCACGCAACGCGTTGACATTCGGCATGTACGACCGGATCGCCGAGATTTGCGCCAATGCACCGACGGACGGCTCGCTGAAGGCGATCATCATCACCGGTGCCGGTGACCGGGCGTTCGCGTCGGGGACAGACATTTCACTCTTCCGTGATTTCGGCACGCCTGAGCAGGGCATCCAATACGAAAAGCATGCCGATGAGATCATGACGGCCATCGAGTCCTGCCCGGTGCCGACCATTGCGGCCATCGCGGGGGCCTGTACGGGCGGCGGCGCCGGCATCGCCGCCTGCTGCGACATGCGGATCGCCACGCGGGACCTGAAGTTCGGCTTCCCGATCGCCCGCACCCTCGGCAACTGCCTTTCTGCTGCAACTCTCGAGCGTCTGGTGCGGCTCCTGGGTGAGCCGCGGGTGAAGGACATGATCTTCACCGCCCGCCTGGTGGGTGCGGAGGAGGCGCTGACGGCGGGTCTCGTGTCCGAAGTCGTCGAGAGCCATGCGGCCCTGATGACCCGGGCCGAGGAGCTCGCGCGCCAGATCGCGGGCTACGCTCCGCTGACGCTGAGGGTGACCAAGGAAATTCTCCTTCGCTTGCGCCAGCAGGGCCCCAAGGTGGACGATACCGATCTGGTCGCGAAGGTCTATACGAGCGCGGACTTCCGCGAAGGGCTGGAGGCCTTCCTCGCCAAACGGCCGCCGCAATGGACCGGGCGCTGATCATCACGCTTGTGGAAGTGAAGTCCGGGAGGAGGACATGACCAAGATCGCATTCATCGGCCTCGGCAACATGGGCACGCCGATGGCTGGCAACCTCGTGAAGGCAGGGCACACCGTGGTCGGATATGACCTCGTGCCTGCCAACCTCGAAAGGGCCGCCGAGCGCGGCGTCACCCCGGCGCAAAGCGCCGATGCCGCGGCCGAGGGCGCGGAGGTCGTCATCACCATGTTGCCCGCCGGCAAGGACACCATCGCTGTCTACGAGCAGACCGGGGTGCTTTCGGCCGCTGCAAGCGGGGCGGTGCTCGTCGACTGCTCGACGATCGATGTCGCTTCGGCCCGACGGGCACACGAGCTGGCGGGTAACGCGGGCAAGCTGTCGCTCGACTGCCCGGTCTCAGGCGGCGTCGGCGGAGCGGAGGCCGCCACACTCACGCTGATGGCCGGCGGCAGCACAGAGGCCTTCGAGAAGGCCCGGCCCGTGCTCGAGAAGGTGAGCCGCAAAGTCGTGCATTGCGGAGATGCGGGCGCCGGTCAGGCGGCCAAGATCTGCAACAATATGATTCTCGGCATCAGCATGATCGGCGTCTGCGAGGCGTTCAATCTCGCCGAGAAGCTGGGACTATCGAAACAGGCGCTGTTCGATGTCGCCTCGACCTCCTCGGGCCAGTGCTGGTCGCTGACGACCTACTGCCCCGCTCCGGGCCCGGTGCCGACCTCGCCGGCCAACAACGGCTATAAGCCCGGCTTCGCGGCCGCGCTGATGCTGAAGGATCTCAGCCTGGCGCAGGAGGCGGCCCGTGCTGCCAGTGTGGCGACACCATTGGGCGCCGAGGCCGCGCAGCTCTATCAGCTCTTCGTTGCGGCTGGGAACGCAGGAGTCGATTTCTCGGGCATCATCGAGTTCCTGCGCGGTAAGGCTGATAAGTGAACGCGTGGGCGCTCGGCTGCATCGTGGTCTGGAACGCACCTCTGTTTCAAAGGTTTCCGGTTACGAACGCTCGCGCCGCCAGCAACGATGGCCGCGCGAGGCCTCAGCCGGAACTCTACGATGACGGACACGACGGTGAAAAAGGTTCACGCGCCCGACTCGCCCAAGGGTGACATGGGCCAGAAGTATCTCGTTTCGGGCAAGCGGGTCTCGATGCGGCTCTGGGAGCACGAGCCGCCCGGCAGCCGCAAGGACGAAAGCGTGCGCGAGTACGAGACGGTAGGCTATGTCATCGACGGCCGTGCGGAGCTCGAGCTCGAAGGCCAGACCGTGAAGCTGGAGCCAGGAGATTCCTGGCTCGTGCCAGCGGGGGCAAAGCATTCGTACAAGATCCTGGAGGACTTCACCGCCGTCGAGGCCACGGCACCGCCCTCCCAGGTGCACGGCCGCGACGAGCCGCGTGGCTCTGACTGGCCGGAACGGATCTAGCGAACCTCCGGCGGGATCGCTTTTAGGGCAGTGGACATCTTTATGGGCCAATCAGCGCGCGGCGGCCCACTTACGTGCGCCTCGGCCAATGCCCGAGAGCCGTTCGACGTGACGGCGGAGCACATCTCGCGCATTGACAAGATATAAGCCGCACCTAGTTTAGCGCCAGCTAATGGAAAGGTGCGATGACCAGCCCGGCCCTTTTCGACATCGCCGAATTCGAGGCGGGCGCCGCCGAGGTCGCGCGCGTCTTGCGCGCGCTTTCCAACGAGCGCCGGCTTATGATCCTCTGCAAACTCTTGGAATGGGGCGAGGCGAACGTCACGAGCCTCGGCGAGGCGGTCGGGCTGTCGCAGTCGGCTCTCTCTCAGCATTTGGCCATCATGCGTGAGCAGAACCTTCTGGCCTACCGCCGGGAGGGGCAGACGCTCTGGTATCGCATCGCAGACCCGCGGATCGAGCGCCTGCTCGCGACCCTGTACGACCTCTACTGCCCATCGTCGAAAGCGAATTGACGCCGATGAACCGATCAGCGTCGGCATCATCCCTGTGAAACAACTGCGCGTTGTGAGAGATTGATGCGCATCAAGGCGCCGGCACCTCGGCGGAGGCGATCCTGGCGCGCAGGGAGATCGCGATGTACAAGAACATCCTCGTGACGACGGACGGATCGGAATTCTCCGAGAAGGCCTTCGGCCATGCCATCGAGCTCGCAAAACTGGTCGGTGCGCGGTTGACGGCCGTCACGGTCACGCCGCCGCTCCAGCTGTTGACCGTCGAGGGCGTCGTTTATCCGGAGGATCCGGAAAAATACCAGCAATCGATCGATGCGCAGGCCAAGGCGGCCTTGAATGTCGTCGCCAAAGCGGCGGAGGCCAGGGGTGTGCCTTGCGAGCTGGTGCAGCTCGAAAGCCCTCAGCCCTATGAAGGCATCATCAAGACTGCCAACGACAAGGGGTGTGATCTGATCGTGATGGCCTCCCACGGCCGCCGAGGCCTTTCGGCTTTCCTGCTCGGCAGCGAGACCCAAAAGGTGCTGACCCACAGCAACATTCCGGTCCTCGTCTGCCGCTGATCGGGCCGCCATCGCCCGAGAGAAACGAGAATTGATACATCGAATCGCCTCACTCGGCGGTTAGCCCCTCGGGCCCTACCGATCGAGGAGGTCGAAGGATGTCAAAGCTCACCCTCTACCACGCTGCGCCATCGCGCTCGTCCGTTGTGCTTTGGATGCTCGAGGAGCTCGGCCAGCCGTACGACGTGCAACTTATCAGCTTCAAGAAGGGCGAGAATCTTCAGCCCGAGTTTCTGGCCATCAATCCCATGGGCAAGGTGCCCGCCCTCCGGCACGGCGACGCGGTGATCACCGAGTCGGCCGCCATCTGCACCTATCTCGCCGACGAGTTCCCGCAGGCCAAGCTCAACATCCCGACCGGCGACCCGCGGCGCGGCCCTTATCTCAAATGGCTGTTCTTCGGTCCGAGTTGCCTCGAGCCGGCGATCACGGACCGGGCGTTTCCGCGCAAGGAGGAGCCCCCGCGCGCGACACTGGGCTTCGGAAATTTCGACCTGGTGATGGACGTGCTCGCGAAGGCCACCGCTGAGGCCGATCCCTACCTGCTGGGCAGCCAGTTCACCGCGGCGGACGTGGTCATCGGCTCGGGGCTGAACTGGGCCATGATGATCAAGCTCATTCCTGAGCGCCCCGAGTTCGTCGCTTACGTCGACCGGCTGAATGCACGCCCCGCTGCACAGCGGGCGCAAGCCAAGGATGCCGAGTACAAGAAGCAGCAGGAAGGGGCGTGACCCGGGTCCGCCGTCTCACTCCCCACCCTCGCAGGGGGAGGGGAGGCTCGGTCGGGACGAAAGCCCAAAATCCGAGGCTTACCCGAAGCTCTTCAGTTTTCGCTGCACCCGCTCATCGAAGCGCGCCACGTTCACGATGACGCGCTGATGCGTGCCTTCGCCGATCGCCTCGCACTCATCCCGCGCTTCGACCCGGAAGGTGATCGTCCGTCCCTCGACGGCAATCACCTCCGCGGTTGCCGTCACCAGCAACCCGACCGGCGTCGCCGCGAAATGGCGCACGTCGAGGTGAATCCCGAGACTTTGATGTCCCTCGGGCAGCAGATGCTCGACGGCATTGAGTGCCGCGGCCTCGATCACGTTGATCATCACGGGCGTCGCCAGCACCGCCACACGTCCTGAGCCGACGTGCGGCGCCGTATGCTCAGGCGCGACGCGCAGGGTAGAGGTGCCTGTGAGGCCGGGATGGAGGACGGCGAGGTCAATCATTCAGGATTTCAACGCACAATACGCTGAAATGATCAACCGAGAATACCCCGAAGGCTCTCGGTCATCCCGAGTGAGGGATCATTTTGCTTTCTCAGCAGGTGGTTGTGGCATCAGCGCCGCCTGGTGGAAGACCAGCAGCCACCGCCCGTCACGTTTGACGAATATGTTGGTCCCGAAGTTCGGGCCGCCGCTGGCCTGACCATCCTTGGTTCGGCGCTTGGCATGCTCCGTGCCGAAAGTCCAAGCGACGTTTCCCTCGATGTGGATCGTGGGCTGTTCCATTGACACGGTCAGCTCCTCCAGCGTCGCCCAGAATGTTTCGTATTGCTTCTTGATCTTGTCCCAACCGACATGCGCGGTGGGCCGAATTGGCGGAGCGACAAGCACGTCATCAGCTTCCCGTGACCAGACCTGCTCCATGGCTTGGATATCGCGTGCCGAGAGGGCGTCGTAATAGGCTTGATTTGCAGCGCGGACTGCCTCCCGTTCCGACTCTGATTGAGCGACGCTGGGACTCGCTCCGGCGAGCAGCAATGTCAGTGCGATGGCAATTCCAGTAAGCTGGGACATAGGGGATGCTCCACAGTGTAGTGAGTATCCAACGTCCAGCAACTCCAGCTGCCTCGCAAATCAAAAATGAGCCATCACGGCCGCCGTTGCCCGCTTGCGACACCTCCACCGGATCGCACCTCCGCCTACCGCTTGCGTGCTCCTCAAGTCACCATCTTCCACAGCGCGTCCAGGATCGCTCTTTGCCCCTTCAAGATCTTGCGCTCGGCTTCTTCCTTCCCGAACCAGCCGGCGCGGTCGACCTCGGGGAAGGCCCTCATCCGGCCTGAGCGTGGCGGCCATTCCATGGTGAATGTGTTGCTGCGGATCGTGTCCGCGTCGAGGTCGCCTTCGACGGCGAATGCCGTGACAAGCTTGCCGCCGGGCTGGCGAACGGTGCCGAGCGGGATCGCTTCGCCTTCGGGCCAGACGCCCGTCTCCTCCTTGAATTCGCGCCGCGCCGCGGACAGCGGGTCCTCGCCCTCATCGATCTCGCCCTTCGGAATCGACCAGGCGCCCTCGTTCTTTTTCGCCCAGTAGGGGCCGCCAGGATGCACGAGGAACACCTCAACCTCGCCGCCTGTCAGCCGGTAGAGGAGGAGGCCTGCACTGCGCTTTGGCATGGGCTTCGGTGTTCGTGGAGGGTCAGAAAATGATGCCCTTGTCGGCCAGCTCCCTCAGCGCCTTGTCGCTCTTGCGCAGATCGAGACCCATCGCCTTGAGGACATCGGGCGCCTTGGTGAACTGAATGTCACTGTACTCGACCACCTGCACCCGGTTGCCCCAGGGGTCGAGGAAATCGAGAAAGTGTCCGGGCAGGACTTTGGCGCCAGCGGCCTCGGCGAGCTGGCGCACGGCCGAGCGGTCATCGACCACCAGCCCGAAGTGGCGCTCCTTGTCACCGGCCGGCGTGTCGCTCTCCATCAAGGCAATGAACTGATCACCCATGTCGATGAAAGCGCTGCTTTTGCCCCGGCCACGCAGCTTGAAGGAAAAGATGCTGCCGTAGAACGCAAGCGCCTCGTCGATGCTGCCCACCTCCAGGGCGACGTGATTGATGCCGACCAGGTTTGGCTTCCGGATGTCCGGGCTCGGGGCTTCGGCCATGGCTGATCTCCTCAGCGTTGCTTGCCCCCTTTAACGCGCTCCGACGAGCTCGCGCCCCAACAAAACGAATTCGCCCGCATGCCTGGACTTCGGTTGCCGCATATGCCGCACCATCATCCGCAGCTTGCAGAGCGCGTAGCGTGTCATGCTGAAGCCACGAAATCGTCCGCCACTGTGTTTATCGACGCCAACCAGTTCTCAACCGGACGACCACATCTGGATGACGCAGCGCGGCTCACGATTGCGCGTAGCCGATCGGCACGCCGGGCTCGAGCTTGGCGCGGCGGATGGCGAGGGCCGTCTTGACGCTGGCGACGTTGGGGGCGGCGGTCAGCTCGCGGATGACGAAATTCTGGAACGTGGTGAGATCAGGGGCGACGCACTTCAGCACGTAGTCGGTCTCGCCCGACATCATGTAGGCTTCCCGCACCAGCGGCCAGCCGAGCACGCGGTTTTCGAATTCGCGCAGGTCTGGCTCGGCCTGGCTGTGAAGGCCGACCATCGCAAAGGCGGTCAGCTCGAACCCGAGCATCTTCTCGTCGACGTGGGCGTGGTAGCCGGTGATGAAGCCGGCCTCCTCCAGCGCGCGCACACGGCGCAGACAGGGTGGAGCGCTGATGCCGACGCGCTGGGCAAGGGCCACATTGGTGATGCGGCCGTCGGCCTGAAGCTCCTTCAGAATGCGCCAGTCGATGACGTCCAGGCGGGCTCGCATTGATCAAGGCTCGTAAGATAATGGCGGTCATCACGGGGCCCATTGTGGATAGGGCCGTTGCAGGTCAATGGCAACACGCCTGGGCGCCGAAGCGCATGTCCATTGCGCCGGGCGGCGCGGGGTCGTATGCGGCGGCAGGCAGCATCGACAGCGCCCTCCCGATTCGAGAGAACCCCTCAGCATGCAGCAGCAAGATCTATCCGTTGGTAATGCCCCTTCCGTGGGCGCGCTTTCCGGCGCGCGAGCCTGGATCATCACCGATGGCAAGGCCGGAATGGTCGTCCAGTGCAAGGGCGTCGCCGACGCGCTGGGGCTCGACTACGAGATGAAGCGCGTGACAACGCGCGGGTTCTGGCGGCTGATCCCACCGTGGGGACCTGTCCAGCCGGTGGACCGCCCGGGTCGGCCCGGCGCTTTGCTTTCGCCGCCTTGGCCTGCCATCGCCATTGGCAGCGGACGGGCCAGCATCCCGTATATCCGCGCGATCCGCCGTTATTCCCGTGGGGCAACTTTCACGATCATTCTGCAGGACCCCAGGACCGGCCCCGGCGTGGCGGATCTCATCTGGGTGCCGGAGCACGACCGGTTGCGCGGGCCGAACGTCCTGGTCACGCCCACCTCGCCGCACAGCCATACGCCCGAACGCCTCGCGAAGCTTCGGGGCGAGCTGCCGCCCGAAATCGCGAGTCTTCCGCATCCGCGCATCACCGTCGTGCTCGGGGGCAAGAACGCCAGCTACAAGTTCACGGACGCCGATGACGATCGGTTCGCGGCAGCGCTCGTCTCGCTCGGCCGGCTGGGCGCGAGCTTCATGATCACGCCTTCCCGGCGCACGCACAACCGGCTGATTCGCATCGCGGACGAGGCAACACGGAACAGCCCGCGGATCTTCTGGGACGGGACGGGTCCGAACCCGTATCCCTATTTTCTCGCGGCGGCCGACTACTTGGTCGTGACGGCCGACTCCGTCAACATGACCGGCGAGGCGTGCGCCACCGGTCGGCCGGTCTACGTGTTCGAGCCATCCCGGGGAAGTGCGAAGTTCCGACGGTTCCACCAAAGATTGCAGGGGATAGGCGCCACACGCCCCTTGCCTGTCGAAGTCCAGCGGCTCGAAGATTGGACCTACGCTCCCATCGACTCGGCGGCCACCATCGCCCGGGAGGTGGAGCGGCGATATCTGCTTCGATCAGCGGAGCTGACTGATAAAGGGGGATCGGTCGGCCGCTGACCTTGTGGTGCATAACGGGGAGAGAAAGGGGATGATGCCTTGGTGCATCTCAATCTGGAACGTCTCCGCGCAGCGAAGGTCGAGAACGATCCATATGAATACGTGATCGTGCCCGGTTTCCTCTCGATGGAGAGCCTACGCCGGATCAACGATACGTACCCGCGGATAGAGCGCGGCGGCTCGTTTCCCATCGAAAGCCTGGAGCCGGGAATGACGATCAAGGAGGTCATCGAGGAGCTCGACGGCCCCGAGTTCCAGGCGATCATCGAGGAGAAATTCGGCGTCGACCTTGAAAACCGGCCGAAGATGTATTCCCTGAGAGGCTACACGCGGAGCAAGGACGGTCGGATCCACACCGATTCCCCGGACAAGATCATCACCGTACTGCTCTATCTCAACGAGACTTGGCCCCATGCGAGCGGTCGGCTGCGCATTCTGCGCAACGGTAACGATGTCGATGACTTCGTTGCCGAGGTTCCTCCAGACCAGGGAACTCTGCTAGTCTTCAAACGTTCGGACAACTCCTGGCACGGCCACCATCCGTTCGAGGGGCCGCGCCGGTCCTTGCAGATGAACTGGATGACCAGCGAAAGCTCGAAGGGTTTTCACAAAATGCGGCATACCATCTCCGCAACCTTCAAGAAGCTGATCGCGGCGGAGTAGCAAGTGCATGAAGGCCATGCTTGGCCTGAGCGCGGCGGGCACCCTGCCGCGCGATATGGCTATTGTTCTACCGGGCCTGGCCCGGCGCGTACGACTCGCTTTCGAAATTGCTCTGTTCTTCGTCGCGGCGCCGATTCTCGTCAGTCTCGTTCTGAAGACGTTCCGGCTTCCGCTATTCTTGGTGCTTCAGCCGATTCTTCTCGGCTTTTTCATTTACCTACTCTGGGATCCCACTTTTTTGCTTCGGCGCGAATTGGCCCGCGGCTTCTCGCTGCGTGATTTGCTGGCCATCATCGGTACATTTCTCGTTCTGGGCAGCGCTATCGCGTATGCGGCGCATATTTTGCACCCATCCGGCTTTTTCTCTTTCCCATACCGTCTGCCCCGCCTTTGGCTGACGATCATGGTGCTGTATCCGCTGATGTCGGTCCTGGCGCAGGAGTTCGTCTACCGAACATTTTTCTTCCACCGTTATGGGCCGCTGTTCGGCAACGCGCGCTGGGCGGCGATCGTGGCCAATGCGGCGTTGTTCGGCTTTGCCCATATCATTTTCAACAATCTGATTGCCGTCGCCGGCAGCTTCTTCATCGGTCTGCTGTTTGCCTATCGCTACGACGTGACCCGATCGCTGTGGGCCGTCTGGCTGGAGCACAGTCTTTATGGGTGCCTGGTGTTCACGGTCGGTCTGGGGCGATATTTTTTTACCGGGATTTCGATTTGAAGCGCGGCCAATTCTCGTCAAAAAAAGTGATCCCGGTGCTTCTCACAGGGATCCATATGGCCGCTTATTCGCGCTCGCAAACTGTTTGAATCCCGGACACAAGGCCCGGGCTAAGGAGTTGGTTCAAGCCTCAGGCTGCCTCGCCAACCACTGATCGAGCGCCTCGGGAATGCCATCGAGCGGGCGGTAGCCGTTGGTGACGAGCGTGTATTGCCTGCCGCCGCCGACGATCAACGTCGGGAAGCCATGGATTCCCAGCTCCTGCGCGATCAGGAAGTCGCGGAAGGTTTCGTTGCGCACCTCCGGCGACAGAAAGGTCGCCAGGAACGCGTCCCGGTTTTGTCCTTCCTCGGCAGCGAGATCGGCCAGAACCTCCGTCGAGGTCACGTCGCGGTTTTCGGCATAGAAGGCGCCCTGGATTCGCGACATGAAGGCTCTCGCCCGGCTCGGGTCGAGCGTGCGCATGGCCACGACCGCGCGGCAGGCCGGCTCCGTGTCATAGACGAACGCATCGCGATCGAAGAACGCGAAATCGAACGGCTGTCCGGTCGCTTCACTGACACGGGCCCACTCGCCGCGGACATGCTCCTTGTCCTGTTCGCGCATCGGCTGTGTCTGCCCCGCGCGCAGGCCACCCATGACGAGACGCAGCGGCAGACGCCCGCGAAAATGCTGCTCGATGGCGGCAACAACCGGCGCGAAGCCGTAGCACCACGAGCACATCGGGTCGGCGAAGTAGACGAGTTCCAGGGTCATGGGTCCGCACTCCAGCTCGCCGACCGCGAAGGTCAGCACCTCTAGTCGCATAATAGGCACTTATCGCAGCGAAATGCCACGCTTGCCGCTGGAGCCAGGTGGTTGGGTTCTTGCTCTTTAGTGGCCATATCGAAGGTCAGATTGCCGGCGCTGGCCGCATGATGCCAGCGACAGCGGCGCCGTCAGTTGAGACGGCGCCTGGTTTCGTCTAGAACCACGGCCAATCTCCCGTTGCAGATCAGAGCGAGAAGGCGCCAAAGAAGCAAATGGCCACGCCGCAGTACGTCTATCACATGCACCGGCTCTCCAAGACCTATCCGGGGGGCAAGCAGGTTCTGAAGGATATCTCGCTGTCGTTCCTGCCCGGCGCCAAGATCGGCGTCGTGGGCCTCAACGGCGCGGGCAAGTCGACCCTGCTCAAGATCATGGCCGGCGAGATCGAGGACTACCAGGGCGAGGCCTGGGCTGCCGACGGCGTGCGCGTCGGTTACCTGCCGCAGGAGCCGGAGCTCGACCCCGACAAGGACGTGCTCGGCAACGCCATGGAGGGCGTCGCCGAGAAGAAGGCGCTGCTCGACCGCTACAACGAGCTCGCGGCCAATTATTCGGACGAGACAGCGGACGAGATGGCGCGCCTGCAGGACGAGATCGACGCGCAGAACCTGTGGGATCTCGACCAGCAGGTCGAGCAGGCGCTCGATGCGCTGCGCTGTCCGCCGGGCGATGCCGACGTGACCAACCTCTCCGGCGGCGAGAAGCGCCGTGTCGCGCTGTGCCGGTTGCTTTTGTCGAAGCCCGACATCCTGCTGCTCGACGAGCCGACGAACCATCTCGACGCCGAGACCGTGGCGTGGCTCGAGCGCTATCTCAGGGAATATCCCGGCTGCATCATGCTGGTGACCCACGACCGCTACTTCCTCGACAACATCACCGAATGGACGCTGGAGCTCGATCGCGGCCAGGGCGTGCCCTACAAGGGCAATTATTCGAGCTGGCTCGAGCAGAAGGCAAAGCGCCTCGAGGTCGAGAAGGGGCAGGAGGAGGCCAAACAACGCGCGCTCAAGCGGGAGCTGGAATGGATCCGCTCCAGCCCGAAGGCGCGACAGGCCAAATCCAAGGCGCGTATCCAGGCCTATGAGCGGCTTGCCGAGGAGGCGGGTCGCGAGCAGATCGGCCACGCGCAGATCCAGATCCCGCCGGGACCGCGGCTGGGCAGCGTCGTGCTCGAGGTCGAAGGGCTCGTCAAAGGCTTCGGCGACCGGCTTCTCATCGACAATCTGTCGTTCAAGCTGCCGCCGGGCGGCATCGTCGGCGTGATCGGCCCCAACGGTGCCGGCAAGACCACGCTGTTCCGCATGATCACCGGTCAGGAGCAGCCGGATGCCGGAACCATCCGGCTCGGCGATACGGTCAAGCTCGGCTACGTCGACCAGTCCCGCGAGGACCTTGATCCCAAGAAGACGGTCTGGGAGGAGATCTCCGGCGGCAACGACATGATCCAGCTCGGCAAGCGCGAGGTGCCGTCCCGCGCCTATGTCGGCTGGTTCAATTTCCGCGGCCCCGACCAGCAGAAGAAGGTCGGCATGCTCTCAGGTGGTGAGCGCAACCGCGTGCATCTCGCGAAGATGCTCAAGGAAGGCAGCAATCTTCTGCTGCTCGACGAGCCGACGAACGACCTCGACACGGAGACGCTGTCTGCGCTCGAGGCCGCGCTGGAGGACTTCCCGGGCTGCGCGGTGGTGATCAGCCACGACCGCTTCTTCTTGGACCGCATCGCCACGCACATCCTGGCGTTCGAGGGTGACAGCCACGTGGAGTGGTTCGAGGGCAACTTCGAAGCCTACGAGGAAGACAAGAAGCGAAGGCTGGGCGAGGCTGCGGTCGAGCCGCACCGAATCAAGTTCAAGCGCTTCGAGCGGAGTTGATGCTCGGTAGCGGGCCTGCTGGGCAGTGCAGGCGCTGGAACTCCCGCTGTCCAGCGCCTGTTGCAGTTTTTCAAGGCTGGCGGCAGACAGGCTGATGGCACGGCATTCGCACCCGCACTCGCACGGTCATGTCCACATCGGCGCGGAGGCCGGCGATCGGCGCCTGTGGTGGGCGGTGCTCGTCAATGTCGCCCTGACCTTCGTGCAGGTGGTCGCCGGCATTCTCGCAGGCAGCCTCGCGCTGGTTGCCGATGGCGTGCACAACCTGTCCGACGCGGTTTCGCTCGGCATCGCGTACGGTGCGCGGAGGATCGCCCGCCGCCCGAGCGACGAGCTCATGACCTTCGGTTATGTCCGGGCAGAGAGCATCGCGGCGCTCATCAACTACACGACGCTGATCGTCATCGGCGTCTATCTGGCCTACGAGGCTGTTGCACGGTTCTTCGCACCCGCAGAGGTCGAGGGCTGGATCGTGGTCTGGGTTGCTGGCGTTGCGCTGGCGATCGACGCGGTGACGGCGCTGCTCACCTTTTCTCTGGCGAAAACGAGCCAGAACGTTCGCGCCGCATTCCTGCACAACCTGGCTGATGCGCTCGGCTCGGTCGCCGTCATCGTCGCCGGCGCGCTCATCCTGACGTTCGGCTGGTATATCGTCGACCCGATCGTGACGATCGGGATCTCAGCCTACATCCTGTGGATGGCGCTCACCGAGATCGGGAGCGTCATCCGGCTCCTCATGCTCGGTGTACCGCCGGAGATCAGCGTCGACGAGCTCGTCGACGCGATCCGGAAGGTGGACGGCGTGGAGAACGTCCATCATGTGCACGTGTGGGCCATCGACGAGCATCGCACCTCGCTGGAGGCGCACATCGTCGTGCCCGATGCGCTCGCGAGTGATCCCAAGCCGATCAAGGACCGGATCAGAGAGCTCGTGCGTGATCGGTTCGGTGTGAGCCACATGACCCTGGAGGTCGAACGCGCCTCCGAATGCCACGAGGGTGAGCACGCCAACATCATCGGCCACCAGATCGGCGCACGGCATTGACCTTATCCTTGCCGGCGCCGGTGCGGCGGTCAGGCGGCAACCAAATTGTCGACGATGCTCTCGAACAGCTTGCGCCCTCCCGTCGGCCCGAGCAGAGGATCGGAGGTATTCTCCGGATGCGGCATCAGGCCGAGAACGCGGCGCCGGGCGTCGCAGATGCCGGCGATGCTGCGTTGGGCACCGTTCGGATTGGCTTCAGGCGTGACGTTGCCGTGGCGGTCGGCATAGCGAAAGACGACGCGGCCCTCGCCTTCGAGCCGGTCCAGAGTGTCGGTGTCGGCGAAGTAGTTGCCCTCGGCATGAGCCGCGATGGCAGGCATCACCTCGCCTTTGGCGAAGCGGCTCGTGAACAGGGTGTCCGTCTGCTCGACCCTGAGCCACACTTCCTTGCAGACGAACCTAAGCGAGGCATTGTGCATCAGCACGCCGGGTAGCAATCCGGCCTCGCAAAGGATCTGGAAGCCGTTGCAGATGCCAAGCACCGGCGTGCCGGCCTTCGCCTTGGCGACCACGTCTCGCATGATCGGCGAATGGGCGGCCATGGCGCCGCAGCGCAGGTAGTCGCCGTAGGAGAATCCGCCTGGCAGCACGATGAGGTCCGAGGCCGGCACCTCCGTGTCCCCGTGCCAAACCATCTGCGCGGCGCGGCCGGATACGGCCTCTAGCACATCGGCGACATCGCGTTCGCGATTGGTTCCCGGGAAGATGATGACAGAAGCTTTCATGCTACCCCGCTGCGACCTACCCCAAGCTCCATCTCGGAACCTCAGCAGGCTAGCACCAATTCTCCCTCTCCCCAGTGGGGAGAGGGTCGGGGTGAGGGGGTCTCAACGATTGCTGATGTTGTAACCCCTCACCCGGCCCTTCGGGCCGACCTCTCCCCATGGGAGAGGTTAAGAAGGTGCACGCTGCAACAGATCCCGCAACAGGACCTCCGGCGCTTGAGGAGAGTTGGATCTCGGTGACAAGCACCGGGATGACCCAGAGGAATCACCCCTCGATCTCGTACGTATAGTTCTCGATCACCGTGTTCGCGAGAAGTTCCCGGCACATGCGGTCGACGGTCTCACGGGCGGCCGCCTCGCTGGTGGCTGCCAGCTCGACCTCGATGTACTTACCCTGCCGGACGGACTGGACCCCCTCGATCCCGAGCGCGCCGACGGCATTCTGAATGGCCTTGCCCTGCGGATCGAGAACGCCGTTCTTCAAGGTGATGATGATGCGTGCTTTCATTTCACAAGCGAATAGCGAGTAGCGAATGGCGAATAGGGCGCGTGAAATCGTGAAATCGCCAGGTCGTGAAGTCGTAAGGTCGACAGCTCGACTTCACGATTTCACGACTTCACGACCTCACGAACAGCCTAATTCGGCTTTCCCCCAGGATTCGATGCAACCAGAACGGGCACCGCACCCTTCGCCGGCCGGTTGTCAGTGAAGACTCCAAGCCGACGGGCGACCTCCTGATAGGCCTCGAGCAGGCCGCCCATGTCGCGGCGGAAGCGGTCCTTGTCGAGCTTGTCGGAAGTCTGCACGTCCCAGAGGCGGCAGCAGTCGGGACTGATCTCGTCGGCCAGTACGATTCGCATCTGGTCGTTGTCCCACAGCCGCCCGAACTCGACCTTGAAGTCGACGAGCCGGATGCCGATGCCGAGGAACAGGCCGACGAGGAAGTCGTTGATCCTGAGCGCAAGCTGCATGATCTCGTCGATCTCGTGCGGCGTCGCCCAACCGAAGGCCGTGATGTGCTCCTCGGAGACGAGTGGATCGTTGAGATTGTCCGCCTTGTAGTAGAACTCGATGATCGAGCGGGGGAGCTGCGTGCCCTCCTCGAGGCCGAGGCGCTGGGCGAGCGAGCCGGCCGCCACGTTGCGAACGACCACCTCGAGCGGGATGATCTCCACCTCGCGGATCAGCTGCTCGCGCATGTTGAGGCGCCGGATGAAGTGAGTCGGCACGCCGATCTCGCCGAGCTTGACGAAGATGTACTCGGAAATGCGGTTGTTGAGCACGCCCTTGCCTTCGAT
This sequence comes from Hyphomicrobiaceae bacterium, assembly GCA_036380915.1. Classification (GTDB taxonomy): domain Bacteria; phylum Pseudomonadota; class Alphaproteobacteria; order Rhizobiales; family Hyphomicrobiaceae; genus ZC4RG25. The sequence continues at coordinate 8,294 of DASVDU010000237.1, read as the reverse complement.
CAATGCGTGCTTCTTGTTGTTGAATGCAGTGGCGTCGTCCTTGAAGTGCTGGATGAGGGTGCCGGGCTCCGGCCCCTCGTAAAGCACCTTGGCCTTGCCCTCATAGATGCGACGGCGCCTGTTCATGTGAGATGGACCTCTAAACATATGCATTCGCTTGTTGTTTTGGGGACAGATGCATCCCGACCGGGTTCGGGCTATCCGTCGAGTGCAGCGCGCCGACACCCTGCGCGGCGTAGCAAGGGAGCCGGAACCCGATTGAATTCCTCGCCGGACACTAGCCGAAGGCGGGTTGAGAAACAATCTTAACGGCGGGGCCAGTTGCCGCGTGGCTAAACCGACGCACTGGTTATTGATCTCGGTGCGGCCACCGTCTATGGCTCGCTGGCTTGGCTAGCTACTGGCAGCATGCCTGTACCAGGCCGGTTCCTGGTAGAAGAACGAGGTAGAGGTGGAGAAGACCGAATGACAACCTTCGAAGATCGCGAGAAAGCTTTCGAGAAGAAGTTTGCTCATGACCAGGAACTAAAGTTCAAGGCAGAGGCTCGGCGCAACAAAATGCTTGGTGAATGGGCCGCCGGTCTGCTCGGCATGAGCGGTGACGAGGTCGAAGACTACGTGAAGTCTGTAAGGCGGGCTGATTTGGCCGAGAAGGGCGACGAGGACGTCTTCCTGAAACTCCGCGGTGACTTCGATGCCAAGGGCGTCTCGATCTCCGATGCAGAGCTGCGTGCTAAAATGTCAGAGTTCCTTGCAGAAGCGGTGAAGCAACTCGAAATACCGAAGTAAGGATTGGCGCTCGGGCTGCAGCTCTCCCTCTGCCCCTTGGGAGAGGGAGTCCGCGCTCCAATCGAATCGGAGCCGCTACGGCTTGTCGCCCGGGGGCAGCACTTCCAGCACGGCGGCGCCGTCGATCTCGCTCTTGCCTTGGGCGACCAGCATGCGGAACAGCGTCAGGGCCTGGCTCGTCATCGGCATGGCCAGATGACGGCTGCGGGCTGCCTCGTTGACCATCTCCAGGTCTTTCAGGACCTGCCGGGCGTAGCCCTTGGGCGTCCAGTCGCGCGGGATCATGCGCTCCAGCATGACCGGCAGCAGATTGGAGCCGGCATATCCGCCGCCGAGGGCCTGCGGAAGCTTGGACGCGTCTATGCCGTAGGTCTCCGCGAGACGGAGCGCCTCGGCGATCACGCAGTAGTTGGTAAGCACGAGCGTCTGATTGACGAGCTTGGTGGCCTGTCCGGCCCCCGGCCCGCCCATATGCGTGAAGGTGCCGAGCTGGCCCATCAGCGGCGCCACGCTGGCAATGGCCTCATCCGTGCCGCCGGCCATGATCGCGAGCGTGCCGGCTTCCGCGGCACCAGGGCCGCCCGAGACTGGTGCGTCCACCATCCCCATGCCGGCGCGCTCGGCGAGCAGGGCGGCGAGCCGCTTCGTCGTCTCGATCTCGGTGGTCGAATGATCGACGAAAACCTTCCCGCGCAGGTTGCTGGCCGAGAGAACTCCCTGCGGACCTTCCACGACCTCGGCGACCGCCGCCGTCGTCGTGACGCACGCAAGCACCACGTCGGCCGCGTCTGCCAGCTCGGCCGGCGAGGCGGCCTTCTCCACGCCGTAGGCTGCTGCAGCGTCAACCTTCTCGGGCGAGATGTCGTAGCCGATGACCCTGTGGCCTGTGGCGATCAGCCGACGCGTGAAGCCGGTGCCCATCAGCCCCAGCCCGATGAAGCCGACAACGGGATTGGTCATTGCTCCTCCAAGTTGCGCTGGTCGAACTCTGATTTCTGCTACCCAGCATAGCGGGAGAATCGAGCGGCCGTAATCTTTTGCACGCCATAGCAGTCGCCGAGGCTCGCCAGCGGGGCCTCGATCAGCTTATATTGTCCGTCGAGGGAGAAAGGAAACAGCGGGCTCGGCTGAGCTCGAAAGCACGGGGGAATTGAATGCGAGCTGCAGCCGTTCTTGCTCTGGCGCTCTCAGCCGTACTGGCGGGCACTGCCGCTCATGCGGACTGCCCGGGCAATCCGCATGCGCTCGGCGTCTCGCGGACGGTGGAGATCGACACCACCGGTGGGCCTGGCTTCGGGTTCGCGCAGTATCGCATGTACGACTTCCTGATGCCGAAAGAAGTCGTGCTGACATTCGACGATGGTCCCTGGCCTGAGAATACGCCGGCCGTGCTCGACGCCTTGGACGAGCAATGCGTGAAGGCGACATTCTTCATCATCGGCAAGCACGCCCTCTGGCATCCCGAGATCCTGAAGGACGTCGCGGCGCGCGGGCACACGATCGGCTTTCACACGTGGTCTCACGCCAACCTGCGCAAGATGAAGAGCGAAAAGGCCAAGGAGGAGATCGAGAAGGGCCTGAGCGCCGTGAAGCTCGCCCTCGGGGCAGATCCGGCACCCTTCTTCCGCTTCCCCTACCTGCAGGATCCCAAGGAGCTCGTCGACTACCTCGGCTCGCGCAACATCGCGATGTTCTCGCATGACCTGGACAGCTTCGATTTCAAGCTTCGCAAGCCGGACTCGGTCATCAAATCCGTGATGCAGAAGCTCGAGAAGAAGGGCAAGGGCATCATTTTGATGCACGACTTCCAGAAGGTGACGGCGCACGCGCTGCCCAAGCTGCTGAAGGAGTTGGCGGAGAAGGGATACAAGGTCGTGCACATGACCGCGAAGGCGCCGGCGACAACGCTTCCAGAGTTCGATCAACTCGCGAAGGCGGAAATCAAGGGGCCGGAAGGCACCGGCAAGCCGGTCTCGAGTGTGGTCCGTACGATCAGCACAGGGCAGTAGCTGGCCGCGAGGAGCGAGCTCTATGCCTACTGCGTCTGTGACCAGCGCTGTTGTCGCGCGAGCATCCTCTTGCGCAGCGCCACCCAGCGCCGGCAGCTCGCCAGGCCCAGATTGCAGCGGATGACGATTTTCGGCTTCTCGGCACCCGTCCCCAGCCCCGTTATGCGTCCATTGCCGCTGATGTCCAGCGCGGCCTTGCGAAGGAGGTCGGCGGCGGTCATCGAGGCCATGAACGGGTTGGCTGCGAGCACTTCGCTGCTCAGAATGGCCGAAACCGGTGTATCCTCATCCGCGCGCAGCAGCCGCGTCGCTCCGGCCGGGCCGAGCAGAAAAGCCAGGCGCAGCGCGACGGATGTAACTTCCAGACCTTGGCTGCCGAGATGGGCGGCGTTTTCCCGCGTGTAGGCCAGCGCGGCCCGGCGCGAGAACTCGAAATCGGTCCGCTTCGCCAGGATCTCCGCATCCGACAGACCGGCGACCTCATCGGCAAAGTAGCGCCGCGCGACCTCCAGGAAGGTCGATTCGATGAACTGGAACGGGCCGAGGGCCGTCGACCGCGGGTTCTTCGCGTTCGGTAGACCGCCCGATTCGGCCATCATCAGCCGGTCGAGGAACGTCTGAACCGTGAGATTGGCTTTTTCAGGCGCCTCGACGGCAGGCTCTACCGGTGCCGGGCTTGCCGTCACCGCGCTATTCGGCTCCGCTGAGGCGACTGCAGGACAAATCGCGAATAGCAGCATGGCCGCGATTGCTGCTCTCCACTGAAGCAGTCCGTGATCGGGTCGAAGGGCCGATGTGGTCCTGGTACGATCCATTTCAGCCGATTGCACAGCGAAGCTCGTGCAGCGAACGCTTGCTCGACACGAAAAGTTCCGTCGTTGGAGCTCATCGAGTGAAAGGCGCTTTGGTTGAGGTGGCGAAAGTCGGACGTGCTACTTCGCTACGTTTGATCGCCCGCTGTCCTGTGCCGATCGATGCGGAGGGACGTCCGCATCGAGCCGGAGTTCGACCCTGCGATCCAGTTGCCAGAGCGTTTCCCTGTCGAGGGATGAGCGGTCGATCCCACGGTAGGGTTCGGAGCTACCCTTCGGGATGAGCACTAGATTGCCCGTAAAGCCGTGTTCTCTCAGGTACTTGACGACCGCGTCCAGCCGCTCCCGCGACAGCTCGAGATTGAAGGAATCGCTGCCACGCTCGTCGGCATGGCCGGTAAGCACGACGGACTCCGGCTGCTTGATCTTCAAATACTCCAGCAGCAGCTCCATCGCCTTGCGGCCATTCTCGGTGAAAGTGGCCTCACGGAACACGAACTGGATCGGCACCGGAAGCGGTGCATGCATTGCAGCCTGCGATCGCGATGGCTGTTCGGGGTCGCGCGCGGCGGCAACGAGGCTCTCGAAATTCTGCATCATGCTGGCCGAGGGATCGAGCCCGCCGGCAGCAGCCTTCGCCTCGGGCTGCCTATAGCCCGCGCCCGCCATCTGCTGCGCTGGTTCGCCAGGACTCGCGGAAAGGCCGAGGATCGGATCCTTGCTGGCGAATTCGTGGTCCGTAACCAAGCTCCATTCGCCCCGCTCGTCCGCCTGAGCCGTCCCGACAGGCTCGCCGTCAGCGGTGACCGTGACGTGTGAATTGGGTGGTGCAGTCCCCGCGAACACGGACCAGCCGTCGGGGCTGATGCGGGCGACGTCGAATGCGGGGGAGGTCGCCGATCCGTCGCGCGGCTTCAACGCATCGAGATCGGCTGCAGCGGTATCGGGCGTCGCGGAATGGGCCGCGGGCTGCGGGCCAGGGGTAAGATTCGGACCAGACGCGAAATTCAGGAGGCCAGGCGACAACACTACTGCCGCCGCTGCAGCAGATAGCGCGGCAAGCATCACAGGTATGAACAGACCGCGACGGAACATCTGCGTACGCCTTCTACAGCAACCCTTCTAACATCCGGAACGCAGCGTAAACAAGCTGTTCCAGTGATTTTCCTCTGAAAATTCAGAGAGGTTAAGATTAACGGTTCAGTGATCGCCCGGTTCATCTGGCCATGTCGTCGGGGGCTGGCGAAAACAAAAAGAAAAGGCCGAGCCCGGTGCGGCTCGGCCTGAAACCGGCGTGATGATCGGATTGGTGGATTACTCCCGATAGACGAGCACCGGGATCTTGCTATGGGTCAGCACGCGCACGGTTTCGCTGCCGAGCAGCAGGCCGGCTATTCCGCGGCGGCCGTGGGAGCCCATGACGATGAGATCGCAGCCATGCGAGTTTGCCGCCTCGATGATCGCTTCGTAAGGGCTTGGGTGACGAATATGGACGGCGTTCCGGGGCACGCCGGCCGCTTTGGCCGCATCGGTGATTTTGTTCAGGAAATTCCAGGCGTTCGTCTCCGAGCGCATCTCATAGTCGCCCTCCGGGATCGCTATGGCGATCTCGCCGATAGCGATGGCTTGCCAGGGCGCGGTCACCGTGATCGCTGTGACGCGGGCGTTGAGCGCCTGCGCGAGCTTCACCCCGTAGAGCGCCGCCCGTTCGGAAAATTCCGACCCGTCGGTAGGGAGAAGAATGTGCTTGTACACGCAGGTCCTCCTGTCCTGATTGGCTTGCCCGCCGCGACTTCTGCACACATTGGGCCGGTATCTGTTCCGGTCAAGCCCGTCGCAGAAACACGGCAAACCGGCCCGAGATTTACCAGGGTTGAACCTGAAGGGCGGTCACGAGCCTCATCCTGTCCCGGCCAGCGGTCTCTCGGCATTGATCGACATCAAGGAGTCCGGGCCAGCCACTCTTCACATTTTTCGTTAGAGAGCGCGAATGCTTTCGCTTCGGCCTCTGAAATCCGCTTCTGAGGCTCATTGTCACGTTAACTCTCGTCTGCTCGACTTATGACATGCTAGTGCGCCAACTAAGGCGCGTGAAACTCAGATCGGCACGTCCATGACGGCGACAGGGCGCGTGAGCGCCGACACGGAATCGCTGCGGCTGAAGGCCATTCTCGACTCGGCCGTAGCAGGGGTCATCACGATCGACAGCACCGGGCGGATCGAGACCGTCAATCGAGCCGCCGAGAGGCTGTTCGGCTACGACGCAGAGGAGCTCGCTGGCCGCAACGTCTCCATGTTGATGCCGGAGCCCTATGCGAGCAAGCACGACGGATACATTCGGCGATATCTGGAGACCGGGGAGCGCAGGATCATCGGGATCGGCCGGGAGGTGCAAGGGCTGCGCCGGGACGGCACCCTCTTTCCCATGCACCTGTCGATCGGCGAGTACTCGATCGGAAACCAGCGCTATTTCACCGGTATCATTCACGATCTCACCGCTCAGCGGGCGATCGAGGATCGGCTGGACCGGGAGCAGGCTCTGTTCCGCTCGATCTTCGAGAATCTCCCGGATGCGGTCGTCATATCCGATCCAGAAGGCCGGATCCGGCTCGTCAACCCGGCTTTCACGCAGATGTTCGGCTATTCGCAAGAGGAAGCCGTAGGCCAAGGCTGGGCCAGCCTGTACGCCGATCCCCAGCAGGCCGAGCCGTTCATCAAATCTGCGTCGGGTGGCGGAAATAGCCGCGGTGTACAGACCATCGAGTTCCGTCGAAGCGGCGGTAAGCTGTTTCCGGCACGGGCCGTCCATCGCGCAATCATCGACCGCAATGGCAATACCGTCGGCGGCCTAGCCCTTATTCATGACATCACCGCAGAACGCGCCCAGGCGGCAACGCTGCAACAGGCTCAGCGCATGGAGGCCGTGGGTCAGCTTACGGGCGGCGTGGCCCACGACTTCAATAACCTGCTGACGGTCATTCTGGGCAACCTCGAGCTGCTCGAGCCGAAGCTTAAAGACGAGTTCTGCATCAACCTGGCCACGGAAGCGCGCGAGGCCGCGGAAATGGGGGCGCGGCTCACGGACCGGCTGCTGACGTTCGCCCGTCGGCAGCGCCTGGAGACGCGCCGCATCGACCTCAACGAGTTCGTGTTGAGCCTGACCGAGCTTTTGCGGCGGACGCTTGGGACGAACATCGACCTGTCCACCTCTATGGCGGCTGATCTCTGGTCGACGGAAGCCGACCCCGGCCAGATCGAGAATGCGGTGCTCAATCTGGCGATCAACGCGCGCGACGCCATGCCGAACGGCGGCAGGCTGGTGATCGAAACCCAGAATGCATCTCTCGACGCCGAAGCGGTGGAGATGATCCCGGGACTCGCGCCGGGTGACTACGTCATTCTGTCCGTTGCCGATACCGGCGTCGGCATGACCCCCGAGGTCAAGGCGCGCTGCTTCGAGCCGTTCTTCACGACCAAGGGAGCTTCGAAGGGCAGCGGGCTTGGGTTGTCGACCATCTACGGCTTTGCGCGCCAGTCGGGCGGCAACGTCACGATCTACAGTGAGCCGGGTCGCGGGACCACGGTTAATATTTACCTGCCGCGCGCCACTGATGCTCCGACGGAAGAACCGCGACCGGCATCGGCTTCGGTCAAGGCAAGTGACGGCGAGACCATCCTCGTTGTCGAGGACGACGACCGCGTACGCCGGCTCACCTGCGCCCGGCTCAAGGACCTCGGGTATTCCGTCGAGGAAGCTGCAAATGGACAGGCGGCCCTGGCTGTTCTCGAGAGCAAACCGGGCATCGATCTCGTCTTCTCCGATCAGGTCATGCCGGGTGGCTTGTCGGGACTCGACCTCGCCGAGGCAATTCGGGAGCGGTATCCCAAAACGCGCGTCGTGCTGACATCCGGCTATTCCGCCGATTTGATAGGACGCGAGCGGGTCGACAAGCTCAAGCTCAGGGTGCTCCGCAAACCCTATCAACAGGCCGATCTTGCCCGTATCCTGCGCGAAGCTCTAGATGGCGATTAGCGCTGCGTTCGATCTCCAGGACCATTGGCAGGTCCAAGCATGCTCATCGGGGTGCCAAAGGAGATCAAGGTTCGCGAGTATCGGGTCGGGCTGACGCCCACCAGCGTTCGCGAGTTGACGGCGCTCGGGCACGAGGTGCTTGTCGAAAAGAGCGCCGGCGCCGGCATCGGCATAGACGACAGCGACTACCAGCGCGCGGGTGCTGCCATCGTTCCACAGGCGAGCGACATCTACTCTCATGCTGAGATGATCGTGAAGGTGAAAGAGCCTCAGCCGGTGGAGCGAAGGATGCTGCGGCCGGGGCAGATCCTGTTTACGTACCTGCACCTTGCGCCCGACCCCGATCAGACTTCAGACTTGCTTCAAAGCGGCGCTGTTTGCATCGCCTATGAAACGGTGACGTCTCCCGCCGGCGGTCTGCCTCTGCTCGCGCCGATGTCGGAGGTGGCCGGGCGCATGTCGGTGCAGGCCGGCGCCTATTTTCTCGAGAAGGCGCATGGCGGGCACGGCGTGCTGCTCGGCGGTGTGCCGGGCGTCGATCCCGCGAAGGTGGTCGTGCTCGGCGGCGGGGTGGTCGGCACCAACGCCGTCCACATAGCCCTCGGCATGGGTGCCGATGTCTGGGTGATAGACCGCAACGTCGATGTCCTG
>DASVDU010000236.1:0-15272 GCA_036380915.1 Hyphomicrobiaceae bacterium | reverse complement strand
CACTTGTGGACGAGCTATGCGGGCACGCTGCCGACCATGCAGCAGGCCTATGCCCACCTGGGTTTCGCCCTCGTCCTGATATTCCTGACACGCCCCTTCGTTGCCGAGGGCTCCAAGGCGCGCACATTACTGCGATGGTCGATCGATTCTCTGCTGATTCTAGGATCAGTCGCCATCAGCGCCTATGCAGTCATCAACTTCCTGGAGATTTCGCGTCGCGGCGCGGGCGATCCAACTGAGGTCGGAGTGTGGCTCGGCGTCCTGGCTGTCATTCTCGTCATCGATGCGACGCGACGCGTCGTCGGATGGGCGCTGCCGATCCTGGCCATCCTCTTCCTCATCTACGGTTTCGTCGGGCCTTACATGCCAGGTGCGCTCGGGCACCGGGGCTATGATCTCGAGCGGATCGCCTCCACTCTCTATCTGACGACATCGGGACTTGCGGGAACACCGCTGCAGGTCTCTGCCACGTATGTCGCCATCTTCATCATCTTCGCCGGTTTCCTCGACACCTCCGGTGCCGGCAAGTTCTTCATCGACTGGAGCTACGCCGGACTGGGCTGGATGCGGGGCGGCCCTGCGAAAGTGGCGGTCGTCGGCAGCGCCATGATGGGCACCATCTCGGGATCGGCAGTCGCCAATGTCGTAGCGACGGGCACATTCACGATCCCCGTCATGAAACGCGCCGGCCTCAGGCCCGCGTTTGCCGGCGCGGTCGAGGCGGCAGCCTCATCCGGCGGACAGATTATGCCTCCCGTCATGGGAGCGGCCGCGTTCATCATGGTCGAGTTTCTTGGCGCTCCCTACTCTGAGATCATGACGGCCGCCATCTTTCCCGGCATCCTCTACTTCCTGGCCGTCCTGACCATGGTTGATTTCGAGGTCGCCAAGGCGGGCATCAAGGGGCTGCCGCGAAGCGAGCTGCCGAGCGCCTGGGGGATATTCAAGGGTGGCTGGCACCTGCTCGCCCCGCTCGTCCTGCTCGTCTACCTGCTCGTCGTGATCGAATATACCCCCGTGACCTCTGCCTTCTATGGCATCGTTGCCGTTCTCGCAGTGAGCTTCCTGCGCGGCGCAACGCGCATGTATCCCGACCGCATCTGGACAGCACTGCGCGCAAGCGGCACCGGAATGCTCGAGGTCGCCGCAGCCTGCGCCTGCGCCGGAATTATCATCGGAATACTGATGCTGACAGGCCTCGCGACCCGCCTCTCCAGCATCATGATCGACCTCGCCGGCGGCAGCCTCTTCGTGCTGATGATCATTACCATGATCATCTCGCTGATCCTCGGCATGGGCCTGCCCACTTCGGCCGTCTACATCATCCTCGCGACCCTCGTCGTGCCGGCCATGGTCGAGATGGGCGTCAACCCGCTCGCTGCGCACATGTTCGTCTTCTACTTCGGCGTTCTGGCCAACGTGACGCCGCCCGTCGCGATCGCGGCTTATGCCGGAGCCGGCCTCGCGGGAGCGAACGCGACGACGACGGGGGTGATCGCCTTCAAGCTGGCGCTCGCTGGATTTCTGCTGCCCTACATCTGGGTCTACAATCCAGCCCTGCTCCTTCAAGGCACGCCGTTCGTCATCGCTCTTGCGGTCGTGACGAGTCTGGTCGGAATCATCGCCCTTGCTGCAGCGGTTCAGGGCTATCTTCTGGGCGGACCTGCCAACTGGCTGCAGCGCCTGCTTCTCGGCGGGGGCGCGCTAGCGCTGATCAAGCCCGGCATTCTGACGGATTTGATCGGATTCGGGCTCATTGCAGTGGCGCTGCTCTTGTGGTGGATCTGGAGGCCCGCGCCGCAAACGCCGCAAGCCGCCAGCGCAAGCGAGTAGGCTGCGATGGGTGTCACCTCGAGCCAAATCGAAAGCGTGATGACGACTGACGTCCTCGTGCTAGGGGGCGGCATTGCCGGCTACCGTGCCGCCGTCGCCGCGCGCGAGGCCGATTGCAGCGTCGTCCTGGCCAGTCTCGCCCACGGAGCATCACCCTACGTGATCGGCGCCAACATTCCCCTCGGGGCGTCCGATCCGGCCGACGGGCCGCAGGTCTACTTCGACGACATGGTCCGCGGCGGATATGGGCTGAACGATCGTCGCCTCGTCCAAGCGATGGCAGCCCAGGCCGTGCCATCATTCCGGGAGCTCGATGGGCTCGGCGTGCCGTTCGCCCGCGACAACGGGCGTGTTCTGCAGCGCCATCTTTCGGGCAATACCTATCCGCGCTCGGTCTTCGTCCCCGAGGGCACCGGCAGGGTGATTCTCGACTACCTGAAAGCGCGCGCCAAAGCTATCGGGGTTGCGACGTGTCAGGGCTGGAAAGTCGTCTCCCTGCTCTCGGATCAGGGTGAGGTTGTCGGCGCACTGCTGGTCAAGCGCCATACGGGCGAGCTGCTGGCCATTCGGGCGCGGGCGACGATCCTCGCCATGGGAGGCATTGGCCGCATCTATGACGACAGCACTTATCCTGCCGACATCGCCGCGGATTCATACGCCCTCGCCTACGATGTCGGGGCGAGGCTTGTGGACATGGAGTTCGTACAGTTCGAGCCGGTCGTGACAGTGTGGCCGGAGGAATGCCGTGGTCTGGAGATGCCGACGGCTATGCTGGGCGACGGCGCTCGCCTGATCAACGCCAAGGGCGAGCGGTTCATGTTTCGCTACAACCCGGAGCACGGCGAAAAGCGGATCGAGAAGGCTCGCATGTCGCTGTGCATCCAACAGGAGATCGATGAAGGCCGGGGCTTTCCCGACGGCACGGTTCTCTTCGATACGACGAGCGTCCCCCGCGACCGCCTGGAGAGCTACGTTTCGCATTGCAAGCGTCTGCGGGCAGCGGGCGTCGATCCGGCTGTCGAGGGGCCACGGGTCCGTCCTGCCGCGCACAGCCAGATGGGTGGCGTGCACATTGATCACCATGGCTGGTCAGGTGTTCCCGGTCTCTATGCCTGCGGGGAAGCGGCCGGTGGCGTGCACGGCGCGAGCCGTCTTGCCGGCAACGGCGGCAGCGAAACGATCATCTTCGGGGCAATCGCCGGCCGCGGAGCGGCTTCCGGACTGCTGGCGCCAGCCGCCCGGGACTGGTCGCGGATCGAGCGTATGGCCGTCGATTCTCTTCGCGCGGCAGGACGAACCCACGGCAGCGCGGAGCCTATCGAGATCAAGCGTGCCGTCCGGCAACTGATGGCCCGTGCGGCAGGCCTTTATCGAGACGCAACCGGGCTCGCTGGAGGCATTGCCGATGCCGATCGCTTGCAGGCCGACGTCGACGCCGGTCTAAAAGTGGAGAGCACCTCGGAGAGCGTAGCCGCGCTCGAAGCCCGCAACATGCTGCTGATCGCTCGCCTGATCCTGCGTGCCGCCCTGGCCCGTACCGAGAGCCGCGGAGCACATCAGCGCCGCGACCACAGGCAACAGGACGATTCCGCCTGGCTGAAACACCTCTCCTACCGTCGCGGCCCTGACGGGCAGCCGGTCCAGGAGCTCGTTGCAATCCAATGATGACCAAAACTCACGGTTCTCCCATGCAGAAAGCTCTCAGCGGTATTCGCGTCCTGGACTTCACTAGGCTCTACGCGGGGCCGTTCTGCACGATGCTGCTTGGCGATCTCGGGGCAGACGTGGTGAAGGTCGAAGCGCCCGGCGGCGATCCGATCCGCCATCAGGGGCCGCCCTTCTATCACGGACACGGCATGAGCTTTCTCGCCGTCAACCGAAATAAGCGCTCTATCGTTCTCGATATGAAAACGCCGTCGGGACGAGAAACCGCACAGCGTCTCGCAGCGACGGCGGATGTCGTCGTTGAAAATTTTCGCCCTGGCGTGATGGACCGCCTAGGCCTCGGCTACGAAGCGCTCGCTGCCCTTAACCCGCGACTGATCTACGCGACGATGTCGGGAATGGGTGCGGATGGCCCCGATCGCGACAAAGGGGCTTTCGACCTGACGATCCAGGCCGAAGGTGGATACATGAGCATCACGGGCGAGCGTGGCGGTGCGCCCATCAAGCTTGGCACTTCCGCCTTCGATCTCATCTGCGGCCAGTACGCCATGGGCGCCATCGTGACGGCGCTCTTCGCGCGCGAGCGCACAGGCAGAGGTCAGCGCATCGAGACCAGCCTGCTCGAGAGCGAGGTCAGCTTCCTGGTGGACGCTGCGATGGAATGGTTCCTTGCCGGAAGCATCAGGGAGAAGTGGGGTTCAGAGCACCCGGGCCAGGTGCCCTACAAGGCTTTCCGGACCGCCGACGGCTGGCTGATCATCGCCGCCGGCATGCAGAATTTGTTCGAGTCCTTCCTTTCGGTGCTCCGACGGGAAGATCTCCTGGAGGACGAGCGTTTCGCGACGCTGCCCGCACGAGTGGCCAACCGGGATGTGGTCCACGAGATCCTCGACGCTGAAGTGCGCCGCTACACGACTGCCGATCTGCAGGCCGCCTTGGAGCGGGTCCAAGTGCCTTGTGCACCCGTGAACGACATTCGGCAGGTCTTCGAGCACCCGCAGGTGCTGCACCGAGGCATGCGCCGGGAGGTCGAGCACCGGGCTTACGGCCGCATCCCGGTCATCGGGCCGGCGGTCAAATACGGAAACTTCGATGTCGCAGCGGAGTGGCGGGCACCTCCCGTCCTCGGGGAGCACACGGAGGAGGTCCTCCAGGAGTGGCTGTCGGAACAGCGGGCAAGCTGACGGCCGCGCGAGTAAGGAGAAGCGAATGTCGAAGTCAGGTATCGACGCTGTCCCAATCGGAGCCTCCGCCCAGATCACCAAGACGGTGTCGGAGTCCGACGTCTACCTGTATGCAGGAATCTCCGGTGACTTCTCACCGAACCACGTCAACGAGCAGTACATGCGCGAGGGCCGCTACGGCCGGCGCATCGCCCATGGAACTTTGCTGATGGGCTTCATGTCTGCGGCGTCGGCGCGGCTCCAGCTCGGGCGGACGGTCTCGCTCGGCTACGATCGCGTGCGCTTTCCCGCGCCCGTCTTCCTCGGAGACACAATTACGACGGTCTATACCATCCGCGAGGTGAACCGGGAGAAGCGCCGCGTCATCGCTGACGTCCGTTGCACGAACCAGCGCGGCGAGGTTGTCGGCGCCGCCGTCAACATCCGCGCCTTCGTCGACTGACGCTGGGAGGGAAGAATGTCGATCCTTCTTTACGAGGAACGCCAGGGCATCGCGCTCCTGACGCTGAACCGGCCGGAAAGCCTCAACGCCATCTCCAGCGCCCTGGCCGAGGCGATGGCGGAAAAACTCGAGGAGATCGCTGGCCGCCGGGACATCCGCGCCGTCGTCATTACAGGCGCAGGTGAGAAAGCCTTCTCGGCCGGTACGGATCTGAAAGAGCGGCGGACGCTCGATCCAGACGGCAAGTGGCAGCAGCGAACGCGCGGTTGGCGTGTCAACCGGCTGCTCCACGAGCTGCCCCAACCCGCCATTGCGGCCATAGACGGGTGGTGCCTCGGCGGCGGCTTTGAGCTTGCTCTGTTTTGCGACCTTCGTGTTGCCACCGAAAGAGCGGTCTTCTCTTTTCCGGAAATGACGCTTGGGGCTTATCCCGGATCGGGGGCTGCCATAGCGCTGCCGCGACTGATCGGACGCGCTCGGGCCAAGGAGCTGTTCTTTACCGCGCGCCGGGTCGGTGCCGCGGAAGCGCTGGACCTCGGCATTGTCGAGTGGGTCGTGCCGCCGGGTCGGCACCTGGCGAAGGCACTTGAGATCGCCGAGCAGGTGAAGGTTACGAGCCCGCTGGGCGTCGCCGCCGTCAAGCGCATGGTGAACGAGGGAGCCGACCTCGACTTCGACGGTGCAGTTGCTCTTAACGAGCGCTTGCGCCGTCCACTCGAAAGCACTCGCGACTATGAGGAGGGAATCCAGGCCTTCTTCGAAAAGCGCCAACCAGTCTTCCGCGGGGAATAGGCCATGGACTTCGATCTTTCCGAAGAGCAGCGGATGGCGCTCGATGCCTGGCGCCGCTTCATCGATCGCGACATTCGCCCGATCACCGCTGAATACCGCGACACGCTGATCCCGGCCCCGGTGCTGAAAAAGCTGCTTGGTATGACTGCAGAGTACGGAGTCGGATGCGGCTGGGTGCCAGAGGATGGGGGCGGAGCGGGGCTCGATTTCCTGACGAGCGGTCTTCTTTATGAGGAGCTGGCACGCGTCTCTCCCGACCTTGCGGGCGCCGCGTTCGTCAACGAGGGCGCGGCGATCAAGGTCTACAACGGCGGCTCGGAGGCGCTGAAGGCGCGGTATCTTGGCCCGACGCTCCGGGGCGAGCTGATCGGCTGCTCGGCGATCAGCGAGCCAGATGTCGGTTCGAACGTTCGTGCCATGCGCACGCGCGCCTTCAGGGACGGCGATCACTACCGCATCAACGGCGAGAAGATGTGGATCTCGAACTGCTCGGTTGCCGACTATGCCACTGTCGTGGCAGCAACCGGCGATCAGGAGTTCACGATGTTCCTGGTTGACCGCGCCGAGCACGGTTTTGAGACCCGGGAGATCGAGAAGATCGGATTGAACGGCTGGTCGCTCGGGCAGATCATCCTCAATGACGTTTCGGTTCCCGCCGCCAACATGATCGGCGGCCTTGGCGGTGGCCTGCGGGAGACGATGAAGGGTTTCGAGCGATCGCGCTGCTTTATTTCACTCCTTGGGCTCGGGATGGCCCAGGCCAGCCTCGAGGCCAGCATTTCCTATGCTCAGCAGCGCGAACAGTTCGGCAAGCCGATCGGCGGCCATCAGCTCGTGCAGCAGCTCATTGCTGAGATGGCGACCGAGCTCGAGGCGGCGCGCCTCCTGGTCTATCGCGCCCTGTCACAGCTCACACTCGGCAAGGGCACGAACATCGAGGCAGCGATGGCCAAGGCCTTCGCCACGGAGGCGGCCGTGCGGATTACGTCGAAAGCCATCCAGGTGCATGGCGCCTCTGGGATCAGCCGCGAGTTCCCAGTCGAGCGCCACTTCCGCAGCGCGCGCATGCTGACGATCCCTGACGGGACGACTCAGATCAATAATCTGGTGATTGGCCGAACACTGCTCGGCATCAACGCCTTTGGCTAATCTTCCTGCCGACTGCCAGATCAGCTTCGATGATAAGGGTGTCCCGACAGAATCGTGGCAGCGCGGTAAAGCTGCTCGACGAGTAGAACGCGGACGAGCATGTGCGGCAGCGTCATCCGGCCGAACGACAGCCTGAGATCGGCGTCGGCCAGGACCTCGGCCCCGTGCCCGTCCGGTCCGCCGATCAAAAAGGCGAGCGAGCGAACACCCGATTCGCGCTGCATGCGCAGATACACGGCGAATTCGTCGCTGGTGAATTCGCGGCCGTTTTCATCGAGGGCGACCATCTTTCCCGCTTCGCCGACCTTCGCGAGCAGTCGAGCAGCCTCCTCGGACTTGCGTGTGCTCGGGTCCGGCGCGCGGCTTTCAGGAATCTCGATGATGTCGACAGGTCCCCAGCCGAGCGCACGACCGCTCGCCGCCAGCCGGTCGCGATAGCGCTGGACGAGCTGGCGCTCGGGGCCGTCCTTGAGACGTCCGACGGCGGCGATGATGATGCGCATGGCCGCCCCCCTTTCGCGGGACCGGCCCGCGCAATCAGGTCAGACGCGTTCGAGCCGTCAGTGCTGGGCGCCGTCCGCCGGGCGGTCTGACAACCACATCTTCTCCAGATTGTAGAACTCGCGCACCTCTGGACGGAAGACGTGGACGATCACGTCGATCGCGTCGATCAGCACCCAGTCGCAGGCTTCCGCGCCCTCGACGCGGACACGGCCGAAGCCATGCTCCTTCAGTTTGCGCTGGATCTGATCGGCTATGGCCCCGACGTGTCGATCCGACCGGCCGGTCGCAATCACCATGAAGTCGCCGATCGACGATTTCCCTCGGAGATCGATCGTGACCACGTCCTCGGCCTTGGCCTCATCGAGCCAGTGGGCGACGTGGGTGAGGAGGGCTTCCGAACCCATTCCGTCGGAAACGAGTTCGGCTGGAGGCGCGCCGCGGCGGGCGCCCTCAAAAGCGGCTTGCATCGTGTCGTGGGTTTCCTTTCGCCATCAAGTCCCGTTGGGGTGCTACCCGAGGACCACGCTCCACTCTCATGTGGTCTCGGCAACAGCCGTTGGCGGCCCCTCCAAGGCGGCCGTCTCTAGACTAAGTGGTTTCGATACGGATTTTCAACCCTGGCCGCCAAACGGTTGCGCCTTGGCCACATACTGTTGCCGATCGGTGGCGTTCGCCCGGCGCATGGCCCGGATGGCTGTCGATGACAGGGGAGACAAAGGCCCGGTCAACAGGGTCCAAGCCGGCGGCGTCAAGTCGGGCAGATCGCCGGACCGGGTCTCCGGCACGTAAGCGTCCCGGAAAGCGTGAGCGGTCTTGGAGGCCAGCGCCCGATGGCGCCAGCCCGGCCGGTCGATCACGGCGATCGGCATCAGATGCATGATCTCGCGCCAGTGCTGCCAGCGGTGGAAGCTTGCCAGATTATCGGCGCCCATTACCCAGACGAACCGGACGGATGGATAGCGCCTTGCCAGAAAGGCCAGCGTGGCCGCCGTATAGGGGGTCCCGAGCTGCTCCTCGAAGCCCGTAATTTTGATTCGCGGATCCGCAGTCATGGCGCGACAGGCGGCCATGCGCTCCTCCAATGGCGGCAGGTCGCCCGTCTCCTTCAGCGGATTGCCAGGTGTCACCACCCACCAGAGCTGGTTCAGGCGGAGGCGCGTCAGCGCCATGTGGCTGATGAGGACGTGGCCGGCATGGGGTGGGTTGAACGTTCCCCCCATGACACCGACCCGTTGACCGGATGTGACGAGCGGTGTTCGGACCCTGACAGAGCCGAACCGGACCGGCGCGCTCCTGCGCATCCCTCAGGCCCTCGCAATCCGAGAGGGGCTTTTCTGGATTGGATCGACAGGCGCCAAGCGCACAGCCGGGCTCCCTCTCCCCGACGGATAAAGGGTAGGGGTGAGGAGGGTCTCCCGATTCATCCGGCCCTGGGGGCGGATCTCTCCCCATGGGAGAGGTGAACAGAGTATCGGGCCAGGCCCCATCGTGCTTTGAAAAGCCAGGGTCATGCCGGCCTCACCTGGCCGGCACCGCGCACGACGTACTTGAAGCTGGTGAGCTGCTCGACGCCGACGGGTCCGCGGGCGTGCATTTTGCCGGTGGCAATGCCAATCTCCGCGCCGAAGCCGAACTCACCCCCATCCGCGAACTGCGTGGAAGCGTTGTGCAGGACGATGGCCGAATCGACCCGCTGCAGGAAACGCTCCGCACTGGCTGCGTCGTTGGTGATGATGGCATCGGTATGCTGTGAGCCGTAGCGGGCGATGTGATCGATCGCGCCATCGACTCCGTCCACCACCTTCACTGAAATGATGGCATCCAGATATTCAGTCGACCAGTCCTCCTCCGTGGCCGGCGTGACGCGCGGGTCAGCGGCTTGCGCCGCCTCGTCACCGCGCACGGCGCAGCCGGCCTCGATCAATGCCTTCACCAGCGCCGGCAGGACGTTCGCGGGCGCAGCGCGGTCCACCAGCAGCGTTTCGGTTGCCCCACAGATGCCCGGACGGCGCATCTTGGCGTTCAGCACGATCTCGCGCGCCATGTCGAGATCGGCATCCTTGTCGACGTAAGTGTGGCAGATCCCCTCGAGGTGCGCGAAGACCGGCACGCGCGCTTCGTCCTGCACCCGGGCGACGAGGCTCTTCCCGCCACGGGGTACGATGACGTCGATATTGCCATCGAGCCCCTTAAGCATCTCGCCAACCGCCTCGCGATCCGTCGTCGCCACGAGCTGAATGGCGGCTTCCGGCAGGCCAGCAGCCTTGAGGCCTTGCGCCAGGCAGGCGTGAATGGCCCGGCTCGAATGCCGGCTTTCAGAGCCGCCGCGCAAAATGGCGGCGTTCCCGCTTTTCAGGCAAAGCGCACCGGCATCCGCAGTCACGTTGGGCCGGCTCTCGTAGATGATGCCGATGACGCCCAGCGGCACACGTACCCGCTCGATGACGAGGCCGTTCGGCCGCTTCCATCGAGCCAGGACGGTGCCGACCGGATCATCGAGAGCGGCGATGTCCTCGAGGCTCCGTGCGATCGCTTCGATCCGGGATTTGTTCAGCGTCAGCCGGTCCAGAAAGGCTGCGGTCGTGCCCCTGCTGCGTGCGGCCTCCAGGTCCTTGGCGTTGGCCTCCAGAATGGCCGAAGCTCCGTCCCACACAGCTTTTGCGGCAGCCGTGAGCGCCTCGTTCTTCTGCGCCGGAGGAGCCAGCGCGATCTGGCGCGAGGCTGCTCGCGCTGCGAGCCCCATCCCGCGCATCAGATCTGCCGTTTCCGCGCCTTGGATATTGCGATCCGGCCTGTTCATGGCGGCTACTTCCGATTCAGAACCATGTTGTCGCGATGGATGAGCTCGCTACGGCCCTCATGGCCGAGGATCTCAGTGATCTCGCTGCTTCGGCGGCCGATGATACGCGCTGCATCGTCGTGCGCATAGGCGATCAGGCCCCGGCCGATCTCGCGACCGCTATTGTTGCGGATGATCACGGCATCGCCGCGGTCGAACTGGCCTTCGACGCGCGTCACGCCGGCCGGCAGCAGGCTCTTGCCCGCGAGCAGCGCGCGCTCCGCCCCTGGGTCGATCACAACCGTTCCCCGGGGCTCGAGCTGTCCGGCAATCCAGCGCTTCCTGGCAGTCACCGGATCCGACGGCGCAAGGAACCATGTGCACGGCACTCCGTCACGCAGCGCCCGCAGAGGATGCAGCACCTTGCCCGAGGCGATCACCATGTCCGTACCGGCGGAAAGCGCGATGCGCCCTGCCTCGATCTTGGTCTTCATGCCGCCGCGCGACAGCTCGGTGCCGGCATCTCCAGCCATGGCCTCGATCTCGGGCGTGATCGCGCGGACCACGTCGAGCCGTCGCGCCTGCGGGTCTGTGCCGGGCGGGCTGGTATAGAGGCCATCGACATCGGAAAGGAGAACCAGGGCATCGGCGCTGATCATGCTGGCCACCCGTGCCGACAGCCGGTCGTTGTCGCCGTAGCGGATCTCGCTCGTCGCGACCGTGTCGTTCTCGTTGACGACCGGGATGGCGCCGTGGGCAAGCAGCGTGTCGATCGTGTTGCGGGCGTTGAGATAGCGGCGGCGCTTCTCGGTGTCGCCGAGGGTCAGCAGCACCTGGGCGGTTATGAGGCCACGCGCCCGGAACAGCTCCTGATAGGAACGCGCCAGAGTGATCTGCCCGACGGCGGCCGCCGCCTGCGACTGCTCGAGCTGAAGAGGGCCTTTGGGCAGCTTCAATATGTGTCGGCCGAGCGCGATGGCCCCCGAGGAGACCAGCACAACCTCTCGTCCCTCCTGCCGCAGCTCCGCCACGTCGTCAGCCAGGGAATTGAGCCAGGTCGAGCGAATACGGCCGGAGCCTTTGTCGACCAGCAATGCAGAGCCGATCTTGACGACGATCCGCCGGGCCTCAGCCCATGCGGCGCGACCGGCGTCGGGGGCGGATTCCCCGACTTCGCCGACAGCAGCAGCGCTATTCTGGTTCATGGCCGCCATTCCCTTGCCTCGACGGGCTCGGCCGCCAGCCGTTCATCTTCGCGTGAGGTCTCGATGGCACGCGCCAGAGCGTAGAGGATTTCCTCTACGCCTTGTCCGGACACGGAGGAAAGAAGATGTGGCTTCTTGCGCGCGGCCCGCTTCAGGACCTCCTGCTTCTCTTCGAGGGTTTGCGGATCGAGAGCATCGCATTTCGATAGCGCGACGATCTCCTTCTTCTTTTCGAGATCCGCAGCATAGGCCTTCAGCTCACGACGCACGGTGCGATAGGCGTCAGCAACGTCCTCCTCGGTGGCGTCAACCAGGTGCAGCAGCACGCGGCAGCGCTCGATGTGCCCCAGAAAGCGCGTACCGAGCCCGGCGCCGGCGTGCGCGCCCTCGATCAACCCTGGAATATCAGCCAGCACGAAATCGATGTCGCCCACGCGGACCATGCCGAGGTTGGGGTGCAGCGTCGTGAACGGGTAGTCGGCAATCTTGGGCTTGGCTGCGCTGACTTTCGACAAAAACGTCGACTTTCCCGCATTGGGCAGTCCGATGAGGCCTGCATCGGCGATCAGCTTCAAACGCAGCCAGATGGTCAGCTCCTCGCCGGGCTGGCCGGGATTGGCCCGGCGCGGGGCCTGATTCGTCGCCGTCTTGAAATGGGCATTGCCGAAACCGCCATTGCCACCGCGGGCGATGCGCACGCGCTGGCCGGGCTTTGTCAGGTCTGCCAGCAGAGTCTCCTGATCCTCCGCGAAAACCTGCGTTCCCGGCGGCACTTTGAGAACGCAGTCGGCCCCCTTGGCGCCTGAGCGGTTCTTGCCCATGCCGTGCTGGCCGTTCTTTGCCTTGAAGTGCTGCTGGTAGCGGTAGTCGATCAGCGTATTGAGATTGGGGTCGCACTCGATCCAGACGTCTCCGCCCCTGCCGCCGTCGCCGCCGTCGGGCCCGCCGAATTCGATGAATTTTTCGCGGCGGAAGCTCACCGCGCCGGGGCCACCGTCACCAGCCTTCACGTAGATTTTTGCCTGGTCGAGGAACTTCATGACACCCTGACCTTGGCTTCGCCGGCCTGGCGCAACCGCTCGTATTTCAACGTATCCACGTCCGACTGGCGGGCTTCGCACCAGACGCGCTCCCAACCCGTAAAACGGAAGCCGAGCTTCGCGATGACCCGGGCGGATGCAGGATTATCGACGAAATGGCCGCAGGTGATCCGTTCGAAGCCAACTTCGTTGAAGCAGTAGTCTATCAGGGCTCCGGCCGCCTCGGTGGCGAATCCGCGGCCCCACCACGGTTTGCCGACCCAGTAGCCGATCTCGGCCGAATTGCCGTCCGGCATGTAGCCACAGAGCCCTACGAGCTCACCCTGGCTGACGATTCCTTGCACGAATTCCCCTTCGGTAAGATCGCTGATCCACTGACGGGCCAGCTCCTCCGAGTAGGGATGCGGGATGCGGCCGGTCATGCGCGCGACATCCCAATCGCTCGCCAGCATCGCGATCCGGCGAACGTCGCGGAGCGTGAGGTCTCGCAGGAGCAATCGCTTCGTTCTCATGTGCGGAGCTCAGCGGGCACAGATCACATCCGTTTTCAAGTCGGCGAGCATAACGACGTCAAACCGGGGGTCCAGCGTGACGCTCGTCCTAAGAACACGCTTCGCGCCTTCGGCGCCTCTGATCCGGCTTGGCGATGGCCATCAAAAAAGGGAGATGGCCTGCCATCTCCCTTCAACAAGCCACCGCCTGTGTGCGGCTTCACTCTGCCGCTTCGAGCTTGGGCGGTCGCACGGACACGAAGACACGCCCCTTCGCCTTGGTGCGGAATTCCACGTGCCCCTCGGCCACCGCGAACAGCGTGTGGTCGGTGCCCATGCCGACGTTGTCGCCGGGATGCCACTGCGTGCCGCGCTGGCGCACGATGATGTTGCCCGGCACGACGAACTCGCCGCCGTACTTCTTCACGCCGAGGCGCTTCGAATGCGAATCGCGGCCGTTACGCGACGACCCGCCTGCCTTTTTGTGTGCCATGTCTCAAACCTCGTGGTCGGGTCGGCTGCCCTTCAGGCGCCGATGATGTTGGTGATACGGACCTTCGTCAAATCCTGACGATGCCCCTTCTTGCGCCGCGAGTTCTTGCGGCGGCGCTTCTTGAATGCGATGAGCTTGGGCCCGCGGGTCTGCTCCACGAGCTCCGCAGTGACCTTGGCTCCCGGGACAGTTGGCGTGCCGATCTTCGGCGTCCCGTTGCCGCCGATCATCAGCACCTCCGTGAACTCCACCTCGGAGCCGGCCTCGCCGTCGAGCTTTTCGACGGTAAGGACGTCGTCGGTCGCCACGCGGTACTGCTTGCCGCCGGTCTTGATGACTGCGAACATGACGTATCCTTGTCTTATCCACGCCCTGCGGCGCCGCGCGTGTCACGTCGCGGACTTGGATGAACCGCCTCACCTGTCGGGAAACGGTCTACCGGCCGGATGCCGGCGAAGAGCCTCGGGCAGCGCCTCTTGCGCGATGGCCCCAAGCCACCGCGTGCGGCGGCAATATCGTCGGGAAGCGCCTGCAAGTCAATGCCGGAACATTAGGATAGGCTCGCCCGTCCCAGCGGGCTCCGGACGCATTCACCCGATTTTAAGGCCTGCGCGCGTTGATTCGCCTGGGTAGGAGCAGGCGATCATGACAGGGGCGATCATAACGCGACGGACCTGCATTCTCGCGACGATGGCGGCTCTGGGAGCCAGCGTCCTACATTCCGGGTCCGGGAATACCAGGGAGGTCGGAATGGCAGCAGATCGCGTCGAACGAGGCACGACCCGCATTAAGGGCTTCCAATCGGGCGAGCTCGATTTCCAGCTCATGCGGTCCCTGGGCGCCGGCAACTATGGTGGTGCGACCCCTGGGGAAATTTTCGCGACCCGCTCGGCAGTTGCTGGAGACGATCCCTACGCCTGGCGGAACGCCTTGGCTGGAATGGGCGAACGGGTCCTGAACGCCGGCCGCGAGGCGCTCAAGCGCGGCCACCGCGTCAGCGCCCGGGATCATTTCCTGCGCGCTTCCATGTACTACCGCGCCGCCGAATACTTCGCCGACCCCTTCGGATCGGAAGCGCTGCCTTGGGGGCTCGCCAGCCGCGATGCGTTCCGTGCCGCAGCCGAGCTGATGCGGGACCGAATCGAGCCGGTCGAGATACCTTTCGAGGGCAAGGCTCTGCCCGGCTACTTCATGGCGCCCGCCGGCGGGGCGGAGCGCGGCAAGACCATCCTCATCCTCACGGGCTTCGACGGCACCGGTGAGGAACTCTATTTCCAAACCGCTGCGGCGGCGCTCGATCGCGGATACAACGTCCTTGTCGGCGAAGGCCCAGGACAGGTCGGCTGCCTGCGCCAGCATCCGGACCTGAAGTTCCGCCCCGACTACGAGAAACCGATCGGGGCGATGCTCGATTTTGTGCTCGCCAGACCGGAAGTGGGTTCGGAGCGTCTCGCCCTCTACGGCATCAGCTTCGGCGGCTACTTCGTCACGCGCGCGGCCGAGCATGATGGGCGCATCAAGGCGCTCATCGCCAACTCGCCGATCATCGACCTCTACGCCTACATGGCAGGTTTCGTTGGACCCGAGTTTGTGGCAAATCCGCCGCCCGTGTCGCTGAGCGAGGTGGACGAGATCCCTGACGAGGAGTTCCCCCGCGAAGCCAAGCTCAGCTTCAAGTCGGCCTGCCGCAGGTTC
>DASVDU010000235.1:0-27695 GCA_036380915.1 Hyphomicrobiaceae bacterium | reverse complement strand
CTGGAGAATGTCGTCGTCAAGGCCGGCACGCGCGAGCCCGACTTCCACGACGGCTCGCTCACGGAGAACACGCGAGCGGCCTACCCGCTGGAGTTTATCCGCAACTCGAGCCCGACCGGCCGCGCGGGGCACCCGAAGAACATCATCATGCTGGCCGCTGACGCCTTCGGCGTCCTGCCGCCCATCGCAAAGCTGACGCCGAGCCAGGCCGAGTATCACTTCCTCTCGGGCTACACGGCGAAGGTGGCGGGCACGGAAAAAGGCGTCGGCTCCGAGCCGCAGGCCACGTTCTCGACCTGCTTCGGTGCTCCGTTCATGCCCCGTCATCCCACCGTCTACGGCAACATGCTTCGCGAGCTGATCGCCAAGCACGGCGTGGACTGCTGGCTGGTCAACACCGGATGGACGGGCGGCAAATATGGTGTCGGCCACAGGATGCCGATCCAAGTGACCCGCGCGCTGCTAGATGCGGCCCTTTCCGGCAGGCTGAAGGGGCAGGCCATGCGGACGGACCCGACGTTCGGGTTCGCGGTGCCGACCTCACTGCCGGGAATAGAGGAGAAGATCCTCAACCCCCGGGAGACCTGGACTGACCCAGCCGCCTACGACGCCCAGGCCAGGGCGCTGGTCGATATGTTCAACAAGAACTTCAGGAAGTTCGAGGACCACGTCGACGCCGACGTGAAGGCGGCGGCCCCAATCCTGCGGGCAGCGGCGGAATAGAGCCAAGACCCAACAATGGGGCGGCCACCGGCTGCCAAAAACGGAGCCGGCGCCGCTTAGACCATGGCGACGTCGGCCTCTTCGGTCTGAGGCGATACGGTCTGCTGAGCGGGCGAAGTCCGGCGCGCACGCGCCGGCCGCCCGCGGCGGGCGCGCAGCTTGTCCAGGTCCTTGGCCAGTTTTTCGAACTGTTCCCGGTCACCGGGCGCGAGCACCGAAAGATAGGGGCTCCACAGCTCCCGCCAGGTGCGGCGACGCGCGGCCGAGTTGATGACGAGCGGCGGCGCGGGCCGCAGCGGCTGGGAGCCGAGCCAGGCATAGGCAGCGCGCCAGATCTGAGGGCTCGCCCGCCTGTTTCGAGGCGCCCTCAGCTGCACGATGGTCGGCAGGTTCGGCTCGATCGGGTGCGCGCCGATCTCGACGTCGGCGACGGGCGTGCCTTTGTGGCGGATGCTGAAGACGTAGCTCGTTCCCGACTCGAGTTTTTCCGAGAAGCTGTCGAGGCAGTTGTCCATCGCGTCGCTCTCGGCGATGAAATCCGTGATCTCCCTCAGCTCGACGAAGTCGTAGCCGAGCGCCGAGCCCTCTGCGAGCCACGGCTGCCGGTCGAGTGCGCTGAGCGTCAGAGCGAGCCGGACGCGCTTGCGCCAGGTGGTGAGCTCATCGAACGCTCGGCGCGGGCTCATGGCCGGCGTCCAGGGCCGGCGCAGGAGCCTTGCACCCAGCGTGTCCGGCTGGCCGGCAAACCAAGCCCACGCCGCGACATAGATCAGGGCCGGATCGGTCAGAAGCGGCGCGTGGAACCGGTCGTGCTTGGCCACCCAGAGGGCAAACTCGGGTCCGCAGGCCCGGTAGGCGAGGAGCACGCGGTCGAGCCACTTCGCCGAGCCGGCTGGTACGGCGGGCAGAAGATTGACGACCCGGGCCGCAAAGGCTGGGTCGTCAGGAATGCTTTCGAGCCGCTTGCTGAACGCCTGCGGCGGCAGCTTGCGCATCCACCAGGGCAGGCCGAGAGCGTTCGCTGCCTCGCGCAGGCGAGAGCCTGCGATCAGGTGGTCGATGGCAGCGCGACGGGACTCCACCGTTCCGTAATTCGTGGCGAGCGCGAAGAGGAGGCCAGGGAACGTTTCAGCAAGCTCCTCGAAACACGCGGCACGGCTGGCCATCTCGGCGACCTTGCGGCGGCAGGAGAAGTGGAACGATTGCAAGAGCTGCGAACGGCGGCCGTCGAGATCGGCTACCACGACTGAGGCATGCTGCACGTTCTTCCGGGTCGTCGTTCGGCGCTTGCTTTGCATGGGGTCCTCCTGCACGGCCTTGCTAGCCGCGCAAGATGGCGGAAGGCAGGAGAGAAACCGTCCTTTTTGCCGGCGGCTTTGCGACCCTAAAGCGGCTTCATGCGGCAATTAAAAGGCAGGATCAGCAACTCGGAACGCATTTTCTCGGGCACCCGAGCACAAGGGCATCGCACGCACTCATCAGGGAGCGTGACTCCGAATAAGTGAGGAACTGGCGCGCCGAGCGCCGACGAGAGCTAGTGGAGCTCAGCCAATGCTTCGGAGAAGCCGGCCAGCGAGATCGGGATGCCGATCCCGGCCTCCTCGGTCTGGAATATAATGAAGATGGCCGTCTTGCCGGCCTTGAGCTGCTCGACAAGGCCATCTTCCGCAACGACTTGCGCGTAGCAGGCGAAAGCGTGGCAGCGCAGGAAAGGCGCATGCCCCACGTCCTTACCGTCGATCTTCAGGCCGAGGCCAGGTGGCAGCAGCACACCTACGGGCGCAAACACGCGCAGCACCCGCGTGCCGTTCGAGAACTTCTGGAAATAGACCGTCAGGCCGACGTTGTTCCGATCCTCGGCGGTGACGCTCTGAACAAGTGCGCACGTCTCGTTCTTGGCACCCGGCAGTGGCGCCTTGCACACCACCTGCCAATCGCCGTGCTGGGCCTTCACGGTTCCGTCCGGCGCCTGAGCAATTGCTGGTGCGGCTGGGGCGGCGAACGAGCCCATCAGCAGCAGGGCGAAAAAGGCGGCAGCGCCGGCGCGATAGAGCCCGCGAGAAGAACGCGACGCGCACCCGGCGACGGCCTCGACCAACTGCACTCTCCGTTCTTCTATGAGCCTGATGACCCGATGGGCTAGTCTGGCGGAACGACCAAACTCGAGCCTGTCTGCTGAGGAAATTGGGCTAAAGTGGGACTTGGACAGAGGGTCTCGTGTCGGCGTGCAACTCGGGCGGCGATGGGCCTGTGAATCATGCGCGTCGCGCGTGGAAATGCCGCATAACTGGCGCTTGAGATATCTGGGACCATTATGGTTCTGTGACAAACTCGGAACGTTGACGATCAACAATCATCGACAATCCAAGTTGATATGCCTCCGCAACGGAAGTCGCGGGACGGTGGGAGCGAGGGCAATGGGCAAATCGAGCTTGGGAATTTGGGCGCTGGGTTCAATAGCGGCGCTCGCGGCTCTGGGAATGGCAACGGCGGCATGGGCAGGCATCGGTCAACCCTCGCCAGGTCAGCTGGGCATGCAAGGCGCGGTGACCGAGGTGGCGGAGGGCATTCACGCGTTCCATGACCTGGTGAACACCCTCATCATCGCGATCGCCGTCTTCGTCGGCATCCTGCTGCTGTACGTGATCTTCCGCTTCAACGAGAAGTCCAATCCGACCCCATCCCGGACCACGCACCACACGATGCTGGAGCTGGTCTGGACCGTGATCCCGATCCTCATTCTCGTTGTGATCGCAGTCCCCTCCTTCAAGCTGCTCTATCTGCAGTACAGCTATCCAAAGCCAGACCTGACCATCAAAGCCATCGGCAATGCCTGGTTCTGGGAGCACGAGTACCCTGACTACGATGGCCTCACGGTCACCTCCAACATTCTCCGCGACGAGGATCTTCTCCGGGCGGAGCTCGGTGACGACGAGTTCAATAAGCGCTACGGCGATTTGACGGGTGTCGAGCGGACCCGTCGCCTCTACAACGATGCGGCGCCCCTCTGGGCGAAGAGCGGCCAGCCCCGTCAGCTGGCGGTGGACAACGAGATCGCAGTGCCGGTGAACAAGACCGTGCACGTGCTTGTTACGGCAAACGACGTCATCCACAGCTGGACCATTCCGTCCTTCGGTTCGAAGGTCGATGCGGTTCCAGGACGCGTCACTGCAACCTGGTTCAAGGTGACGCGGCCCGGTGTCTACTACGGCCAGTGCTCGGAGCTTTGCGGCAAGGACCACGCCTCCATGCCGATCGCCATTCGCGTCGTCAGCGAGGAAGCATTCAACCAGTGGATCGAGGCGGCGAAGGCCAGAGACTGGGACCGGGCGCGCGGGATTTTGCGTGCTGCGACCGATCAGCCCGACGCGGCCAAGGTGGCATCGGCTCCGCCCGGCACTGCTGATCGCGTCGAGCAGAACTGAGTTGCATGGGGCGCGGGCAAACGCCGCCCCGCGACTGAAATAGCGGAATTTTGACACCGAGGGAAAGGTGACTGCAAATGGCTAGCACGGCTTCCGCAGCGCACATTCGCGACGATCACACGCCGCACGGCATCAAGCGCTGGCTATTTTCGACCAATCACAAAGACATCGGTACGATGTACCTCGTCTTCGCCATGATCGCGGGCGTGATCGGTGGCGCTTTATCGGTCGGCATGCGCTTGGAGTTGCAGGAACCGGGGCTCCAGTATTTCGCCAATCCGCACGCCTTCAACGCGATGGTGACCGCTCACGGCATCATCATGGTGTTCTTCGTGATCATGCCGGCGATGATCGGCGGGTTCGGAAACTGGTTCGTGCCCCTGCACATCGGCGCGCCGGACATGGCATTCCCCAGAATGAACAATATCTCGTTCTGGTTGTTGCCGGTCGCCCTTGGCCTTTTCATCATCTCGCTTTTCGTCGAGGGGCCATCCGGCGACATGGGCTCCGGAACGGGTTGGACGCTCTACCCGCCGCTTTCCACTCTGGGTCACTCGGGGCCGTCCGTCGACTTTGGAATCCTCTCATTCCACATAGCGGGCGCTTCCTCGATTCTCGGCGCGATCAACTTCATCACCACGATCTTCAATATGCGCGCGCCGGGCATGACGATGCACAAGATGCCGCTATTCGTCTGGGCGATTCTGGTAACGGCCTTCTTGCTGCTGCTGTCGCTCCCTGTGCTGGCCGGCGCCATCACCATGCTGCTGACGGATCGCAACTTCGGCACCACGTTCTTCGATGCCCAGGGCGGCGGTGACCCGGTCCTCTATCAGCACCTCTTCTGGTTCTTCGGCCACCCGGAGGTCTACATCATGATCCTGCCGGGCTTCGGCATGATCAGCCACGTCGTGTCGACGTTCTCCCGCAAGCCAGTTTTCGGCTATCTCGGCATGGCTTACGCCATGGTTGCGATCGGGCTCGTCGGGTTCGTCGTATGGGCTCACCACATGTACGTGTCGGGTATGGGCGTCGACGCCCAGGCGTACTTCGTGTTCGGCACGATGGTGATCGCCGTGCCCACGGGCGTGAAGGTGTTCTCCTGGATCGCCACGATGTGGGGCGGGTCCATAAACTTCCGCGCTCCGATGCTGTGGGCAATCGGCTTCATCATCCTGTTCACGATCGGCGGCGTCACCGGAGTGATGCTTGCGAATGCCGGCGTCGATCGTGCGCTCCACGATACCTACTACGTCGTCGCGCACTTCCATTACGTGCTGTCGCTCGGCGCGGTCTTCGCGATCTTCGCCGGCTGGTACTATTGGTTCCCGAAGATGACCGGGTACATGTACTCGGAGTTCTTCGCGAAGCTGCACTTCTGGCTGACGTTCATCGGCGCGAACATCCTGTTCTTCCCGCAGCATTTCCTTGGCCTGGCCGGCATGCCGCGGCGTTACGCCGACTACCCGGATGCCTTCGCCTATTGGAACTATATCTCCTCGATGGGCTCCTACATCACGGCGTTCGGCACGTCGATGTTCTTCGTGGGTATGGTGGTGGCCTTCCTGCGCAAGGAGCGTGCAGCCGAGAATCCATGGGGCGTGGGTGCGACGACACTGGAGTGGACGCTGTCCTCGCCGCCGCCGTTCCATTCGTTCGAGACACTGCCTCGGATCAGGGCGGCGGAGCAGCACTGACAAGAGCGATGGGAGGCTTCGGCCTCCCAGTCGCACCATGAGGCGGGCGCTTCGATCGGCGGCCCGCCTGGAACAGGCGGGATAACAGAATAGGCGGCGCCGCGGTGCGCCGTCGACTGGAACAGGGATAAGCCGGCAGGCTGAGCCGAAATGGCGGACAAAGGCACCAAAGCTGAAGCGCGCGTAATAGCCGCCTCGATGGGGGGAACGGTCGGAGATTTCGTCGCCCTGCTGAAACCGGGCGTGATGTCGCTCGTCGTCTTCACGGCGTTCGTCGGCCTGGTCCTTGCGCCGGGCGAGCTTCACCCCGTACTGGCCGGTATCGCCCTTCTGGCGATTACGGTCGGGGCCGGGGCATCCGGCGCGCTCAACATGTGGTACGACGCCGATATCGACGCGCGCATGGCGCGGACGGCGGCAAGGCCGATCCCACGCGGGCACGTTACCGCAGAGGAGGCTTTGACCTTCGGGGTCGTCCTGGCGGTGTTCTCGGTGATGACGCTGGGCCTGCTGGTGAACTGGACGGCCGGTGCGCTGCTCGCGCTGACGATCGGCTTCTATATTTTCATTTACACGATGTGGCTCAAGCGGCGGACGCCGCAGAACATCGTCATCGGAGGAGCTGCCGGCGCATTCCCGCCCATGATCGGGTGGGCAGCCGTGACCGGCACGGTCAGCATCGAAAGCGTCATACTGTTCCTCATCATTTTCTTCTGGACCCCGCCGCACTTCTGGGCGCTCGCGCTCTATCGCTCGCGGGATTACGAGCGGGTCGGCGTGCCGATGCTTCCTGTGGTAGCCGGAGGCGATGAGACCAGGCGGCAGATCCTCATCTACAGCGTCGTGCTCGCGATCGTCGCGGTGATTCCACCGTTTATCGGGCTTGGTGGCGTTGTTTATCTCGCCGCGTCGGTGGCGCTGAGCGTTGCGTTCGTGGCGCTGGCGATCAAGGTGTATCGCGTACGTGAAGGGCGCGAGGCGGACTACGCGGCCAGACAGCTGTTCGGCTTTTCGCTGCTCTATCTGTTCCTGCTGTTCGCCGTGCTTCTGGCCGAGCACCTCGTGCGGCCGCTGCTGGGATGAGTATGACGTTGGGGAGTGGCCGTGTGGCTGCGGATGATCGGAATGGAGAGGACTTCGAGGCTGAACTGGAGCGGCGGCGCAGGCAGCGCTATCGCTCGATAGCCATTGCCGTGGCGCTCGGGCTGCTCGTCCTGCTGTTCTACGTGGCTACGATCGTGCGCCTCGGCGGCAACGTCTTCAATCGCCCGATATGATCGGGCAGGGCTGGTGTGAGAAAGGGTTATTTGTCGTGACGGGGTCAGTCGAGAAGGTGGGTGGTGGGGCGCGCCACGCGCGCATTGCGCTCATCTGCGCGGCGGCTGCCTTGGGCATGCTGGGGATGGCTTACGCTGCTGTGCCGCTCTACACGCTCTTTTGCCAGGTGACCGGCTACGGCGGTACGACCCAGCGCGCTCAAAAGCCGTCCGACACAGTTCTCGACCGGGTCGTCACTATCCGTTTCGACGCCAATGTTGCACCGGGACTCGGCTGGACATTCCACCCTGTCCAGCAGACGAAGGACGTGAAGATCGGCGAGAACGCGCTGGCGTTTTATCGCGCGGAGAACACGACCGACCGTCCGATCACGGGAACGGCGACCTTCAACGTGACGCCGGAGATCGCGGGCAGCTACTTCAACAAGATCCAGTGCTTCTGCTTTACGGAGCAAAGGCTCGAGCCGGGCGAGTCCGTCGACATGCCGGTGAGCTTCTTCGTCGATCCGGCCATCCTCGAGGACGAGACGGCGAGTCATCTCACGCAGATCACGCTCTCTTACACTTTCTATCCTGTCGAGGAGTCGAAAGCTGCGGCTGTCTCGCAGCCGGTTTCCCCTGCGGCGGAAAAGCCAAGTGCAGGCAGGAAGGGGTCGTGACATGACGGCTTGTGACGCCGAGCTGTCGAGGATTTCGCTAACACCGGGGGCGCGGACCATCCGGCGCTGCATGCTGGGATGGAATGCACAAGGACGACGGAGCTGACTCATGGCCGATAGCCACGCCAAGCATCACGATTATCATCTTGTCGACCCGAGTCCGTGGCCACTTCTGGCCTCCCTAAGCGCGTTCGTCCTGGCCGTCGGCTTGATCATTTGGATGCGGTCGATAGGCGGCGGCTCCGGTTTGTTCGGCGTACAGGGCTCGACGGTCTTCTTCATTGGCGCCGCCGCGCTGGTCGCCGTTGCGTTCATGTGGTGGCGCGACGTGGTCCGGGAGGCCCACAAGGGCGACCATACCCCGGTCGTACAACTTCACCTGCGCTATGGAATGATCCTGTTCATCACCTCAGAGGTGATGTTCTTCCTGGCTTGGTTCTGGGCCTATTTCGACGCAGCCCTGTTCCCGGGAGGCGTTAGCCCCCTGCCCATCACCATGCCGGACGGCTCGATCGCACCTTCTGACACTTCGATCATCGGTTTGGTCGAACGCAACGAGCTCACCGGCGGGCAGTGGCCGCCCATTCCTTCGGATTCGTTCCAAAGCACCTTCGATCCGTGGGGCCTGCCGCTCGTCAACACGCTGATCCTGCTGCTGTCCGGCACGACGGTAACGTGGGCCCATCACGCGTTGCTCCAGAACGACCGCAAGGGTCTCGTCTGGGGCCTGACGCTGACGGTTTGCCTTGGCCTCATGTTCACGCTGCTGCAGGCCTACGAGTATGGCCACGCGGCGTTCAACTACGCCGGGCACATCTACGGCGCGACGTTCTTCATGGCCACCGGCTTCCACGGTGCGCACGTCATCATCGGCACGATCTTCCTCTTCGTCTGTCTGCTGCGGGCGCTGAAGGGCCACTTCACGCCCAAGCAGCACTTCGGCTTCGAGGCAGCCGCATGGTACTGGCACTTCGTCGACGTCGTGTGGCTGTTCCTTTTTGCCTGCATCTACGTCTGGGGTGCCGGGACACCGGCTGCGCACTGAGAACAAACCATCGGTGCGATGCAGGTCACGGCGGGGCAGTTGCGGCCCCGCCGTTCCGTTTTTCGAGCTCGAGCTGCTCTGTGGCGAAAGCCCACGTTGCATCGGATGGGGCGAGTGCAGCACATCTCCCGCATGGCTCAGGATGATCAGCTTGGAACTGCGCTGCGGGCGGGCCTGCTGGGACGTTGCCCGCGTTGCGGAGAGGGGCAACTGTTCGATGGGCCGCTGACTCTGAAGTTGCGCGAGCGCTGTGAGACTTGCGGCCTCAGCAATGGCTTTGCCGACAGCGGCGACGGGCCGGCCGTGTTCGTCATCATCATACTCGGGTTCCTGATTATGGGAGCCGCCCTCATCGTCGAGTTCAAGCTGTCGCCGCCGCTCTGGGTGCACGTGGTCCTCTGGTTTCCCATTGCCGCTCTGCTTGGCTACGGTCTGCTCCGGCCGATGAAGGGGACGCTCATCGCCCTCCAGTACCGCAACAGGGCGGAAGAGGGCCGTTTCGACCAGGACGGACGCTGATGGCGCAGAGGTTGAGAGGAGGTGGCCTTGTCGCCCTGACCGTTGCGACGCTCGCCGCACTCGTCCTGCTCATCGGGCTCGGCAACTGGCAATGGCAGCGCAAGGCCTGGAAGGAAGAGCTGATCGCCACCATGGAGGCGCGGGCCTCGGCCGAGCCGCTGCCGCCCGAGCGGTGGAGCACGCTCACCTGCTCCCCGGTGCACGAGGTCGGCCTTGCAGGGTCCTGCGAGTTCATGACCGTCCGTCTCGTCGGCAAGTTCGACAACCCCGACGAGCGGCACGTGTTCACGACTGCACCGGCCGGCGCCAGCCCTGGCGGCGCGGGCTACTGGGTCTTTACGCCGTTCGAGCTCGCTGGAGGGAATGGCCGGATCTACGTCAATCGCGGCTTCGTGCCGGAGGCCCGCAAGGACCCGCAAACCCGGCCCGAAGGACAGATCCAAGGCGAGACGGAACTGATCGGCCAGCTCCGCACGGCCGAGCAGGCTGGCATGTTCACCGGTGAGAGCAATCCGGCGGCCAACATATGGTTTCTGCGCAACCCGAGAGAATTCCTCACCCGCTCCGGTGTGGAAGGGGCCCGGCTGGCGCGATGGCAAGGCTCGGGCCCCAGCGGGCTCGACTTTTACGTCGACCAGATCGGCCCGACCCCGCCGGGCGGCTTGCCGGCGCCCAGGCCGAGCCGTCTCGAGCTGCCGAACCGCCATCTGGAGTATGCCCTGACCTGGTGGGGGCTCGCGCTGACCCTCTTGGCTGTCTATATCGCCTTTGTGATCAGCCGGTTGCGGGGAAGCGAGTCGCGGGTCCTCGATCCACGCCCGCCGTCACGGTCGCCCCGATGAGGGCCGCTTGTGCGGGTCAATGGGGCGCTCTAGGTTACGTCCGCGCCCCCCGGGCGCCCGCATAAGGAAGGCTGACGTTCCGTGAAATATATTTCAACCAGGGGCTTGGCGCCCGAGCTCGGCTTCGAAGACGTTCTGCTTGCCGGTCTAGCCCGCGATGGCGGGCTCTACGTGCCCGAGACCTGGCCGAAGCTCGACAACGGAGCCATTGCCTCGCTCGCGGGCCGGCCGTTCTCAGAGGTCGCGGTCGAGGTGATCCACCCCTTCACGGGCGGCGCGCTCTCGCGCGACGAGCTGTTGGCCATGGCGAAGTCGGCCTATGCAACATTCGGCCACCCGGCCGTGACGCCGTTGGTGCAGGTCGACAGCAACCTTTGGGTCCTGGAGCTGTTTCACGGACCGACACTGGCGTTCAAGGACGTCGCCATGCAGCTCCTGTCGCGCCTCATGGATCACGTGCTGAAGCGGGGCGGGCAGCGGGCCACCATCGTCGGCGCCACCTCCGGCGACACCGGCGGCGCGGCCATCGAGGCGTTCCGCGGCTCGAAAGCCGTGGACGTGGTGATCCTCTACCCGGCCGGCCGGGTCTCTGATGTCCAGCGGCGCATGATGACGACGCCGCGCGAGCCCAATGTGCATGCCGTCGCCATCGAGGGAACGTTCGACGACTGCCAGGCGCTCGTGAAAGGCATGTTCAACGACCATGCCTTCCGCGACCGCATGCGGCTTTCGGGCGTGAACTCGATCAACTGGGCGCGCATCGTCGCCCAGGTGACGTATTACTTCGCCGCTGCCGTGGCGCTCGGGGCACCGCATCGGTCTGTCTCGTTCGCTGTGCCGACGGGCAACTTCGGCGACATCTTCGCCGGCTACGTCGCCCGCCAGATGGGCCTTCCGATCGAGCGGCTGGTCATCGGCTCCAACGTCAACGACATCCTGCCGCGCACGGTGGCCACCGGCATCTACGAGAAGCGGGGCGTGACCGCGACCACCTCGCCGTCCATGGACATCGAGGTGTCCTCGAACTTCGAGCGCTACCTGTTCGAAGCCCAGGGCCGCGATGCAGCGCTGGTCCGGAACCAGATGACGGCTCTGGCGCAGTCGGGCCGCTTCGAGGTGAGGGGAGGCCCGAGGCTTATCGCGCAAGACTTTTCCGCCGCTTCGGCCTCGGAGACCGAGGTCGCCGAGACCATCCGCCGGGTGCGGCAGTCGAGCGGCTACACGGCCGAGCCGCACACGGCCTGCGGCCTCATCGCGGCGCAGCGATGCCTGCCCTCCCGTGGGGCGCCGCAGGTCGTGCTCGCAACCGCGCATCCGGCGAAATTCCCGGACACCATGGAGACCATTCTGGGCGAGCGACCGGGCCTGCCGCCACGGCTTGCATCCTTGATGACCGATGAGGAGCGCTCAGTTCGCCTGCCAAATGATCTGGCTGCTGTGGAGCGTTTCGTGGAGGAGCGGGTGGGCGCGGGTGTGGAGCAGCAACCATGACCACTGCCGTCACGAGGCTCCGCAATGGGCTCAGGGTCGTGTCCCATCAGATGCCCCATCTCGAAACGATCTCGCTCGGAGTATGGGTGGCAACCGGTGCGCGTCACGAGAGGGAGGAAGAGCACGGCATCTCCCACCTCTTGGAGCACATGGCGTTCAAGGGTACGCGGCGGCGCACGGCCCGTCAGATTGCCGAAGAGATCGAGCAGGTCGGCGGCGAGCTCAACGCGGCGACCAGTCTCGAAATGACGGCCTACTACGCCCGCGTGCTCAAGGGTGACGAGGCCATCGCGCTCGAGATCCTGGCGGACATCCTGCAGAACTCCACTTATGCGGAGGCCGAGCTAGAGCGCGAGCGGGAGGTGATCCTGCAGGAGATCGCCAGCATTCAGGACAGCCCCGACGAGATCGCCTACGATCTCGTTCAGGATGCGGCTTACCCCGGGCAGGCCGTCGGCAGGCCGATCATCGGCACGCGCGAAAGCGTCACCAGGCTGACCTCCGAGGACCTCAGGAACTTCCTGCGCACCCACTATCTTGCACCACAAATGGTGATTTCCGCAGCCGGAGCGATTGACCACGGCACGCTCGTCCGCCACGCTGAAGCCCTATTTGGAGGCCTGTATGGCGGCGAATCACAAGATGGTTCGGTGGCGCGATACGTTGGAGGGCAGCGCACCTCGCGGAAGCTCTTCGAGCAGAGCCATCTGCTCCTCGGGTTCGAAGCGCCATCCTATCGCGACCAGGAGTTCTATGCCGCGCAGGTCTTTTCCGGGCTCTTCGGCGGAGGGATGTCGTCCCGGCTCTTCCAGGCGGCGCGAGAAAATCGGGGGCTTTGCTACGCGATCTACTCGACGGCATGGGGCATGGCCGATTGCGGGATGTTCGACATCCATGCGGCGACAGGTCCGGAGCAAATGGGGGAGCTCATCGACGTGATCGGGACGGAGCTGTTCAACATCGCCGCCACGCCCCCGTCCGATGCGGAAGTGGCGCGTGCCAAGGCTCAGCTCAAGGCCGGGCTGCTGACGGGGCTCGAAAGCTCCTCGGCGCGGGCCGAGCAGATGGCGCGGCAGCTCATGTTCTTCGACCGCCTGATCCCACCGGCCGAGCTTGTCCAACGGATCGAGGATGTCACGCCCGAACGGATCCGGGCCATCGCCGAACGCGTTGCGCGATCAGCTCTACCGTCAATCGCCGTCGTGGGGGCCGGCAGACGTTCTGCCGATTATGCGCAGCGGGCCGAGCGTCGCCTCGCCGGCTAGCCCAAGAGGAGCAACGCCATGGCTTTCCTGAGATCCGGCCTCGGCAGTGAATGGCTTCCTCTCGTGCGTGCTGGGTCGATCTATCTTCGGCCGCCGCACATGGGCGACTACGCCGCCTGGGCCGAACTGCGGGCGAAGAGCCGTGACCACCTCGTTCCATGGGAGCCGCAGTGGACGCGCGACGAGCTGTCCCGCGATGCCTTCCGCCGGCGGATTCGCCACTACCAGCGCGAGCTGCGCGACGACATGGGGTATGCCTTCTTCCTGTTTCAGGAAGCCGACGACACCCTGCTCGGCGGACTTACTCTGAGCAACGTGCGCCGAGGCGTCACTCAGGCCGCCGCAGTCGGCTACTGGGTAGGCAAGCCCTATGCCGGGCGCGGGTACATGACCCGGGCGCTTGCCGGCGCCGTCCGGTTCGCTTTCGACGAGCTCAAGTTGCACCGGGTGGAAGCGGCCTGCATGCCGAACAATCTGGCCTCGATCCGCGTGCTGGAGCGCAACCGGTTCCAGCGCGAGGGGCTGGCGCGGCGCTATCTCAAGATCAATGGTGTCTGGCAAGATCATCTGCTCTACGCAACCTTGGCTGACGACCCGCGGGACGACTTCGGCGGGTCCGGGATACGGAATGAGCGATAGCGATCCATGTTGCTCTGCCGCACCATCGCGGGGGGTGGGGGAATACCTGAAGGGCCTGATGCTGCTGGTGTTCGGGCTGCTGCTCCTCACCACTGCGGCCGAGCCGGCGCGCGCTCTCGAGCCGATAGAGGTCCGGCCCGACCAGGATCGCATCGAGATCACCGGCCAGGGTGAGATCCACACCGGCCAGGGCGACACGCTCCAGGTCGACACGGCTTCGGGCCCGGATGGCGTCAGCGGCCGCATGTCGATCCGGGCGAGCACGCCTGGCACCAACCCGAACTGGCTCGTCTTTGCACTGCGCAACCCGACCGACAAACCGATCGAGCGCTGGCTGACGGCCGAGCGGTACACGGTGATCGGCTCGTCCGTGATCTGGCCGGATCTCGACACCCGCCGCATCGAGGCCGTGACACCGTCGCTCGGGTATCTGCCGGATCGCGTCAGGAGCGACCGGGCCGACATCTTCCGCATTACGTTGGAGCCGGGGCAGACGATCACCTACGCCGCCGAGTTGGCCTCAGAGCGCATTCCCCGTGTCTTCCTCTGGAAGTCGCTGGAGTACGAGCTGAATGCGCGCGACAGACAGCTCTTCAACGGCATCATGCTGGGGATCACGGGCCTGCTCGCGATCTTTCTCACGGCCGTTTTTGCCGCCAATCAAAAGGCGATCTTCCCGGCTGCCGCACTGGTCGCGTGGTGCGTGCTCGGCTACCTGTGCGTGGACTTCGGCTTCTGGCACAAGCTTTTCCACCTGAAGGCGGAAGATAATGCCGTCTACCGGGCCGCCACCGAGTCGGCCATCGCGGCGAGCATTGTCATCTTCGTCAGCGTGTTCCTGCGGCTGAGCTCCTGGCACGGGTTCATCCGCATGGTCGCGAGCGTCTGGATCGCTGCCCAGCTCGCACTCGTTTTCGTCGCCGTGATCGACCCGCGGCTGGCGGCCACGTTCGCGCGCGCCTCATTCGCCGTGATCGGCAGCCTTGGGGCGCTGCTCACGCTCTACCTCGCCATTCGCGGCCAGGACCGCGCACTCGCCCTGATCCCGACCTGGCTCCTGTTCCTGGTGTGGATCTTTGCGGCCGCTGTAACCCTTACGGGGCAGCTCTCGGGCGATATCGTTGTCTCGGCGCTGGCTGCTGGACTGGTCCTCATCGTCGTGTTGATGGGCTTCACCGTCACGCAGTTCGCATTCCGTTCCTTCGAGCCGGTCTATGGCGCTGCACCGAGCGAGATGCAGCTTCGATCGATGGCGATCGACGGATCGGGGGCGGCGGTCTGGGAGTGGCTGGCCCGGCGCGACGAGATCAAGGTGAGCCCCGTGATCGAGGCCTCTCTCGGCCTGACGGCAGGCGAGCTGTCGACCAAGGTCGACGACTTCGCCAAGCATCTGCATCCGGCCGACCGGGAGCGGTTCCGGCTGGTGCTGTGGGGTGTGCAGGAGCGCAACGGCGGGCCGATTCACATCGAGCTCAGGATGCGCCACACCGACAACTCCTATCGCTGGTTCGAGATCGAGGCGGCAAGCGTCCCACATTCCGACCGGCGGGCACTGCGCTGTGTCGGTCTGATGCGCGACATCACCGAGGCGAAGCGGGCGCAGGAACGGCTGATGCACGATGCCGTCCACTGCAGCCTGACCGGCCTGCCCAACAAGGCGCTGTTTCTGGACCGGCTCGGCGTCGCCATCATGCGCGCCAAGGTCGAGCAGCAGCTTCGCCCGACCGTTTTCTTCATCGACATCGACCGGTTCAAGAACGTCAACGCCTCTCTGGGGTTGATCGTCGGCGACAGCATCCTGCTGACAGTGGCACGCCGGCTGATGCGCCACGTCGGTCCGCAGGACACGCTGGCCCGGGTCGGTGGCGACCAATTCGCGATGCTGCTCGTCTCGCATCATGAGCCGCGCGAGCTTGCGCTGCTTGCGGAGCGGGTTCGGCGCAGTCTGCGCTCGCCCATCAAAATCGCCGGCCAGGAGATCTCGCTGACCACATCGACCGGCATCGCCGTCATGGATGGCGACCTCGACGCCGAGGAGCTGCTCAAGCAGGCCGAGATCGCCATGTACCGCGCCAAGCGCAGCGGCGCCGACCGGATCGAGATGTTCATGCCCGACAAGCGCAGGGAGCCTGACGATCGCGTGGTTCTCGAAGGTGATCTGAGGCGCGCGCTCGAGCGCAATCAGATCCACATCGAGTATCAGCCGATCATCTATCTTCCGACGGAAGAACTGGCCGGCTTCGAGGCGCTTGTGCGCTGGGACCACCCGAAGCTCGGACGGCTCAGCCCGGCGGAGTTCGTGCCCATCGCCGAAAAGAGCGATCTCATCGTCAAGCTCGGCTCTTATGTCCTCACGCGCGCGGCCGAGGAGGCGGCCAAGTGGCAAAAGGAGCTGCCACGCGGGGACAATCCCGTCTTCGTCAGCGTGAACGTGTCGAGCCGGCAGCTCTTCCGGCAGGATCTCATCCAGGAAATTCGCCACATCCTGGGCCGCGCCCTGGTGCCGCCGCGCGCGCTCAGGCTCGAGATCACCGAGTCGGTGGCGATGGAAAATCCGGAGCAGGCGGTGCACGTGCTGGAGCTGCTGCGCAGTGCCGGCGCGGGCCTCTCGATCGACGATTTCGGCACCGGCTATTCCTCGCTGGCCTATCTCCAGCGGTTCCCGTTCGACACCATCAAGATCGACCAGGGGCTCGTGCAAGCGATCAACGGTAACGGCCCGGGCGCCGCGATCGTGCGCTCCATCGTGGCGCTGGCGCACGAGCTCGGGAAGAAGGTTGTCGGCGAAGGCATCGAGGTGGCGGAGGACGCCAATTTCCTGCGCGGGCTCGGATGCGAGTACGGGCAGGGCTATTACTACGGCGAGGCGATGAGCGACCGCGAGGCGCTGCAACTCGTGCGCACGATCCGCAAGTCCGAGCGCAAGTTGCAGCGCAGCGGGCTGTTCAGGCCGCGGTCCTTGAGCCGGAGGAGGAAGAAGCGCACGGAGGTGAGCGCGCCAGCGCCCGCAACGGCCGAGGCGCCTGCGCTCACCCCTGCAGAGGCGTCGCAGAAGGCGAACGTGACAGCTCCGGACAGCACTCTTGACCGCCCGGCCGAGCCAACCAAGAGCCGGAAGGAGAAGGGCAAGCCGGAGGCGGGGCGCCGCGGGCTGCAAGCGGCCAAACAGCTCCTTGCGCGGACTTCGGGAAAGCGAGCCGGCGGCGCGAAGTCCGACGGTGCGGATCCGGCGGCGGGGCCGTCCGCAGGCGATTCGACGTCGAAACAGAAGACTGGCTCGCCCGTCGCCGTTCCGCCCTTGCCACTTCAGCCGAAAGGTTCGCACGCTGCCCCACCACCGGCCGGAGCACCGGCTGGCGCCCAGGGCGAAAGCAGTGCACGCACGCAACCTCCGTCTCGTGGCGTGCCGCGGACCCAGCCGCCGCCGGTTCGGCAGCAGACCCAACCGCCACCACCGCCGCAGGATGGAGCGCAGCAGCCGGTGAGGTCTGCGCCGCCACCCCCGCGACCGAGTCAGGCAAAGCAGCCTCCCGGCCCGCCACCGGTGCCGCCGAAGCTCACGCCAGGCCCGAAGACCGCGCCGCCGCATCCGCGCCAGCCAGCCGTGGCCGCTTCTCCGCAACAGCCACGGCCAGGCCCCACGACGGCGCCGCCGCCACCCTCGATGCGGAAGGGAGGGCCACCGGCTCGCCCCACCGCTCCACCTGTCGCTCGACAGCCTGGGCCGCCACCGCCTGCTGCACCATCTTCGGTTACGGCGCCACCGCGACAGCCGGCACACACGGCGCCTCCACCACCCAACGGAGCCGCTGCCGGGCGCACCCCTCCGCCGGC
The DNA here is from genome assembly GCA_036380915.1 of Hyphomicrobiaceae bacterium. Taxonomy (GTDB): domain Bacteria; phylum Pseudomonadota; class Alphaproteobacteria; order Rhizobiales; family Hyphomicrobiaceae; genus ZC4RG25. Next base: position 10,279 of record DASVDU010000235.1, on the reverse strand, counting down.
ACCTCCGCCGGGGGCTCGGCAGAACGCGCCGCAGTTTCCGTCCCTACCGCCGGCGATCGCAGAAAGCCTGGCCAAGCTCGCGGGAATGCCGATTGCGGATGCGTCCAACGCCCGGCCGGCCGACAAGAGCGGCAATGGTGCGGCGAGTGGGCCAGCAGAGCCCGTCCGGCCGCGCGTCGAGGCCAAGGGGTCGTCGCACTGAGGGCAGGTCTGCCCGGCACTGGGCGGTCCAACCGGAAATCGGTGAAGGGGGCGCTATCTGTAGCTGTGTTGCGATTTCCTCACGAGGAAGCCGCCACGCTGGAGTGACGTCTCGTTCCTCCCGACAACTCAGGAATCGGCATCGACACCTCGAGTAGATGTCGCTTGCTTCGAGACTGGCGGGGGGAAGCTCGGGGCAACAGTGCCATCACGGCGGCTGCACCCGCATTCGGTTCTGTCAGAACCCCGGCACGGTAAATCAACTGCGGGAGAACCAATAGGCGGCACGCCGGCGCGACGCGCTTTGGGCAACGACGCAGCGTCGGCGGCTTGCCATGAGCGGGTGCTGGCTACGAGGCGCCAGCGGCTGGGCTCACGTGTATGGGCTCACTGCCAGCAATCCCCGCACGCGGGTCATCTGAGCTCCGGCCCTTATCCGGGAGCTCAGTCCTGATTGCGCACAACGGCAATGGCGGCCGGCGAGTAGGCCTGCGGGTTGAGCGACACCCAGACCTTCGGATCCAAGAACGACTGGCGCATGATGTACTCGTAGGGCTTCACATACCAGAGCATCACCTCGTCGACCTTGTTGTCGAGGATGAAGTCGCCCTGGGCTGTCCGCGCCGTGAGCACGGCGTGCCCCTCGCCCAGCTCGTCGCGCACGACGGTCATCAGCAGCGAGCTCGGCGGCCATCCGCGCTCGATGAGGATCTTGCGCTTCAAAAGAGCGTAGTCCTCACAATCGCCTTGGTCGGTGGGGATGACCCAACGCTCGGTGACGCCGAACAGCTCCTGGTCCGTAGTCGGACGGATTCGGCGGTTCACGTAGCGGTTGACCTCGTCCAGCTCGCTCAGCCGTTCCGGCGTGGCCTGGAAGCGCCTGTCGCGCCAGTGACCCGCTTTGCACTCGTCGGGCCAAGCCTCGCAGAACTGGATGAATCCGAACGGCGGAATCGCCTGTCCGAAGACGCGCATGTAGAGAGATGAGTGCTCGGCTGCCCTTATTTTTGAGTTGTCGGCGGCGGCACTGCCCGCATGAAGCAACCCGGACACGACTATGAGCACGAGAGCTTTTACTCGCATGTCACGCAACCCCACCCACAACTCGCAATTGATCTGCAACGCCCTCTACAACCGGCAGATCGCTTGCTACACTTTGCCCGTTAACCTGCCGCTGGTTTGCGACGAAATCGTGTTGCGCCGTGCTCGAACAGCCGCGGATACTGATCCGTCTGGGGATAATGTCAGCGGATGGAGCGACGGAGAGCATCGGGGTTTTGTATGTCCATGAATTCAAGACCGAGCCCCTCCATATGATGCCGGACCACCTTGGCCCGGAGCTTGCCGAGGACGACTTCGCTGCCGAGAGCCGGCCGCGCCTCCGTCTCGACGGAGGCGCCGGAAATCGACACATCGAGCACGCGCACCTGAATGGAGATGTCTTCGTCGAGACGAAGGGTCGTGGTGTTGTTGATGGTGAATCGCTCGTGCCGGCGGGGTGCGGGTTTGCCGTCGCGGTTCGCCAGTCGCGCGAGCTGGTCGGCGAGTTTCTCTCTTTTGTGCTGCGTCACGCAGAGCTCGATGGCGAAGCCGCCTTCGAACGTGCGCACGACGATGCCGTCGAGCCCGCCGATATGCTCGAAATAGACGACGATGCGCTCGCCGATCTCGAGGCTGACAGGTGAGGTGATCGCCGCGCCGCTGCAGGAGATGTCCCGCAGCCTGCACGGATGCTCTTCCTTGTTGAGCCGCATGAATCGGCCCGGAACGACGATCTTGTAGCGCTTATGGAGCCGCCGCTCGCGCGGGGAGGCCAGAGGTGCTTCCGCGGGCCGGCCGTCCGCTCCGTCGGGAACTGTTGCGGTGATCGGCGTCCAAGTCATGAGGAGCAGCTCGCACTGATACATCAGCCCGTCTGCAGCCGTACTGCAGCCGTGTACCTGACCGATGGCCCGGATTGTCCTTGCGTAAGCCTTGACTATCCGTGCGAGCCGTTAAGGAAACGTAATCCCGGCGCGACGAACTGTGCCGGAAGTCCATTTTCTGCTGTTTTTGGGGTAAGAGGACGCGTGCGCTATCGCTTGCCGGACTCGCGCGAGAGCCCGCCTTCGTAAACGCGGAAGCTGCGATGGGCGACGCGCACGAGGCGGGCGTCACGAACTTCCGGCAGGGGTGCACGGACAATTCTGCCCGACGCAGGTTCGGGCCAGATCAACTCGTGCCGCAGCAGGTGACATCGCTCCAGGCGTTCCACCCCGCGCCAAAGCGGCTCGCTGATGGGGCTCATGGTCCCGAGGAACCGGTCGATGGCGGCATCCTTCTGGATGAGCGGCACGATCAGCACCTCGAAGCTCGCCGATTCCCGTACTGACACAGATGCCTCAAATTCGAACAGTCCCACTGCGCCCTCTTCCGCGACGCATGCAAGCCGGCGCTTCACCGGGAATCGGTCCCCATCCTCCCAAAGTTCCAGGAAATTGTGACCACGCAGCTCCATCCCGAACAGTTCACAAAGGCGGGTGCCGGCAATTCGGAACCGGTATGTGTCCACGTCCCGTTGTTCCAGAATGAACGCCTCGGGCAAAATGCGGGAGATGCGGGCCGGCTCGATCTCGAAGCGGCGCGGCGCCCGGCGCGATCCGCGGATCGCATTCCAGTAATGGAAAAGGACTCGGCTCGTGTCGTTCTTCATACGATCCACCTGAGCGCCCGGCCTTTCAGCCATGTTGGCGGCGCGCTCCCTTCCGGCGTCTCCCCAAGCCATCGATCCCCCTCCAAATACTCGATAGAACCAGTTCCGCCCCGAGTTGCGATCTGGGACATGTGCAGCTTCTTCCCGGCCTCCTGAGCAGGTTCCATGCCAGCTCGGGGCCTGCGGCTTCTGAGCGCCGGGCGCTTGCCGGCATGGTGAAGGCCCTCTAGATGAAATGTCTCGCTGAAAGGACCGGTTGGTGCGCCGAGAGCCCATTTTCAACGCGCCGTACGTCATTTTGGGGCTGCTCGCCGCGTTCGCCCTGCTCCATGTCGCGCGCGGATTTCTGTCGGACATTGACGACGCGTATCTGGTTCTGACGCTGGGGTTCATTCCGGCCCGTTACGGGGATAGCCCCTTCGTGCTGCCTGGCGGCGAGATCAGCGCCGTCACCTCGTTCATCACCCACATGTTCGTGCACGGCGACCCGCTGCACCTGCTGATCAACAGTGCCTGGCTGCTCGCATTGGGCACGCCGCTGGTGCGGCGCATCGGCAGTCTGCGATTTCTCTTGTTCAGCGCGATCTGTGGCATCGCGGGGGCGCTCACGTTTCTGGCGATCAATCCAGGATTGCCGGTGCCGATGGTCGGAGCTTCGGGCGCCATATCCGGGATGATGGGCGGCCTGATGCGGTTTCTGTTCAATGCCATGGATCGCGGGGGGGCCGCTGTCATTCCGGAAGGCGCCCGCGAGGTCCCCAGGATGAATCTCGGGCAGATGCTGCACGACCGGCGGGTGCTGATCACCATCGCAATCTGGGTGATCCTGAACTTCGCCTTCGCGATCGGATTCGGTGACCTCGCCGAAACGGGCGGGATCGCCTGGGAAGCTCACCTCGGCGGTTTCTTCGCCGGGCTGCTCATCTTCGGTGCATTCGATCGCGCGGCTGAGCCGACGCTGGAAGAGGCTGACCCTCCGCTGCGGTAGCGAAGCGACCGGCTTGCGCCAGCGGGCGAGATAGCGCACGATCAACTACCGGGAGTTGATCTCCCCTATATGCGAGGGGTAACTGAGCCGCGGTTGGAACGGCCCGGCTACGGACACGTTGTCGGCCAGACCGGCCGCGACCCTCGGCGTGTCAGTACGGGTCTGCCGGCCGCCTGGACGGGAGGTCGCGTCCATGAACGTGGCTGCCATACTCAAGAGCAAGGGGCGGGCCGTCGCTACCGCGCGGCCAGAGACGACGCTGCAAGCCGCCGCCGAGAAGATGTCGGCGAAGCGCATCGGCTCGCTCGTCGTCCTGGGTGCGAGCGGTACGGTCGTCGGCATCATCTCGGAGCGCGACATCATCCGCGCCATTGCCGAGCGGGGCCGAGACTGCCTCGAGCAGCCCGTGTCAGAATTCATGACCCGGCAGGTGGTGGTCTGCAGCGAGGCTGACACACTGGACCAGCTCATGGCGACCATGACGGCCGGCCGCATGCGCCACATACCCGTGCTCGAGGACGATGCGCTCGTCGGCATCGTCTCCATCGGCGACGTCGTCAAGCATCACATCGCCGAGGTAGAGATGGAGGCCAGTGCGCTCCGCACCTACCTGCTCGCGGGGTGAACCGCGGCCGATACGGTTGGCGATCAAATCAGGAACCAGTTTGGTCGCATCAGAAACGGCGACTCGAATCAGAGGCGCCGTCCAACACCCGATTCACATCTTCGGCCCCCCGCAATCCACATCTCCTCCCTGCCTGACTAACCCGTGAGCGGCCGAAATTGCCGTTGCTGATGCGCACTTCGTGACAAAAGCGCAACGAATTCAGATCAATCGCGCCAACAACCTAAACGCGAGTTTGCTCGAAACCTGCAACTGCACTAAAGCAGGAATGCGAACAACCATAACGGGTGTTCGTCAGCGACATGCAACCGGTGCGGCCGCTGTGTTGAGTGTCGTGCGGCGGAGCCTCTTCGAGGGTCCACCAGAGCTGGCCCGGCATCCGATGGCAGCCTGGCCGCTCTGCAGAAAGCAAGCCCGGCGGGCTGGTAAGCCGCACTACGAGTTCAGCGTCGAGTTCAGTGGCGTCTCCCGAGTACCGCGTCCAGTCGGAGTGGCGTGCGCACACGCGCGTGCGTGCACCTCGGACTAGGCGCGTGAGCTGTCGCCGGGCAGCGCGTGCTGCTTTCTGCGCCAACGGAACAACACCAAGTGGAGATGGAAATGATTGGGGGACTGATTAAGACGACCAGTCGCTTCGCCATCGCCGCCGCGGCCAGCGTCATCGCGACCAGTGCCATGGCGGCCGATCTCGGCGGAAATTGCTGCGCCGACCTCGAGGAGCGTGTTGCCGAGCTCGAGGCGACGGCAGCGCGCAAGGGCAATCGCCGCGTGTCTCTAACCGTCTACGGCCAGGTGAACGAAGGCATCCTGTGGTGGGATGACGGCGAGGAAACCAACGCCTACGTGGTGACGAACGAGAACTCTCGTACCCGCTTCGGCTTCCGCGGCGACGCCACGATCAGCCCGGAATGGAAGGCGGGGTACTTGCTCGAGATCGGCGTTCGCATCGCGAACAGCGCCAATGTGAACCAGTTTGCCGATGACCTCGTCGGGGGCACTTCATCTTTGGACCTCAGGCATAGTGCCTGGTGGATCGAGTCGAACCGGCTTGGTCGTGTCTGGGTGGGCCACACCAGCATGGCGACGGACGGCATAACTGAAATCAACCTGTCGAACGCTGCTCAGATCGGTGCGCCGGACGTGAACAACTGGGGCGGCGGCATGTTCCTGCGCTTAAGCAACGGGACATTGTTGGCGGTGGCGCCCTTCGCCGGTCTGCAGTGGAATGACATACTGTCCCAAGCCAATGCGAACGTCGGCGATGGCGACCGGCGCAATCTCGTCCGTTATGTTTCGCCCACCTTCTCGGGCTTCACATTCTCGGCCTCGTGGGGTGAGGATGACTTTTGGGATGCGGCTCTGCGCTACGCGAACGAGTGGAACGGTATTCGGGTCGCCGCGGGTATCGGTTATCAACAGTGGACGGACGGCGATGCGACCGCGGTTCTGCCAACGGATATCTTTGGGATAACGGGCTTTGCTGTCACGGGTACTGGCAGCAATAATGATCGCGGTTGCGCCGATCTCGACTTCGTAGATCCGGTGTTCGGTATCGGTGTGACGGGAGATTCCGACGTCGACTGCTGGGCCGTCGGCATGTCAGCCAGTGCGATGCATGTACCGACCGGACTTTACATCGCAGGCGCTTACGGCTTCCTCAAAGATGAGAATCGCCGGGAATTGTTCGCATTGCGCGCTTTGGAAGGCAATTTGCTTCTCCCGGACGTCGATGATCGCGACGAGTTCTGGTACGTCCAAGCTGGTATCGAGAAGAACTTCTTCGGCTTGGGCAATACGACGATCTACGGCGAGTACTTCCAGGCTGACACAGGTGGTGGTCTGGCTGGCGGCAACGTAAACGATCTCGGCTTCCTGGCGGGTACTCTGCCTCTGGGAGCTAACTTTGATACCTTCGGGGCGGCAATCAGGAGTTCTCAGGTAACCGTTTGGGGCTTTGGTATCGTTCAAACCATCGATGCAGCGGCAATGGACCTTTACGCGGGCTATCGCAACTACTCGGGTGACTTCGATGCCGTAGTCAATGTCGGAGCAAGCCCCTTCGGCACCCGTCTGAACCTCGATGTCGAGGACTATCAGGCAGTGTTCACCGGCGGCATCATCCGCTTCTGATCCACCAGCCTAAGCAGACTGACCGAACCGAAAGCCGCCCCAACGGGCGGCTTTCTTGCTTTTTGTGCCCTCGGAATGGTACAGCCGACTCCGGCCTTAACATCGATCCGATCTGAACCGCTCCAGAAATCCGGAACATTCCAGCAACAACACTGTTGCCCACCTTCAACTGGTGACATATCGGCCACGGTTCCGTCGGATTGAGCGGATTTCTGTCGACTTACCCTTTCCCCTCGACCCGTCCTCCTCTAACGATCATGTCCAGTATCGAGTCGTGCGGCGGACCTCTTTAGGAGGTCGAGTATGGGCCAGTGAGGGTCCACATCGGTCCCGAGCAGGCCTAGCAGGAAGCAAGCCCGGCGGGCTGAAGGCCGCACCTGAGTACCCAGCGTTGAGTTCAGTTCAGTCGCGTTGCGCGTAACGCGTCCAGTCGGAGTGGCGTGCGCTCACGCGCGTGCGTGCAACTCGGACCGGGCGTGTGCTGTCGCCGGGCAGCGCGTGCTGCTTTCTGCACACCGGACAAACATAGGGGAGCCTATCGAATGACTAGGGGACTGATGAAGACGGCCAGCAGCATTGCTGTTGCTGCCGCAGCTGGTTTGTTTGCGACCAGCGCCATGGCCGCCGACCTTGGCGGGAACTGCTGCGCCGACCTCGAGGAGCGTGTGGCGGAGCTGGAAGCGACGGCGGCCCGGAAGGGGAATCGCGTGGTGTCGCTAACGGTGTACGGCGCGGTGAACCAGGCCATTGTCTGGCATGATGACGAGTTCGGCTATCGCGAAGGTAAGGCCACCGTTCGCGATAACGGCGCCTACATGAGCCGCTTTGGCTTCAAAGGTGAGGCGCAGATCCGGCCCGACCTCACGGCTGGCTATGTAATCGAAATTGGCCTCAGCAACAACGATTTCGGCACCGGTTCTGCAGCTGATTCGTTCACGATCCGGCACAACTACCTTTACCTGAATAGCCAGACATTCGGTCGTGTGAATCTCGGCCAGACGTCGCAGGTGACGGACGGTCTTTACGAGATCAATCTCGCCACGCCGTACGTTACGGTGGGCGGTATGGACGAGGCTGAATTCTCGCTGCACAGCCACTTCACCGACATCTTCGTGAATGGCTTCGACGGAGGTCGGAAGCAGGGCGTCTACTACACCACGCCTTCGCTGGCTGGCTTCTTGCTTTCGGTTGGCTACAGCCACGATACCGGTGAGTTGGACGAAGGCATTTTCCCGCACCTAATTGGCGGGGATAATGTTCACGATGCCGATGACTACTGGGAAGTGGCGCTTCGCTATGCGGGTGAGTTCAATGGCGTCCGCGTAGCTGCCGGCGTGGGCTACCGCGCGAAGGAGGATAATCCAACGGTCGGAGCGGCGGTGGACGAAGAGACCATTCTGGGGTCGGGCTCTATTATGCATGTCCCGACCGGGCTGTTCCTGTCCGGTGGTTATGCCACCACCGACTCCGACGACGATCTCGATGACAAGGACGGCTTCTGGGTGATGGCTGGTGTCGAGAAGAACTACTTCGGCTACGGCAACACCACACTGTTCGCGGAGTATAGCGAGGTCAACTTCGATACTGCACCAGTTGACGATAAAGGGAGATACTGGGGTGCAGGCATTGTGCAGAACATCGACGCGGCTGCCATGGCCCTCTATCTCAACTGGCGCAACTACGAGGTCGAGGATGCGGGCGTCTTCGACGCAGATGAAGACGCCAACGTCGTGCATGCCGGTGCGATTATCAAGTTCTGATCATAGCTGACATCCGACCTTCGAGAGCCGCCCTTCGGGGCGGCTCCTTTGTTTGGAGTGCTTTCTGTCGCGCCGAAGTAACTCTACCGCGATTAGACTAGAGGAACTCTGTAGGCCAACGCATTCTACTCCCGCCCCGCCTCCACCACAGCCCCCTCCCGCTCCTCCTCCACCCGCGGCTCGAACATGCGGCGCACCTCGATCTCGCGCGCGATGTCCTCCACCTCACGGTGGGCCGCAGCCGTGCCGCGTTCAATCAGCTCGGCGGCGCGGTGGAAGTCGAAGGGGCCGATGCCGGCGAGCCGCGGCGAGATCATGAAGTCGGGCGGATCGCCGGCGAGCCGCGAGCGGGCGATGCGGTCCTGCACGATGTTGAAGGCGTCCATCACCACCGTGGAGATGCCCGGCGCCGTCTCGTCGGGGCCGAAGAACTGGCGGCGCAGCAGCTTCATGGCGGCGCGGCCGTTCTTCTTGGGCACGCCGTTGGCCTCGATCAGCAGGGTGTCCTGCGTGCCCGCTTCGAGGAACGGCACCACCGTACCGCGGCCGCACATGTCGGCGTTGAGATTGACGGCGATGACGTAACGCGCCCCCAGCGCCCGGCACACCGACACCGGCACCGGGTTCACCAGTGCCCCGTCGAACAGCCACCGCCCGCCAACATTCACAGGCTTGAAGATGCCGGGCAGGGCGTAAGAGGCGCGAATCGCATCGACCAGCCGGCCGCGGGAGAGCCAGATCTCGTGTCCTGTGCCGATCTCCGTCGCCACCGCGGTGAACTGGGGGTTGAGGCTCTCGATGGTCGTGTCACCGAGATGGTTGATCAGCCGGTCCCGCAGCCGCTGGCCGGTGATGAGTCCCGAGCCGCTCATGTTGAAGTCGAGATAGCCGAACACCCGACGACGCGTGAGGCTGCATGCGAACTCCTCGACTTCGTCCAGTCGCCCGGCCGCGTAGCACCCGCCGACGACCGCGCCGATCGACGTTCCGGCCACGATGTCGGGCACGATACCGGCTTCGAGCAGCGCACGAAGGACGCCGATGTGCGCCCAGCCCCGCGCCGCGCCACACCCGAGTGCCAGGCCGATCTTCACCTTCGCCATGGCTCAATCTCCGCCTTTCCACCCCGCGTTGCGCCCGAGCGGGGATGGGTTGCGTTTCACCAGCATGCAACGCGGGACAGGATGCCTGAAACGCCACCTTGGGTAGAGTCGCTCGTGATCATGCTAACCCGCGCTGGATTAACTGGACCCTACAGCAACGCCGGAGGATCCGCTTATCAACAACGCAGAAGATGGGAAATTCGGCTAAGCTTAACCTTCAGTCGAAGCGGCGGGCACGAGTCGGACCGCGCCATCCTCCGTGCGGTGCGGAGACAAGGCCCGGTAGAAGCAGGACCGTGCGCCCGTATGGCAGGCCTTGCCGTCGCCTTCGACGTGGCACTTGAGCCACAGCACGTCCTGGTCGCAGTCCGTCAGGATTTCGGCAACTCGAAGCAGGTTCCCGCTCTCCTCGCCCTTCTTCCAGATCCGCTGTCGCGAGCGTGACCAGAAGTGCGCGAGCCCGGTCTCGATCGTCAGCGCCAGCGCCTCCGGGTTCATCCAAGCGAACATGAGCACCGCGCCCGCCTCCGCATCGGTGATGATCGCCGGCAGCAGGTCATCTGGTCCGAACTTTGGCTGGAACACGTCACCGCGCTCGATCACCTCGGCCGAGCCGCGGGGGGCGAAGAGGTTGGAAGATGTGCCTGACGCAGATGTCATTAGGAAGCCCGGTTGCTCTTTTCCGAGTCATCCCGGCGCTTGTCGCCGGGATCCACTTCGCCAGCTGCGCTTCGCCTGCGGATTGTTGGATCCCGGGCACAAGGCCCGGGATGACGGGGT